>CBFHML010000075.1:0-123244 GCA_965656855.1 Roseovarius sp.
GCTTGCTCCTTATTCCGCATAGGCCACGGCGCGTTGAAGCACGCCGAAGGCCGCATCCAGCAACATGCCGACAACGCCGATCATGAGAATGGAGAAGATGACTGAGGTGAGGTCGAGGTTGTTCCACTCGTTCCAGACGTAATAGCCAATCCCGGTGCCACCCACGAGCATCTCGGCGGCGACGATAACCAGCCACGCGATGCCGATAGAGATGCGCATACCCGTGATGATCGTTGGTGCCGCGGCTGGCAGGATCACTGTCATCGCGGTCTTGAAGCTGCCAAGCTCATGTGTGCGGGCCACATTCACCCAGTCGGATCGCACCCCTGCCACGCCAAAGGCCGTGTTGATCAGCATCGGCCAGATCGAGCAGATGAAGATCACGAAGATCGCGCTCGCCTCTGAATCCTGGATGATGAACAACGCCAATGGCATCCATGCCAGCGGCGAGATTGGCCGCAAAACCTGAATGAACGGGTTGAACGCCTTGTAGGCCACTTGACTCATCCCGATGAGAAAACCCAAAGGAATGGCCACAATGGCAGCAAGGAAATAGCCGGTGAGAACCCGGTAGATCGAATACCCGATCTGGATGCCGATACCTTTGTCGTTGGGGCCTGCATCATAGAACGGGTTGCTTAGCTGCTCCCACGCCTTTGCCAGCACGTCAGAGGGCGGCGGCACACCAGCTCGCTCTTCTCCGAGACCCATCAGTTTTTCGTATTCCGTGAGGTCCGTCGCCAGTTTCTGTGCCGGAATGGAGGCCTCCCATATCAGGAGACCCCCAACCAGCATCGCGACCGATAGGATCGCCGCGCGTTGATTTACAGTCAGGTTGTCCAGCATGGATCAACCCTTGCCGATCGGGAAGCTGGAGACATATGCCTCTGGTTCCGCCGGATCAAAGGTTTTGCCCATGATCGTGTGCGATTTGTAGGTCACGTCTGGTGCGTCGTATCCCAGATCGTTCATGACCTTTTTGGCATCCGCCGCGAGATAGACCTGCTCGGCCACGCCGCGATAGTCGACATCGCCTTCGATATAGCCCCACCGCTTCATCTGGGTCAGGATCCAGACACCCATCGAGTGCCATGGGAAGGGGTCAAAGTCGATCCGGTCCGGCACGTTTTGCACCTCTCCCAGACCGTCGGCATAGGTCCCGGTGAGAACCTGTTCGATGACCGGCACCGGCTGATTGAGATAGTTGGTCGGTGCAATGGCGGCCGAGATCTCTTTTCGGTTGTCGGGGTTGGACGCGTATTGCGTTGCGTCGATGATTGACTTGAGCAGCGCGCCATAGGTGTTGGGCAGTTCCTCTGCAAAGGACAGCGGGGCGGCAAAGGCACAGCAGGGGTGACCCTCCCAGATCTCCTTGGTGAGAATATGGATAAAGCCGATGCCCTCCCAAACTGCACGCTGGTTGAACGGGTCGGGTGACAGATAGCCGTCAAGGTTGCCAGCACGCAGGTTGGCGACCATCTCTGGCGGGGGTACAACGCGGATCTGGATATCGACATCGGGGTCGAGACCGAATTCGGCCACATAATAGCGCAGCAGAAAGTTGTGCATCGAATATTCGAACGGCACACCAAAGGTGAAGCCCTTCCACTGTTTGGGATCGCGCTTGTCCAGATGCTCATTCGACAGCACGATCGCCTGACCGTTGATGTTTTCTACGGCGGGCATGATGTAGGGCTCTGCGACCGATCCCGCACCCAGTGTCATGGCAAGCGGCATGGGTGTCAGCATGTGGCTGGCGTCGTATTCACCCGACAGCGATTTGTCCCGCGCAACAGCCCAACCGGCGGTTTTGATGACCTGTGCATTCAGACCGTAGCGCTCATAAAAGCCGAGCGGCTGCGCCATGATGATCGGCGTCGCGCAGGTGATCGGGACAAAGCCAATGTTGAGGTCTGTCTTTTCAGGGGGGCCAAGCTCATCCAGAATAGCGGCCTTCGCCTTGTCGAGCGGAAACACAGATGCGAGTGCGGAGGCCACTGTGCCGCCGCCAAGCATACCCATGAAAGACCGGCGACCGATGTCGCTTTGTCCGAAAACAGAGCGCACGACCGCGTTCTCAACGGCGCGTTCCAGCATCTGGTCTGTGGACATGGCCTCGGGCAGCGCGTCGCCCTTTACATGCGCATGGCCGGACGCGCAGCTTTCACATCCGCACTCTGCGCCGTGTCGCAGGTCGGTTTTTTCAGAAAACGGGTTTCCCAAGCTCTTGATGGTCATTGGCTATCCTTTCAGAGGTCCTAGGTCGAAGTTTGGCGTTGACCCAATCTTCACAGGAATCAGAGGGACGGAATAGCTGGTGATTAAAATTTAGACGATGCTGAAAAATACAATGAAAACAATATATTAATCCAATACGGGCACGCCATATATTTACGATATTTAGTATTTTACGAAATTTCGTTTTTGTATCCCATGGTGCCCCGCTAAGCTTGCTCCATGCTTGATGATCCCAGCCGATTTGATTCTCTGATCTCTGCGCTGCCAGACGCGGCGCTGATCCTCGACATGGGCAACGACCGTGTGACCACGTGGAATCGCGCCGCCGCAAAGCTACTGAACGGGCAGGAGGACGCGCCGCCGCCACAGCCGTTTTCCGCGCATGTCGGACCAGCCTTTGCCCGCTTCATCGTCTTTCTACAGGAGGTGGAATATCGCGGCGAAGGATGGAGCCGCGAAGTGGAACTTTATACCACCGGCGGCGTCAGCCTGCGCTGCGAGATGCGGGCAAGGAGCCTTGTCGAAACGCCCGGTCATACACTCTTGCTTCTGACAGATCTGAACGCCTTTGAGAAACGCACGGCCGTGGCGGAAACTGCCGCCATGCATCGTGCTGGTCTGACCGAATGGAAGCGGGCGGAAAAGTTTTTCTCCGAGCTGGAACGCGAGAACCAGTTGATCCTCAACGCCGCTGGCGAGGGGATCTACGGGGTCAATTCTGAGGGTAAGACCACCTTCGTCAACCGTGCCGCCCGCGAGATGCTTGGCTGGACTGGTGAGGATCTGCTGGGGCGCAACATCCATTCCATGATCCACCACCATCACCTGAACGGAGAGATGTACCCGGCGCATGAGTGCAAGATCTACCAGTCCTTTCGCTTTGAGCAGGTGAACCGCGTCGATGACGAGGTGTTCTGGCGCAAGGATGGCAAGCCGATACGGGTCGAGTACGTGTCGACCCCGATTTATGACCAACAGGTGCTTGTCGGTGCGGTGGTGATTTTCAGGGATATTAGCGAACGCAAGGAAAACGAACGCAAGCTGCATGATGCGTTGGCAGAGGTGGCGTCCCTGCGTGACAAGCTCGAAGAGGAAAACGCTTATCTGCAAGAGGCGATTACATCAGAGCGGGCGCATCACGACATCATCGGCAATTCCGCCGCGATCAAACAATTGCGCGCGCGAATTGATCTGGTTGCGCCCACAGACGCGACCGTGCTCATCACCGGAGAGACTGGTACAGGCAAGGCTCTCGTCGCCAGCGCCATACACAAGGCAAGCCCGCGTGCGCGTCGGACCATGATCCATTTCAAATGCGGGTCGGTGTCCGCGGATGAGGTGGAAATGGAACTCTTTGGGCAGGTTCGCGGTGCCTTTCCCGGTGCCATACGCGACAAACCCGGCAGGCTGGAGCTTGCCCATGGTGGCACGCTTTTTCTGGATGACGTCTCGGATTTACCGTGGGAGGTACAGGGGCGGCTGCTGCAATCGCTTCAGGATGAAAGCGTCACGCGGCTGGGTGATACGCGGGCAAGATCCCTTGATCTGCATGTCATGGCCGCGATGAAGGAAACACCGGAAGAGGCGGTAAAATCAGGGCGCATCCGTGAAGATCTGTTATTTTACCTCAATGTCTTTCCCATCGCGTGCACTCCGCTCAGGGACCGCAAGGAGGATATCCCCCTCTTGGCCGGGCATCTTCTGGAAATAAGCTGTCGCAGATTGAACCGCCCCGTTCCCGTCATGACTGAACGGGTGGTCAAGCAACTGCATGGGTATCACTGGCCCGGCAATGTGCGCGAATTGCATAACGTGATGGAGCGGGCGGCCATCGTATCACCTGAAAGAAAGCTGACGATCGAGCTGACGGGTTCCAGTGCGGCGCAGGCCCAAAGCCTGATGGTCAGGACAGAGGCTCAAATGCAAGAGCTTGAGCGCAACAATCTGGTCGCCGCTTTGCGTGAAACCGGCGGGCGGGTCTCCGGGCCAACAGGTGCTGCCGACCTTCTCGGGATCAAACCGACAACGCTGTATTCGCGGATACGCAAGATGGACATTACCGAGGCTGACTGGACCTGACCGCGCGATTGGCGATTGTCTTAGCGGATCACCAGTACAGGCACGCGGCACGAGCGGACCATTTCGGTTGTCGTCGACCCGATGATGAGCGAGCGCACACGAGAATGGCCATAGGCGCCCATGACCAGCAAATCATGCTGTTCCGCGGCTGTTACCTTCGCAAGAGCCGTTTCCGGCTCGCCGTTCTGAATGTCGATGCTGGCCTCCAGCCCCCCGGCCTTTAGCGTTGCTGCGGCATCTTCCAGCGATTTGCGGATGTCGGGGCTGTCTTTGCCGGCAAACACGAGTGTGATGTTCAGCCCCGCAAAAAGTGGGCTGCGGGACATGTAGTCAACCGCCTTGAGCGATGACGCACCGCCATCAAAGGCCACGAGAACCGATTTTACCGGCTTGTAGGCCCGGTTGGCGATCAGGACTGGCTTGTGGCTGGCGCGCACAATGCGTTCAAGGTTGGAGCCGAGATGCTTCATCGCCGTGCCGGCAGCCTCTCCGCGTTTGCCGACGACGATCATCTCGCCGGTTTCTTCTTTCGCGGTCACCGTCTCGATCAGGTCGCCCTGACGCAAGCGGGTCTCAACCTCGATTTTGCCATCGGCCTGAACGATCGCTTTGGCATCCTCTAGGATCGCGCGACCATGTTCATGGGTCAGTTTGGCGCGCTCTGTATCCAGTGCCGAGAGCTGCTCAAGTAGTTGCGTGCGCGCGCCAAGACGGATCGTGCCCGAAAGATCCTGTGCCTCAACACCCTGACGTCGCCCCATCACGTGATAAATCTTGACCTTCCAACCCGCCGTCCCTGCGATCCAGGCAGCATGGTGGCAAACGCTTTCGGAGTAGGCCGACCCGTCTACCAAGGCAATGAGCGTGTTCGTTGTCATCCTTGCGTCCTCTTCAATGGTCCAAGAGTTGATCCATCGCGCCCGGCTTGTCATGTACGGCAAGCCTGTCCACGATGGTCTCGGATGCGGTGTTCAGGCCGATCAGGTCTACCTCTGCCCCTTCGCGGCGGAATTTGAGCACGGCCATGTCCAGTGCCGCAACAGAAGAAATGTCCCAGATATGTGCGCGGCTCAGGTCGATGGTGACCTTTTCGGGCGCTTCCTTGAAGTCAAAAGCACGCATGAAATCCTCGGACGAGGCAAAGAAAAGCTGCCCCTCGACATAATAGGTGCGGTGTGTCCCGTCGGGTGTAATCTCGCTGCGCACACGGAACAGTTGCGAGATTTTCCACGCGAAAAAGATGCCCGACAACAGGACGCCCACCATCACCCCGATGGCAAGGTTATGGGTGTAGACGACGCAGACCACCGTCGCCAGCATGACAATGGATGAGGATCTCGGATGCTCGCGCAGGTTCGCCACCGACGACCAAGAGAACGTTCCGATCGAGACCATGATCATGATCGCGACCAGCGCCGCCATCGGGATCATCGCAACAATGTCGCCAAGCACGACGCAGAGGATTAGCAGGAATATACCTGCGACAAAGCACGATAGCCGCCCGCGCCCGCCGGATTTCACGTTGATGATCGACTGGCCGATCATGGCACAGCCAGCCATGCCACCGATGAATCCGGTGGCGGTATTGGCGATGCCCTGCCCGATGCATTCCTGATTGCGGTCAGAGGACGTGTCGGTCAGGTCGTCAACGATCTGCTGGGTCATCAGGCTTTCCAGTAGACCGACAACGGCAACCGCGACTGAGTAGGGAAAGATGATCGCCAGCGTCTCGAAATTCAGGGGAATGTCGGGGATAAGGAAGATCGGCAGCGTGTCGGGCAGATCGCCCATGTCGCCCACCGTGCGCACATCCCAGCCCATGACAAGGGTCAGTGCGGTCAGCACGATGATGGTGACCAAGGGTGATGGAACCGCCGTGGTGATCCGGGGGAAGAGATAAATGATCGCAAGCCCCCCCGCCACAAGAGCATAGGTCAGCATCGGCACCTTGGAGGGGTCAAGCTCGGGCAGTTGCGCCATGAAGATCAGAATGGCGAGCGCGTTGACAAAGCCCGTCATCACCGATTTCGAAACAAATCGCATCACATAGCCAAGTCTCAGAAACCCTGCGGCAATCTGCAAGAGACCGGCCAGAACTGTCGCGGCGAGCAGGTATTGCAGCCCGTGTTCTTTCACCAGAGTAACCATGAGAACAGCCGTCGCCGCCGTCGCGGCAGAGATCATGCCGGGCCGTCCGCCTGTGATGGAGATAATCACAGCGATAGAGAAAGACGCGTACAAGCCCACCTTGGGGTCCACGCCCGCGATGATGGAAAAGGCAATCGCCTCGGGGATGAGCGCCAGCGCAACAACCAACCCAGAGAGAAGGTCCCCCCGTATATTGCTCGTCCATTCTTGGCGGTATCGGGTCAGTGACATCATGAACAGGTCCGTATCCATAGGCCGCGGATAAAGGCTCGCGGTTTTGTCTATCTTGTCTGTCGTGGTTTATCCGGCGGATAGGCGGCCGGAAGAGCCAGCCGGGGATTGCACCCGGCTCCATGTTCGCTGTGGCGGCTGATACCTGTTGAGGCACGAAATGCCAAGCCATCACCTTTTGACGTTTTGGCTGGTGCGACATGCCGAGTTTGCCTCAGATCCTTCCGTCGTAACCACCTGGCTCTATTTCGGCGGCGATCACGGTGAAACGGTCGCTGCTCATGGCCTCTTCCAATGCGGCGCGTAGGCCAGCACGGTCGCGCACGGTGACACCATTACCGCCAAAGGCCTGGCCAATCGCGGCCATGTCATGCCGACCAAAGGCCACGCCGCGCTCGCTCAGTCCGCGCTGTCGCTGCTTCATATCAATGAGGGCAAGGCTGGCATCGACAAACACCACGAAAATCGGGGCCAGACCCAGCTCGGCGGCGGTGGCCAGCTCTCCGGCCACCATCAGAAATCCGGCATCTCCGGTAAAGCCGACCACGGGGCGTTCAGGCTCTCCCATTTTCAGCCCCATCGCCAGTGGCACCGCGCACCCCATCGTGCACAGCCCAGAAGACTGGATCAGGCTGCGTGGTTCGTCACATTGCCACATCTGCGACAAAAGAATGCGATGCGCCCCGCTATCGGCGCTGGCCAGCGTGCCGGCTGGCATCACCGCGCGTGTCTCGGCGATGACGGCGGCGGGCCCCCAGTCATCATCGTTGGGAAACGCCTGTGCCAGTGCCTTGCGCACCTGCGCCGGATTGCCTGCATCCCATGTCATGCGCCCGCGCTGGCCCTGCGCCAGCCGTTCAAGGGTCTCGCCAGTGTTGGCCACGATGTTGAGCGTGGCCTGATGCATGTAATGCGTATTCGGCGCAGCAGAGATGTCGATCACGGTCTGATGCTCTGGGTCGAGTGCATTACGCCAGCCAGTGCGCATTTCGACCGGGTCATATCCGATACACAGCACCACATCGGCCTTGGCCACCAAGGGCAAGAGATGCTGATCGGCCAGCGGTGACAGGCCAGCCGCGCCAAGGCACATCGGATGATCCTCGGGGATCACACCCTTGGCTTTGTAGGTGGTGATGACCGGGATGCTGAATTGTTCGACAAAGGCGCGCAGCAGCGCCTCTGACCTGTCGCGCAGCACATCGAGGCCGACAATGGCCACGGGCCGCGCGGCTGATGCGATGGCCGCCTGTGCACGTGCCGCGTCCGCGCCTCGTGGCGCCACGGGGCTGGGTGCGGGGCGATGCGGCTCTGGTGCGCCGTCGGGAAATTCGGCATCCGCCACACTGATCGGCACGTCGATATGCACCGGCCCGCAGCGTGGTTCGGTCGCGATGGACACTGCCTTGTCCGCGATCACACCAGCGCCCGCCGCGCTCAGCCGGAATGTTCCCTTGGTAATGGGGCGAAAAACGGCCTGATGATCCAGCACCTGATGCGTATATGTCAGGGCCTCGTCCTCATCCACGCAGCCGGTCAGCACGATCATCGGCACGCGGTCCTGTTCTGCGTTGGCGACGACATTGACCGCGTTCATCGCGCCGGGGCCGACCGTGGCAACAAGGATCGCAGGCGCGCCATCGCAATGATGCACGCCCTCTGCGATAAAGCCGCCCGCGTTCTCGTGTTTGACGAGGGTAAAGGTGATCCCCGCCTCCTCCAGCGCATCCACAAGCGTCAGGATCTCTCCGCCGGGCATGCCAAAGGCATGTCGGCACCCTGCTTTGTATAGACGGGTGGCAAGAATATCGGCGGCGCGCCTTGGTGTTTCACTCATGTGGTTCGGTTCCCGGGTCTCATAGGCGATAGACGGTCGGTGGAGCCACTACAGGCTGCGTCGCGTCATGTCGTACGACCGCGCGCCGGCCTGCGGCGCCAATGGCGGGCAAAACCCCGCCGCGATCCGCGCCAAGACCTCAATGCCCCCGCGCGGTTTATGTCAAACCACAGGACGCTGGATTCTGGAAGGCAGGTCACAAAAAAACGGCCCCCCACAGTCGGTGGAGAGCCGTTTCAACTACACTGAATGCGGTTACATGTTTTCGATCATCTCGGCGGATTTGACGATCACTTCCGCTTGTTTGATGGAGGCAATGTCCACCAGACGCCCTTTGTAGGTTGTCGCGCCTTCGCCACGGGCTTTGGCATCTTCCATCGCCTTGAGGATCTCACGGGCTTCCTGAACTGCCTCGTCAGAGGGGGTGAAAACCTCGTTGGCCAGCGCGATCTGCTTGGGGTGGATGGCCCATTTGCCAACCATGCCCAGTGTCAGCGCCCGCCGCGCCTGTGCCCGGAAACCTTCGTCATCCGAGAAATCACCAAACGGGCCATCGACCGGCAACACACCATGCGTACGGCAGGCCGCGACGATCTTGGCAGTCGCCCAATGCCACGGGTCTGACCAGTATTTCTGTCCGTCGTTCAGCATGTAATAGGCTTCTTGTGTGCCTCCGATGCCTGTTGTGGCCATGCCCATCGACGCGGCGAAATCCGCTGCTCCGAGGCTGATCGCCTGCACGCGGGGGCTGGCCTTGGCGATATCCTCGACATGGCTGATGCCAGCCGCCGATTCGATGATGCACTCAAAGCCAACCTGCTTTTCCCGGCCCATTGCTGCCTCGATGGACGTCACAAGCGCGTCAACGGCATATATATCCTCGCCACAACCCGCCTTGGGGATCATGATAAGGTCCAGCCGGCCATTGGTTTGCTCCATCAGGTCGACCACGTCGCGGTACCACCACGGCGAATCAAGACCGTTGATCCGCACGCTCAGGGTTTTCTTGCCCCAGTCGATAGTGTTGATCGCATCTATGGTATTCTTGCGCGCGATGTCTTTGTCCGAGGGCGCAACAGAATCTTCGAGGTCTATATTGATGACGTCGGCGTCCGAGGAGGCCATCTTCTCGAACAATTTTGCGTTCGAGCCGGGGCCGAAAAGCTGGCAGCGATTGGGGCGTGCAGGTGCGGGCGGTTGCAGGCGAAAACTCATGGTCGAAACCCTCATGTTCGATTGTTGCGGATGATCGTCGCGATTGAGCTATAAAATTGCGCCGACCTGTGCAAGCCGAACCCGGTGCGGCATGATAGAACAGACAGGCAAAGCGCCTTGCAGGACAAACTGCCGAAAAATCGATGAAAATTCGAACGAACTTGCGCTGATCAATGTTGGCTCTAAAGATTCGGGAACATTTTTGAGAACATCCGTCGCAGACTGCTATGACACCGGGACAGACCGAAGGATGACTGCCATGATCAAGACACCTTACCTGCTATTCCTCGGCGATGCGCCGGACATGCTTGCCGCCAAAGTGGCCATCGGTATTCGCGACTGGCGACCCGATCATGCGGTGGGTCAACTGCGTCTGCCGGGCTGCGGCGCGGATCTGGGTCTGACGGACATGGATCTGGCAGAGGCCAAGGCCGCAGGTGCCAAGACGCTGGTCATTGGCGTGGCGAACCGTGGTGGCGTGATTTCCAAGGAATGGAAAAAGGTGCTGGTCACCGCACTCGAAGAGGGTTTCGATCTGGCTGCCGGGTTGCACAACCTGTTGCGCGACGAGCCGGATCTGGTGGCGGTCGCACAGGCGACGGGCCGGACGCTGCATGATGTGCGGGTGCCTGCGGTCAAATATCCCATTGCCGACGGGAAGAAACGTACCGGCAAGCGGTGCCTTGCCGTGGGCACGGATTGCTCTGTGGGCAAGATGTACACCGCCATGGCCATGGAGCAGGAAATGCACGCGCGCGGGATGAAAGCCACCTTTCGTGCCACCGGCCAGACCGGCATCCTGATCACCGGTGATGGTGTGCCGCTTGACGCGGTTGTTGCCGATTTCATGGCCGGGTCGATCGAGTGGCTGACCCCGGATAACGACGCCGATCACTGGGACCTGATCGAAGGGCAGGGTAGCCTGTTTCATGTCTCCTATTCCGGTGTGACGCTGGCGCTTGTTCACGGTGGTCAACCTGATGCGCTGATTCTGTGCCACGAGCCCACCCGCACCCATATGCGGGGATTGCCGGATTATCAGCCACCTTCGCTTGAGACACTGCGCGATACTGCACTGCCTCTGGCGCGCGTCGGCAATCCGGCGTGTGAAGTGGTGGGCGTGTCGGTGAATACACAACACATGGAAGAGGCCGAGGCGCGCGCCTATCTCGATAAGGTCGAGACAGAGATGGGCCTGCCCGCGACCGACCCCTACCGCTTTGGCGCGGGTAAACTAGCAGAGGCGCTGGCGGCGATGTAAGGATCGCATCTGGCAAAAGTATTTCTGGAACGAGGAAAGGAACGGGTCTTTGCAAATCACCGTGACGCGAGACGTTTTCCAGCTGGCCGAGGTCTTTACCATCGCCCGAGGCTCGCGCACCGAAGCGCAGGTGCTGACTGTGCATATCACGTGCGGGGGCGTGACCGGCTGGGGCGAATGCGTGCCTTATGCCCGCTATGATGAGACGCTTGATAGTGTCAGTCACGAGATCGAAAGCCTGCCTGAAAAGTTTGACCACGCCGCGCTTTATGATCTCTTGCCTGCCGGGGCCGCGCGCAATGCCGTCGATTGCGCCCTCTGGGATCTGGAGGCGAAAGAGGCCGGCAAACGGGTCTGGGAGCTGGCAGGTCTGGCGCAGCCGGGGCCGGAAATAACCGCCTATACGCTGTCGCTCGACACGCCGGAAAAGATGCGCGCGCAGGCAGCAAAACACAGCCACCGCCCACTTTTGAAGATCAAGCTGGGCACGCCGGATGACATGCCCCGGCTAGAGGCCGTGCGCCAAGGCGCGCCAGACGCACAGATCATCGTGGACGCAAATGAGGGTTGGTCGGCAGATGTGTATGCCGATCTTGCCCCGCATCTGCTGCGGTTGGGTGTGACGCTGGTGGAACAGCCGCTTCCGGCTGCCGATGACGAGGCGCTGCGGGGCATGGCGCGCCCGGTACCCATCTGCGCCGATGAAAGCTGCCATGACCGCGAAAGCCTGCCGCATCTCAAGGGCAAGTATGACGTTGTGAACATCAAACTCGACAAGACAGGCGGCCTGACAGAGGCGTTGCGTCTGCGGGACGCCGCCCGCGATCAGGGATATGACGTCATGGTTGGTTGCATGGTCGGGTCCAGCCTGGCCATGGCGCCCGCCGTGCTCGTGGCGCAGGGCGCATTTGTCACTGACCTTGACGGGCCGTTGCTGCTGGCGGAAGACCGCGAACATGCGCTAAGATTTGATGCGGCGGGCGTGCACCCGCCCAATTCCAAGTTATGGGGATGACCATGCGGACAGTTTACGTAAACGGCGAGTACCTGCCCGAGAACGAAGCCAAGGTGTCGATCTTTGACCGGGCCTTTCTTATGGGTGATGGCGTCTACGAAGTGACCAGCGTGCTACAAGGCAAGCTTATTGATTTCGCCGGACACTGCGCCCGGCTGGACCGGTCTCTGACGGAACTGGACATGCCCAAGCCGGAGATGTTCGACGAGCTGCTGGAAATCCACCGCGAGCTTGTCCGCCTCAACGAGATCGAAGACGGGCTCGTGTACCTGCAAGTCACGCGCGGCGCACCCGGTGACCGTGATTTCGCCTTTCCTGACCCCGACGAAACGACGCCCACTGTGGTGCTGTTCACCCAGTCCAAGCCGGGTCTCGCCAACAGCCCCTCTGCGCTGGCGGGCATCAAGGTCATAAGCATCGACGACCTGCGCTGGGACCGCCGCGACATCAAAACCGTACAGCTCCTTTACCCGTCTATGGGCAAGATGATGGCAAAGAAGGCCGGTTGTGATGATGCATGGATGATTCAGGATGGTTACGTGACCGAGGGCACCTCGAACAACGCCTATATCGTCAAGGATGGCAAGATCATCACGCGCAAGCTGTCCAATGACATTCTGCATGGCATCACCCGTGCGGCTGTGTTGCGCTTTGCCAAAGAGGCGCAGATGACGGTCGAGGAACGCTCCTTCACGATCGAAGAGGCCAAGGAGGCCGATGAGGCGTTCGTGACCTCGGCCAGTGCCTTTGTCACGCCTGTGGTGCAAATCGACGGCGAAGCCGTGGGAGACGGCACGCCGGGATCTGTGGCGCGCCGTCTGCGAGAAATCTACCTTGAGGAAAGCATGAAAGCGGCGGTCTAAGCCGGCTCAGCCTTTGTCGCCCACGTTCTCGGAAAAGGCGGTCTTGAAGTCGGCCTGCTTTTGCGGGCTGGCGTCGGTCTGGTAGTTGGCTTTCCAGTCGTCCATCGTCATGCCGTAAAAGATCTCGCGTGCCTCATCCTTGGACATGTCGATGCCGCGCTCATTGGCAGCCTCTTGATACCAGCGCGACAGGCAGTTGCGGCAGAACCCGGTGAGGTTCATCATGTCGATATTCTGCACGTCTGTGCGCTTTTGCATGAGGTGTTCGCGCAGGGTACGAAACGCGGCGGCCTCTAGTTCTATACGGGTCTGGTCGTCCATTTAGATCCTCCTGTCTTGGATATACAACATGCGCTTGGGATAGGGCAGGTTCAAGTCTGGCATCCTCAGGGTCAGAAAGCAGCAATGCGGCATGGGCAAAGTGTTCGCAGCGCATGATTTTGATCCGGATGCTTGGAATCTTCGGTGCCTATGTAAGACATGGGGACCTTGCTTGTTGGATTGGGGCCCGCGGTCGCGGCTTGCGCAATTGGAATTTTGCAAAATTCCAACAAATTTTCTTTGAAGAAAATTGCCCTCGCGGCGTTTAAACGCCAGCCCGTTCCACCGAGTCTCGGACAATCGGGGCCAATCGTGCCCCCCATGCCTCTTGTGCGTCAGGTGTCGAAATCAGATCGTTGCGTAGCTCGATCAGGGCGTTGGGCCGCTCATGGGTAATGGCATGTCGTGCTATGGCATCGCCCGGCAGGTGCCCGCCATAGGGCTCATTCGCGCCGACACACAAATCCGGCTCTGCGCGCAGTCTGGCGATCAACGGATCGGTGAGCCGCTGATCGGCCGCATAAAGCACGCCGACATGCCAAGGTCGGGTGGCGCGCCCACGCAACTGAGGTGTAAAGCTGTGGATCGACAGGATGATCGTGTCCTCGCGCCGGGCTGCCAGCTGTGCCAATGCAGTGTGATAGGGTCGATAACAGCGGTTCAGACGTTGCTCGATTTCGGCTCTGTCCACGTGCCGGTTGGCTGGAATTATCGTCCCGTCATAAAGCTTCATCACCAGTGTCGGATCGTCTTCGCCTCTGTTGGGGTCGATTACCAGACGAGAGAAATTCGAGGTGATGCAAGGCCCGTCAAGCGCACGTGCCAAGGCCCGCGCAACGCCTGCCCCACCGGGATCAAAGGCAATGTGCCGCGCCATATCGACCGCGGACAGGCCAAGTGTGCCGCCATTCACGAAGTCGGGTACAGTGTTGGTTGCGTGATCGCAGGTCACCAGAAAGCGCCCGGACCGCGCAGGGCCATCAATATGAAAAGGGTGATAGGTCATCGGCATGTCATGTTGGTTGGCGAGTCATTATCGTGTTACGCGCAGGACCGAAAGCTTCGCATTGCGTGAAACATCTTGTGACAGTTGCGGACAATGTCGAAACCGCTATTGTCCGCACAAACCGTTACCGCTAACGCCAGCGCAACGCTCGGCTCTGAGCCGCATAAAAGTCGTGCCGGATAGAACAGGACAAAGGGATACAGATGAGACGCCATCGCAACGTCAAGATCGTGGCAACGCTGGGACCAGCATCGGAAACGCACGAGACGATCCTCGCCCTGCACGAGGCAGGCGCAGATGTGTTCCGCCTTAACATGAGCCATGGCGACCACGCATCGATCCGCGACAAGCACAGCATCATTCGACAGATCGAGGAAGAGAGAGGCGGCCCCATCGCAATTCTCGCCGACCTGCAGGGGCCCAAACTTCGGGTCGGTGCTTTTGCCAATGGTGAGGAAGACCTGCAATCGGGTGCACGGTTCCGGCTCGACCTTGACGATACGCCCGGCACGATCGACCGCGTGAACCTGCCCCATCCCGAAATCTTTGCAGCGCTGGAGCCCGGTGCACGCCTACTGGTCAATGATGGCAATATCCGACTCAAGGTGCTGGAATGCGGCGCTGACTTTGCGGAAACAGAGGTCGTGACCGGCGGTATCATCTCTAACCGCAAGGGTGTGAATGTGCCTGACGTGGTGCTGCCTCTTGCGGCACTTACCGAAAAGGACCGCAAGGATCTCGAATTCGCCTGCGAACTTGGCGTCGACTGGCTTGCGCTTAGCTTTGTGCAGCGGCCCGAGGACGTGATCGAGGCTCGCGATCTGGTCAAGGGGCGCGCGGCCATCATGGTCAAGGTCGAGAAACCCGCCGCCGTGAATGACTTTGATGCCATCCTGGATGAGGTCGACGGCATCATGGTTGCGCGTGGCGATCTGGGTGTGGAACTGCCCGTGCAGAACGTGCCGCCTCTGCAAAAGCGGATGGTGCGCAAATGTCGTGCCGCTGCCAAGCCGGTGATCGTGGCTACGCAGATGCTCGAGTCGATGGTCAGTGGCCCAATGCCCACCCGCGCCGAGGTGTCTGACGTGGCGACCGCGATATATGAGGGCGCTGACGCCATCATGCTGTCGGCGGAATCGGCGGCTGGAGATTATCCCATCGACGCTGTGCGCACGATGGATGATGTAGCTCGTGAGGTCGAAAATGACCCGACCTACACCGAAATCCTAGAGGCCTCGCGCAAGGCAGAGCGTACGACCGTCGCCGATGGTATCGTGGCTGCGGCCCGTGAAATCGCCGAGACGACGGATATCAAGGTGATCTGCTGTTTCACCCAGTCCGGCACCACTGGTCTTTTGACGGCGCGCGAACGGCCCCGCGTGCCGATCATCGCCATGACCAGCATGATGGGAACAGCGCGTCGGCTGTCGCTCACATGGGGGGTGAACTGCGTTATGACGGGTCAATTGTCGCGGTTTAAACAGGCCGTTCTGGCAGCAGCCAAGGCCGCCCGCGAAGAGGGCTATGCCAGTGAGCTCGATCAGATCGTGGTGATTGCGGGCGTGCCCTTCAACGTTCCGGGCACCACGAACATCCTGCGCGTAGCTCCTTGTCAGGAAAGCCTGATTTCTTCCACTGATCCTGGGTAAATTACGGTATACTATACGAATGAGCAGTATAGGGATATACCATGGATCCGGATCTTATTTTTGTTGTCGGTCTTGTTTTGGGTGTTTTTTCAATCCCTTCGATCATGTCTGCTTTTTCAGAAAGCCGCTCGCCCCGCGTTGCGGCCTTTACCGTCATATCCGCTGGCGTGATGATTATCTGGGCCATCCAGACGAAACCGGGGGGCTATTCACTGAACGATATTCCTGATGTTTTCGTTCAGGTGGTGGCAAAGTATCTGACCTGAGTTACGTATGGTTTTTGAAATAAAGGTTTTTCTGATTTTGGCAGGTCCGCCGATCTTCGTTTTTACGGCCAGCCTTTTACATCTGGTAAGTGGAAAAGCGGGTATTTCGCTGTACTTTGTTGCAAGTCTAATCTTCAGCGCACCGGGTCTGGCGGCATTCATTGGTGCGCTGGGTGACGACAGCTATGAGGCCGGTATGGTGAACACGCTACTCCTTTTCATGGGCGTCATTCCGACGATTGTGGCCGTGGTTCTGTACTGCGTCGGCAGTTTGAAATTGGAAGAGTGGCCCAGACCCCCTGAATACGTTGGCTTGTTGATGGTCGTCGCGGGCTTTGCGCTGGTGCGGGCGCTAGGTGCCTAGCGATCCATGAAAACGGTATAGCAGCCCCAAAACCCTTGCGTCCGGCGCGCGCCCGTCCTATAGCCCCCGTTCAATCCGCGCGTCCGGCCCAAGTGGCATGCCGAGTCGCGCTTTAACCGTCCGAAGATCGAGGAGCCGGAAATGCCCAAGATGAAGACCAAGTCGAGCTGCAAAAAGCGGTTCAAAGTGACGGCCAAGGGCCGCGTGGTGGCCGCTCAGGCTGGCAAGCGCCACGGCATGATCAAACGCACCAACAAGTTCATCCGCAATGCTCGTGGTACCACGACGCTTTGCAAGGCTGATGAAGGTATCATCAAGCCGATGATGCCATACGCGCGCTAAGGAGGTCTGATCAATGTCCAGAGTTAAAGGTGGCGTAGTCACTCACGCCCGTCACAAGAAAATCATCAAGGCCGCCAAAGGTTACTATGGTCGCCGCAAGAATACGTTCCGCGTCGCGTCACAGGCCGTCGACAAGGCCAACCAATACGCGACCCGTGACCGCAAGAACCGCAAGCGGAACTTCCGCGCCTTGTGGATCCAGCGGATCAACGCCGCTGTGCGCGCCCATGACGAATCGCTGACCTATTCGCGCTTCATCAATGGTCTCGCGCTCGCCGGTGTAGAGGTCGACCGCAAGGTGCTGGCCGATCTCGCCGTTCACGAACCCGCCGCGTTCAGCGCGATCGTGGAGCAGGCAAAAGGCGCGCTTACAGCGTAAGCCTGACATATCTGAGATTTGTAGCGCCGTCCGATTATTTCGGGCGGCGCTTTGCGTTTTGGATGAGGGTGCTCGCCTAGATCCGACAATGGCGAAACGGTGTCTGCCTTGGCTGCAAACTACCTTTAACTCGACATAAAATGACCGTGCTTTTATTCAAATCTATCGGCTCCGAACAGACAGAAATGAGAAGGAGCCGAACATGTCGAACGAGACACAGAGAAACAAGGGTCACCAGCCCACTCTTAACGCCAAGTGGCGTCGCCTGCTCAAGGCGCATGACGATGAAGTTGCGCAGCATTGATCGGAGTGATGGCGAGCCGTCATTGATCGGCTCAGCCTGCTATGGTTGTGTCTTAGCGTCTATCAATCAGCAATCCTCAAACCGCTTGCTGTCCCCTTGCCTTGCGCAGGCCGCCCAAGCGCGGTAACCCGCCATGGATAGAAATTCATGGCGGAAAGACCGATGGACGATCTGCGAGAAAAGTACCTGACTGCGATTGCCGGGGCCTCGGAAGAGGCCGCGCTAGAAGACCTGCGCCTGCAAGCCATCGGCAAGAAGGGCGAGGTCGCCCTCAAAATGCGCGAACTGGGCAAGATGACGCCCGAAGAGCGGCAGGTCATGGGGCCAAAGCTCAACGCGCTCAAGGATGAGATCACCTCTGCTATCGCCGCCAAAAAGGCCGCGCTGGAGGATGCCGCGCTGGATGAGCGTCTGCGCGGCGAATGGCTTGATGTGACGCTACCCGGTCGCACGCGCCGCCCCGGCACGATCCATCCGATCTCGCAAGTGACCGAAGAGGTCACCGCGATTTTTGCCGATATGGGTTTTGCCGTGGCTGAGGGGCCGCAGATCGAGAGTGACTGGTACAATTTCGACGCGCTCAACATTCCCGGCCACCATCCCGCCCGCGCAGAGATGGATACGTTCTATATTCACCGCGCCGAGGGGGATGATCGCCCGCCGCATGTGTTGCGCACGCATACCAGCCCGGTGCAGATCCGTGCGATGCAGGATCAGGGCGCGCCCATCCGCGTGATCGCGCCGGGTCGCGTGTATCGTGCCGATTACGACCAGACGCACACGCCCATGTTCCACCAGATCGAGGGTCTTGCGATTGACCGCGACATCTCGATGGCCAATCTCAAATGGGTGCTCGAGGAATTCGTGAAGGCGTTTTTCGAGGTTGATCATGTCGACCTGCGCTTTCGCGCGTCGCATTTCCCGTTCACCGAGCCATCGGCAGAGGTGGACATCCGCTGTTCATGGGAAGGTGGCACGCTCAAGGTGGGTGAGGGGGACGACTGGCTCGAAATTCTCGGCTCCGGTATGGTGCATCCCAAGGTGCTGCAAGCGGGCAATATTGACCCGAACGACTGGCAAGGCTTTGCCTTTGGCCTTGGGATCGACCGGATCGCGATGTTGAAATACGGCATCCCCGATCTGCGGGCGTTCTTCGATTCAGATCTGCGCTGGCTGCGCCATTACGGCTTTGCCGCGCTGGACGTGCCGACGCTTCAGGGTGGGTTGAGCCGCTGAGCGACCTTATGGATGTGCGGATCGCACACCCTACGGATGACGGCGCGGAAAGATCGGCGTAGGGTAGCTGGAAAAGGAACTTGCCATGCCCCTCAAACAACTCGTCTATGCGTCTCGCCCTTTCGGTTTCGACGATGCCATGCTCGCCGGGATCCTGCTAGATGCGCGGCGGTGCAATGCCCGCGACGACATCACCGGCGCGCTTATCTGCCGAGGCGATCTTTACTTGCAAATGCTCGAAGGTCCCGAGGCCGCTGTCACCGAATGTTATGAGCGTATCCGCGACGATGACCGCCATACCGAGGCACAGTGTCTGGTAGAGCGTACTATCTCGACACGGATGTTCCCCGGTTGGGCGATGCGCGACGATCCTGCGAATAGCTGGATCTGGACCATCGAGGACGTGCGTAACGGCGCGATAGAGCGCGCGACCGAGGACGAGGTGCTTGGCTTTTTCAATAGTCTGGCCGAGCAGAACTTGATCCCGCCCCGCAAGGAGTGAGGCCGCTATCTCGCCTGCGGTAAAACGCCGGTTCCGTGCAGCAGGCAGGCGTCCTAAGATCCAGCCTCTAACATGGGGAAACGGCGATGCGGTATTTCGCACTGGCAGGCTTGATCGTGGCGCTGGGCGCGGGCGCGGTCTTTGCCCATGCCGCCGAGCAGGGCTTTGTCCTGCTTTTGCCCACAGATATCTACATCGCGGCCGGGGGCGCCACTGTGGCGCTGACGGTGCTGTTGCTTGCCATCCTGCCGCCCGGTGCGGCGCATCGGATGTTTGGTGTGGCCGCGCTTTTGCCGCCCTTTGGCTTCAGCGCGCGGCATGTCACCAGCTTTGCTGTTACGGTTTTTCTCGCCCTCATCGTCTGGCAGGGTCTGCAAGGCCCGCGCGACCCGTTGCGCAACCCAATGCCATTGGCGGTCTGGAGTCTGTGGTGGATTGGGCTTGTGTCGCTTCAGGGCATTGTGGGCAACCATTGGCGCTGGACAAACCCTTGGATGGGTTTTGCCGCTGTGATGCACCGGCTTACCGGGGTTGCCGCGCCTCTGCGCTATCCGCGCTGGTTGGGGCATTGGCCCGCGCTGCTGGGGTTTTTCGCTTTCGCCGGGTTTTTGCTGGCCGATATCGCGCCAGCCGATCCCGCCCGGCTGGCAATTGCTGTCGGGCTTTACTGGTATGCGATGCTGCTTGGGCTGGTGCTGTTTGGCCCTGCATGGATGGTGCGGGCCGAAGCGATCACCGTGCTCATGCGCGCTTACAGTCGTATGGGCGCGCTGGGTCGTGCACGCGGGCGGCTGTCAATGGGGGTGCCCGGTTGGCAGGTGCTGGCACGCCGCACGCCGCCCTTGGCGCTTGCGGTGTTCATGGTCGTGTTGCTTGGCACAGGCAGTTTCGATGGTCTGAACGAGACCTTTTGGTGGATGGGGCAGCTTGGCCTCAATCCGCTGGAGTTTCCGGGACGCTCTGCCGTGATCGGTGCAAACCTTACCGGGCTCATCCTGTCCAATCTTGCCCTTCTTGCCGTCTTTGCGCTTTGCCTTTGGCTGGGAGAGCGCCTCGCTGGGACGAGGCGCAGCACGGTGGACTCAGTCCGGCTTTTTGCGCCCAGCATCCTGCCTATCGCTCTTGGGTATCACATCGCGCATTACCTTACGGCGGCGCTGGTCGAGGGGCAGTACCTGCTGCTTGTCCTTGATGATCCGTTTCGGCAGGGCTGGCACCTGCTGGGGTTGGATGGTTTTTATGTCACCACCGGTTTTTTCAACACGCCCGGCACGGTTCGGGTCATCTGGCTGGCACAGGCCGGGGCCGTTGTGGCCGGGCATGTGATCGCCATATTATTGGCCCACGCGCTGGCAATTCGTGGCGGTGCGGGTGCGCGCCGTGCCGTTCTGGGGCAGGCTCCGCTTGCCATTTTCATGGTCGGATACACCGTTTTCGGTCTCTGGCTTCTCGCGTCGCCACGGGGAATGTGACGCGGCTTTAACCACTGGACAATCCTTGCGCCGCTTCGCAGACTTCCGGCGCATGTCACGCAACTGGAGACGTTGACAATGACCAACAAAACCACCCGCCGCGGCGCCCTGACAACCCTTGCAGGTGCCGCAACCGCCGCCAGCCTGCCGCTCTGGGCGCGTTATGCCCAAGCCCAGACATCAGAGCCTATTCGCATCGGATTTCAGCAGCATTCCACCGGGATCGGCGCCGCCTATGGCCGCTGGTACGGGCGCACGACAGACGCCGCGACGCGACTTTTGAACGAGGCAGGCGGCATCAATGGCCGCCCTGTTGAGATCATCGCCGAGGATGATGGCACCGATCCAAAGCGCGGGGCCGAGGTGGTCGAGAAATTCGCCAACCAGCACGGCTGTGACGTGGGCTTTGGCACGCTGTTCAGTCACGTGGTTATCGGCTCTGCCCCCCGCGCGGGTGAGTTGAAGCTGCCCTATTTCGTGGTGTCCGAGGGGCATCATGTCGCCTCTGGGATGCTCAACCGATATACGCTGCAACCCGGCATCACCGATGTGAAAAGTCAGGTACAGGCAATGGCGCCCTATGTGTCGCAAAACCTTGGCAAGAAGGTCACCATGATCTTCCCCGATTTCGCCTTTGGTCATGATCACCGTGATTTCTTTACCTCGGCCATCGAGGCGCAGGGCGGCGAGGTTCTGGCGAAAATCGCGATTCCACCGTCAGAGACGTCGTTCACCAAGTATTTCCCCAAGATCCCGCGGGACACCGAAGTCTTGTACCATGTCATGGTCGGTCCTGCGGTCCTGACCTTCGTCAAGGAGTTGGGCGAATTCTTTGGCCCCTCGCGGCCCGAAATGTTCGGCTTCATCGACAGTCTGGAGGCGGTCGATCTGGCGAGCCCGGGGCTTGATTACCTTGATGGCACCTATCTCTGGGAAGGCATGCCGCGCCATGCGCAGCCTGATCAGAGCGAATATGACAAGGCGTTCCGTGCCGCTGTCGGTGTTGATGACCGTGGTGCGTCGCTTACTGATCCCACGGATGTGTCCACTTACGCGCACATGTTTGGCTGCTGGGAAACCCTGCATGTCATCAAGGCGGGGATGGAGGCGTCCGGCTATCAAGGCCATGCCGACCGTCAGGCATTGATAGAAGCGGTCGAGGCGATGACTGACATGCCCGAAAGCCTTGCGCATCCGCAGGGTGCCAAAGTCTTCAACGGCAAAACGCATCAGGTCTTTGGGCACCAACATATCAGCCGGGTCGAGGCCGGGAATCTGGTCACGGTTCACACAACCTCCATTGAGGACACGCTGTACCCGGATGAGGTGGATTACACCGCGCAGCCGTTCTGAATATAGCCGCGCCTATTGGATAAGCGCCTCTTTCGCGGTGGACGTGTAAGGGGGGGTGCCCTACGTCTTGCCCGAAATGGAACATAGGGGACCCCTCCATGACATATCGCGACCAGACGAAACAGAATATCAGCCGCCGTGGCCTTCTTCAGGGGGCAGCCGCGACTGGACTTGCCGCAGGTTTTGCAGGCGCGACACCGGGATTTGCTCAGGCCGCACCTTCGCGTGGGGGCACGTTCCGCGTTGGTGTGCATGATGGCTCCAGCACCGATAGCTGGGATCCAGCCACGACCGCCAGCATCCTGATGATCCACAGCAGCCACGTTGCCCGCGCCTATCTTACCGAGATCACAAACAAAAATGAGCTTGGCCCCGATCTTGCCACGGACTGGATGGCGACTGCGGACGATGCCAGCGAATGGCGCTTCGAGCTGGCGCGCAATGCCACTTTCCACGACGGGCGTGCTGTCACGGCAGCGGATGTCATTGCCTCTATCAACCACCATCGCGGGCCAGAGACGACCTCTGCGGTCGCACCTCTGCTGACGGATATCACCGATATCCGCGCCGATGGCGATCACGCGGTGATCTTTACGCTCATGCGTGGCAATGCGGATCTGCCCTACCTGCTGTCGGATTATCACCTCGTGATTCAGCCCGCCAATGAGGACGGCACCATTGACTGGCAAAGCGGCATCGGCTGTGGCCCGTACAAGGTGACAGAGTTCAAGCCTGGAATCCGCGCCGCCTTTGCCCGCCATGACGGCTGGCACCGCGTCGATAGTGGCGCATGGTTCGACGCGATTGAGATGACCGTGCTCAACGACCCCAATGCGCGGCAGGCGGCGATTGTCACCGGCGATGTGGACGCGGTCACCGATATCGACCTCAAGACAGCGGATTTGCTGGCCCGTGCACCCGGCGTCCTGCTTGATGATGTCGCATCCGGCACGCATATAACGATGCCAATGTTCTGCGATGTGGCGCCGTTCGATGACGTGAATGTGCGTCTTGCGCTCAAGCATTCCATCAACCGTCAGGAAATCGTGGACAAGATCCTTTTCGGGCGCGGTACTGTCGGCAACGATCACCCGATCGCGCCCACCATGCCTTATTTCGCGGATCTGCCGCAGCGCGAACAGGACCTCGACAAGGCCCGCTATCACCTCAAGAAGGCTGGACATGACAGGCTTTCGGTGGAAATCTCGGTCAATGACACGCTGCTGTCGGGTGCTACCAACATGTGCACGCTCTTTGCAGAACAGGCCCGGCCAGCTGGCATCGACCTCAAGGTCAATCAGGAACCAGCAGATGGATATTGGTCCACCGTCTGGTTGAAAAAGCCATTCTGCGTGGTGTCATGGGCCGCACGCCCTACGCCTGACGTGATGTTCTCGCTTGCCTACAAGGCTGACGCGGAATGGAACGAGAGCCATTGGAAGAACGAGCGTTTCAACGAGTTGCTCATCAAGGCGAAATCCGAGGTGAACGATGAATTGCGTGCAGAAATGTACGCTGAGATGCAAAGCCTCTGCCGGGATGATGGCGGCACCATCGTGCCCTTCTTCCGCAACCGTACCTCTGCGCGCCGCGACAATGTCATGCACGAAGACAGCATCGCCGCCGTGTGGGAACTTGATGGTGCGCGCGGCTATCACCGCTGGTGGTTCGCCTGATCGCTAACCGCAGATAAAAAATATCGGCCGCCGGATCCTCCTCCCGGCGGCCTTTTTTCTTTGTTTAGTTCCGCTTCACCGGGCGTTGCGATCCGGCCTCGATCGCAAGCTGGTCGCCATCCTGGGCCACAAAGTCATGCCCGCCAAAGCGCACACCACAGCCCTTGGGACAGGCTTCCTCGATGCTAGCGCCCGGCTCTAGCTCGTGCTCGTTCTCGACATCGCCGTGATCGAACGTGACGGATGTCTTGGCGTCGGATTCGTTGATGACGGTCACCATCGCTTGCGCTGGCGCCGCGATCAGGAAAAGCCCTCCCACGAGGGCAAGCATGGTTGTTGGAAATTGCATGTTGGTCTCCCTTGTTGACACTCCTCTTGGGTCGCTCACAGCGACCTGCCATAGATGTGCGAAGAGCAGCTACCGATTTCCAAGATGTGGAAAGCTGTTAGTTTGATAGTTTTTTCCTATGCAAGGGTTGGAGTTGAGAGGCAAAGATGCGCAATTTTCGCTCACCTCGGTTGTGGAGCGGGAACAGGCTTTTGAGTGTTCCGAACCCGGTTTTGTCCCTGCTCCTGAACCGGGCCCAGACAGTTTTCAAAAGCAGCCTTGAGCGCAAAACTGCCACATGTCGCCCCACCTCGCCGCTTTCCCTTTGCCCTGCGCCAATTCTCTGCATTGCCCATTCTGTGGTTTCATGGTCGAACAAGGGGCAAGTTACACAGCTTTTGGACCCCTCATGGACCTCGGCCCTTACCTCCTGCTGGCGACGCTCGAAGGCGCCGTAACGGCCGCCGTGCTGGCGCTGACGGCTGTCGGGCTCAGCCTTGTCTTCGGGGTCATGCGGGTGGTCAACATCGCCCATGGTGAGTTTTTCATGCTGGGTGCTATCATCGCTTGGTATGTCGCGCATGCGCTGGGCGGGCACCCCGCCATCGGATTTTTCGCAGCACTCGTCATTGCGCCGCTGCTTGTGGGTACGCTGGCGGCTGCCGCCGATATGACCATTCTCAAACGGCTCGACTATGACCCGGAGCGCACAATCGTCGCCACGATCGGGCTGCTTTACATCCTTCAGCAGGGCACCCTGATGACCTATGGTCCCGAGGCGCGGCCCGTCGGGGCGCCGTTCAACACGCGTATCGCGCTGCCTTGGCTGGAATGGGGTGAAAGCGGGCTGTCCTTCTATTACCCATGGGGTCTGTCGACCACGAGCTACAAGCTTGCCGTGATCGGTGCTGCGGCCCTTGTTCTGTTGGGTGTCTGGGGCATGATGACCCGCACGAAACTGGGCCTTGTGATGCGCGCCACGCAGGCGGATCGTGACATGGCGCTGGCCTTTGGCATTCCGGTGGAGCGGGTTTATGCCATGGTATTCGGCATCGGTGCTGGCCTTGCCGCGCTGGCCGCCGTGCTGATCGTGCCTATTCAGCAGGCACATTATCTAATGGGCGCGGACCCGCTCTTGCTCAGCTTTATCGTGGTTATTATCGGCGGTCTTGGTAGCCTGCCGGGAACTGTCGTCGCAGCCATTTTGATCGGGGTGAGTGACGGCATTATCTCTGTTTTCTTCTCGCCTACACTGGCCAAGATCCTTGCCACTCTCCTTGTCGGGCTGGTGCTGGTTTTCCGTCCACAGGGCCTATTCGGGACGCGCGCGACATGACCGGACCGCGCGTTCTGGCGTTGCATCTGGGCCTGTTGGCGGTGCTGTTCGCGCTGCAATTCATCCTGCCCGCCTATCATCATGGCAACGTCGCGCGGATCATGGTGCTGGCCACCTATGCCGTGGGGTACAATATCCTTTTTGGGTATACCGGCCTGCTCAGCCTTGGTCATGCGCTGTTCTTTGCGGCGGGCATGTACGGGATGGCGCTGACGATTCAGCATGCGGGGTTCACGCCTGCCCCGGCCCTTATTATGGGCATCATCGCGGGCGCTGTGGTCGCGGGTTTGCTCGCGCTTTTGGCGCTGCGGACAACCGGCGTTGCCTTTATGATCGTGACGCTGATGTTCGCGCAGGCGGGCTATTTAACGATCCTCTATTTCGGAGAGTGGACGCGCGGCGACGAAGGTTTTGTCATCCAACAGGCCGAGCGCATTCTGTGGGGTATCGACCTCAGCCAACCAACGGCGCGGTATTTCGCGGCGTGGGTGCTGTTTTCGGCGGCGTTTCTGATTTCTCTGTGGCTGGTGCAACGGCCGTTCGGGCGCACCCTGATTGCCATCCGCGAGAACGAAGAACGCGTGCGTATGCTGGGCTATGACACCTATGCGCACAAGCTCGGGGCGATGGTCATTTCCGGTACCATCTCTGCTGCGGCGGGCGCTGCCTATGGTCTGCTTTTTGGCTATGCCGGTGCAAGTTTCGCCTCCGTGCAATATTCCATCTTTCCGCTTCTCTGGGTGCTTTTGGGCGGGGCGGGCACGGTTCTTGGACCGTTCGTGGGTACGCTGTTTATGTTCTACCTTATTGATCTGAGTTCCGGCATCACCTCTGCCTATATGCTCATTGCGGGTGTCACGCTTGTGCTGTTGACGCTGTTCGCGCCACAGGGCCTTGTCGGTGAGCTGCGCAAACGGATTTTCCGGGGGTTGCCATGACGCTTTTGTCGACACGCGGGCTCTCGAAATCCTTTGACGGGTTACAGGCCGTGACGGATGTGTCTTTCGATCTCTCCGAGGGGGATATCCATGCGCTCATCGGTCCCAATGGCGCGGGAAAAACCACGCTTGTGGGCATGATCTGCGGTCGTGTTGCGCCAAGCGCGGGGCAGGTCTTTTTTGAGGAAAAGGACATCACCAGCTTGCCCGCGCACAAACGGATCATGCTTGGCATGGCCTATACATTTCAGATCACCTCGGTCTTTCCCGGCCTCGATGTGACCGAGAACGTGGCGCTTGCTGCGCGCAGGCGGCACAAGGCAAAGGACGTGGCACAGGCTGTTGGCAAAGCCCTCGATCAAGTCGGACTGGAAGGCCGGGCGATGGATACTGCAGGCAACCTGTCCTACGGGCATCAGCGCCTGCTGGAGATTGCCATGGGGCTGGTGCAACAGCCACGGCTGTTGATTCTGGATGAGCCGACACAAGGGCTGTCCGAGGCAGAGATTGCCGCATTCAAGACCCTTGTGTGCGACCTGAAGTCCGAAACGACGATCCTGTTGATCGAGCATAACATGAATGTCGTGATGGAAACCGCCGACCGGGTCAGCGTGCTCAATTTCGGAGAGATCCTGGCCGAAGGCACGCCAACTGAGATCCGTGCCGAGACCACCGTGCAAGCGGCCTATTTGGGGACGGCCGATGCTTGAGTTGCGTGGGATCAGTGCCGGGTATGGACGCGCACAGGTGCTGCGGGATCTGTCGCTGCGTGTCGAGCCGGGTGAGATTTTATGCCTTCTGGGTCGTAATGGCGCGGGCAAGACCACGACGATGCAGGCGGTGATGGGACTTTTACCGCTTATGTCGGGGTCCGTTTGGCTGGACGGGCAAGAGGTCAGTCGCCTGCCCCCACATCAGGTGCCGCGCGCCGGGATCGGCTATGTGCCACAGGGGCGCAGGCTTTTCACTGGGCTTAGCGTCGCGCAAAATCTGGAGATCGGGCTGCGCGCGCGCGGCTCCGGCCGCGATGTGCAGGATGAGGTTCTGGCGCTTTTTCCACGCCTGCGCGAGCGCCTGTCGCAACGCGCCGAGACCCTTTCAGGGGGTGAGCAGCAGATGTTGGCGATGGCGCGCGCGCTTTGCCTGAGGCCCAAGGCGCTTTTACTGGATGAGCCGACCGAAGGCTTGCAGCCCTCCATGATCGAGACGATCCGACAGGTGATAACCCGCATGCGAGAGGCTGGTGTCGCGATCCTTCTGGTGGAACAGCGGGTCGATGCCGTGCTGTCGGTGGCTGATCGGGTCGCTTTCATCGAAAATGGGCGCAACGGCGAAACGATCCCAGCCAAGACACTGAGGGTAGATCATAGTCTGATCGACCGGTATGTCGGGATATGATGGACACGGGCCGCGTTTGTTCGCCATGGATGTTTTCATGGGGCTGACCTTTCCGCTCAGAGGTTTTATACGCAGGCCCGAGACGGGTAAAAAAGGTCATTTCCACCCATGAACGACTCCACCAAGCGCAAACGGCCACCTCTCTATAGCCAACAAGACCGCGATAACATGGTTTGGTTCTGGAGAACCTACGTCCACAAGCACATCGGCAAGCTCTTGATGGTGCTGGGGTTGGTCCTTGTGCAGGGACTGGTCTATCAGCAATTCCTGTCGATGACCGAAAACGGCCTTCGGGTGATATTTGAATCGGGCGCCATGCGCGAACTGGCGATGGTGTGTCTTGTCGTTTTCCTGCTCTTTGCCGCGCGTGGCGTGGTCTCTTTTCTAGCGCCCATGATCACCATTCGGATTTCCAATCAGGCGGTGTTCGAGTTGCGGCGCGATCTGGTCAGTCATTTGATGTCTCTGGATCTTGCATTTTTTGAGCGCACGAAATCTGGGGAAATTATCCAGCGGCTTGTGTCGCAGCCACAGTCTATCGGGGTTTTCGCCGGCGTCGCCGTTACTGGCGCTCTGCAGAACGCTGTGACGGTGCTGGTCGTATCGGGATACCTGATCTGGAAAAACCCGGTCCTGTTTTCAACCGCCGTGGTGGTCTTGCCCTTTATCATCCTCGTGATGAACTTCGTCTCGGATCGCGTCCGGCAGGGGCAGATAGAGGCAGAGCAGGCGCTTGGTGATTACATGAACGGAATAGAGGAGACGGTGAATGGCATGCGCACCGTCAAGATCTCAAGTCAGGAGGAGGTAGAGAAAACGCGCCTGCTCGATGGGACCCGTTCATTGCGTGACTTGATCAGCCGGGTGCAGATCACGCAGGCGCTTGTCTTGCCGTCCATTGATCTGAGTTCCGCCTTCGTCTTCGTTCTTGTGATTGGTGGTGGCGGTTACATGGTGCTGTCGCCCAGCTTTGATACTGATGGCGCAGAGATCATTACCTTCCTGCTTGGCATGGTCATGGTCTTTGATCCGGCACGGCTTTTGGCGCAGTTCTTTGCGGGTTTGCAGTCGACCCTTGTTGTTCTGCAAAAAGTGCGTTCACTTTATGATGAACAGCCAAGCATCACCAACCAGCCGAATGCGGTGTCGGAATTTGATACTGGCGGCGATATCAATCTGCGTGATGTCCGGTTTGCCTACTCAGAGGATCAGCCGCTTTTTGACGGGCTGTCTCTGACCTTTGAGGGGGGTAAGGTTTCTGCCATCGTGGGCGCCACCGGCTCTGGCAAAACGACCATCCTTTCGCTTCTGTCGCGCCTTTATGATGTGAAGGGCGGTGAGATCTCTTTTGGGGGTAAACAGATCCGCGATTTGCGGGTCGAGGCGCTGCGAAGTTCATTCTCTGTCGTGGCGCAGGATATTGTCATCTTTAACGCCTCGATCTGGGACAACATCCGTTATGTGAAGCCTGAGGCGACTGACGAAGAGGTCTGGCAGGCCGCTGAGAACGCAGAGATCGCAGACCTTGTCCGTCGCCGAGGCGAGACGCCGGTTGGGCCGAAGGGGGCGCAGCTTTCAGGTGGGCA
This sequence comes from Roseovarius sp., assembly GCA_965656855.1. Taxonomy (GTDB): domain Bacteria; phylum Pseudomonadota; class Alphaproteobacteria; order Rhodobacterales; family Rhodobacteraceae; genus Roseovarius. The sequence goes on from CBFHML010000075.1 coordinate 29,344, forward strand.
GAAGCAACGCATTTCGATTGCCCGCGCATTTCTTCGTGATGCGCCCATTCTCCTGCTTGATGAGGCAACCAGCGCCTTGGATCAAGCGACCGAAGAACGTATCAAATCTGCGCTTGACCGGCTGACGCGGGGCAGGACGACGATCATTGTCGCCCATCGCCTGAGTTCAATCTCTGACGCGGACAAGATTTTCGTGTTGGAGGCGGGTGACCTGATCGAGTCAGGTCGCCATGAGGAACTTCTGGCGCAACAGGGTCTTTATGCAAAGCTCTATCAGGCCCAGAAAAAGGGGTATAACGACCGCTGAGGACGTGTGATTTCAGGTTTGGAATTTGCTTGGCTATCAGTAGAAACTGTCAAAGGGCAGGTACCTGACGGGATCGCCCTCGTTGATGGTGATGGCGCCATCAGGCAGCTCTACGAGCCCCTCTGCCCAGCTTAGCCCGCTGATCCGACCTGACCCTTCTGATTTGAAAACCTCGGCCCGACCATTGCGAAGACGGGCGCGCAGATATTCGCGTCGGCCCGGTTTCTTGGCCTTGTGAAAGGCGGCTTGCACCGTGATTGCGGGGGCCTCGTGCCATGCTTCGCCAGCCAGCAGGCGCATGGCGGGCCGCGCAAAAATCAGGGTGCAGACCATTGCCGCCACCGGATTGCCCGGCAGGCCAAAGACCGGCACGCCCTGCCACAATCCAAGCGCCAGAGGCCGCCCCGGTTTCACAGCGATCCGCCATTGCGCCATTGCGCCTGTCTCATTCAGCAGGGCTGACACGTGATCCTCATCACCTGCAGAGGCACCACCCGAGGTCAGGATGACATCCGCCTGTGCAGCACCCCGATCAAGTGCTTTGGCCAGTGCGTCTCGGTCATCCGGTACGCGCCCCAGATCAACGGGCGTATAGCCAAACTTTTGTGCAAGGCCGAGCAGGAGCGGACGATTGGCGTCAAAGATCTGGCCCGGTCCCGCGTCCTCTCCGGCCTCGCGCAACTCATTGCCGGTAGACAGCACAGCCACGCGCAGACGGGTGCGCACAGGAAGATGCGCGCGCCCGGTGGCGGCTGCCAGTGCCAGATCCGCAGGGGTCAGCACGCGACCCTCGGGCAGGATGGTATCACCGGTGGTGACATCCTCTCCGGCGCGGCGGGTGTTGGCACCCGGTTTCATCCCGGCTCGAAAGGCGATGCGCCCCTCTGCCACTGTGACATCCTCTTGCAGGATCACGGTATCGACGCCGTCAGGCAGGGCGGCCCCGGTCAGAACCCGGATCGCATGGCCCGTGGGCACGGTGCCATCATAGGGCGCCCCGGCGGCGGAACGCCCGTCAACAAGTGGCAGAACCTGATCGCCGCTGCCAAGGCTGGCATGGGCGAAACCATAGCCATCCACTGCCGTGTTGGGCTGGGGCGGATTGGAGCGCGCGGCCGCGACGGGCGCGGCCAGCACACGATCCAGACAGCCACTCAGCGGTTGTGTCTCTTGCGAAACAACCGGGTGCAAGCGATCACGCAGATAGGCCAGAGCGGTGTCTACTGGTGTCCAGTCCACGCCAGCTGGTAGCGCGAAACAATCGTTGCGTAGTGGTGGCGGGCTCAGGATGCTTGCCGCGTTCATGAGTCGGTCCTCATGTCCCAGCCCCATGATCCAGCCTTCTTGGGGCGCATTCACGTCAAGCATTTCCCCAAGCTCTCCGACAGAAAGATTGGCCACCGCCCGCGCTAGAAGCCGGACCTGATGCGCGTCGCGGATGCCGCCCTGTGCCTCTGCGTCTTTTACCAAGGGGTTGATCAGGCCGGGCCATATTTCTGTAAAGACGACAGGTGCCTGCAACGGCTGAAACGGCCAAATGGCAACCTGATCGGCAAAGAGGCGACGCAATCGGTTCAGCACAGGCAGCCCGGTCAGAACCTGCCCACCCACTGCGCCCGCGCCACCCATCTGCCAGCAGGTAAACGCCCCCTTTGCCCTTTTGTCGCACAAGCGTCTTTCCGGCATTCCATGCCCTTCGCGCGTATCGCGGCGGGGGAGGTCGGGGATGTCCTGCTTAAGCCCGTTGAACCAGAACGGACCAGAGCCGGGGAAGGCGCGGTTGATCTTTGCGGCCACCTCGAAACGGTTGTTGTCGTTGGGGCTGTCCGTGATCCGGGATTCCAGCCAATCCCAGACGGCAAATGGATCGCCGTTGCCCGTCAGCGCCTCGGCGAACCCTCGCGGAAAGCCGAAGGGGAAATCGAACCCGATCATCAGCCGTCGCCCGGCAGCGCGTTCTTCTTCGATCAGGGCGGTCAGGCGGACCTCTGCGTCTGCCCGGTTGCGGATATATTCAGGCTCTGCATCCTGCCCGTTGCGGGTCAGTCCTATCCAGATGGCGTCTTTGCGTGGCTTTGGTCCGGTGTCCTTGCCGCTGGACCAGTCGACGATGGCAATGGTGTCGAACGGGGTCACAGCCCGACCTCGGCGAGTATGAAATCGGCAATCGCGCGCGTGTCGTTCAGATCAAAAACCGGGCGGTCAAGATCAAGTGGCACATCGCTGGCAACTGCGCGCACGGTTTCGTCGCTCGGGGCGATCAGCGGGTTGCCGGGCTCTGCGCGATGCGCCTCGACCTTGGGATGCGTGTCGCGCTTGTAGCCTTCGATCAGGATAAGATCGACAGGCGCCAGCTTTTCCAGCAAGTCGGCCAGCACCGGTTCATCCTCGCCGCGCATTTCGTGCATCAGGGCAAATCGCTTGCGCGAGGCAAGCAGCACTTCTGTCGCACCCGCCTGCCGGTGCCGGTGACTGTCTTTGCCAGGGTGGTCCACGTCAAAGCTGTGATGTGCATGCTTGATGGTGGACACGGAGATGCCCCGCCCGGTGATTTCGGTCACAAGCCGCTCCATGAGGCCCGTTTTGCCTGCGTTCTTCCAGCCGACGACGCCAAATATTCTCATGTCTGCGTCCCTGCGATATGCTGTGCCCGTGTCAGATCTTCGGGCGTGTTCACGTTGAAAAAAGGCTCTTCGCCGGTGTCAAAGACGGCTTCGCGCCCATCATGTCTTTCTGTCCACAGCACGACCTTGTGCAGCCCGCCGTTCAGCGCCTCGCGCAGATCGTGTCTTAGGGAGGTGGGCCAAAGACCGAATGTCGGATGCCGGACAAGACCCGAGCTACTCATGGATTTGGTCCGCTCACCTATGGCGCGCGGTGTGGCGGCAAGGGCAAGGGGGGCATTCATGCCGCGCGTCGCCTCTGTCAGTCGGGTAACGAGGTCATGGGGAAAGAACGGCGTGTCAGCAGCCACCGTCACGATACTGTCAGCACCTTGATTCGCGGCCCAATCGAGACCGGCCAGAACACCCACCAACGGCCCGCCATAGCCGGGAATGGGATCAGGCAGCACCGGTAGGTCTGTGGCGGCAAAGCGCGCCGGATCACCGTTTGCATTCAGCGCCATCATCCGCACCTGCGGGGCAAGCCGCGCGATCACATGCTCAAGGATCGTGCTGTCGCCAAGTGGCAATAGCCCCTTGTCACCGCCGCCCATGCGGGTGGCTAGACCTCCGGCGAGGATTACGCCCAAAGGTGCGGTCATGACGCGCTTTTCCGGCGATGCTTGCGGTCTTCTTCCTCTACGCTGGCAGGGTCTGCATCCCAGACCAGCCTGTCATGCCCCGCAAGGCAGACGAACCGCCGCCCGCGCATCCGCCCGACCAGCGTCAACCCGACCTGCTGTGCGATTTCGACCCCCCAAGCGGTAAAGCCCGAGCGCGAGGCAAGCGCGGGAATGCCCATCAGCGCGGTCTTAATCACCATCTCGGAGGTCAGCCGCCCGGTGGTGTAAAGCAGCTTGTCATCGGGTGTGATCCCTTCGGACAGCATCCAGCCCGCGATCTTGTCCACGGCGTTATGACGGCCCACATCCTCCATATAAACTAGGGGACGGTCGCCCTGACACAGAACCGTGCCGTGAATTGCGCCTGCTTCGAGATAGAGCGAAGGGGTGCGGTTGATCTTGGCGGCAAGCGCATAGAGATCGGATGTCTTGACCCCCAGATCGGGCAGGCGCACATCCTCAAGCCCTTCCATCATATCGCCAAAAACGGTGCCCACGGCGCAGCCGCTGGTGCGGGTCTTTTTCTTGAGCTTTTCCTCATAGGTCGTCTGGCCGTCGGTGCGCACGACAACGGTTTCGAGATCCTCGTCATAGTCGACGCCCTTGACCGTTTCGCCGTCACGCAACATGCCCTGATTGCGTAGAAATCCCAGGGCGAGATAATCGGGGTAATCCCCGATCGTCATGGCCGTCACGATCTCTTGCCCGTTGAGAAAGATCGTCAGTGGGCGTTCCTCTACCACCGAAAGATCCGTGCTTTGCCCATCGTGATCCACGCCTGTCACTGTGCGGGTCAGACGCCCGGCCGATGGCATGGGCGCAATAAGGTAGTCGTCTGCGTCCTGTTCTCTCGGCAATTGCTTTCCTCCCGGCAAAGGCGTAGGCGGATCGCGATCCGCGGTCTATCAGACCGGTAATCTAGGGCCTTGGCGTGACGACGGAAACCACGAAATCCATCTTCTTCAAAGGTGTAAAGGATGCGTCGCCGTTTCTGCTTGTGGTGGGGCCTTTTGCGATGCTGTTCGGGGTCGTGGCCGTGCAGGCCGGGCTGAACCCGATAGAGGCGCTGGGTTTTTCGGTGGCGGTCATTGCCGGGGCGGCACAGTTGACTGCGCTTCAGCTGATGGTGGATCAGGCGCCAACCCTGATTGTTCTGGCCTCGGCACTGGCGGTCAATCTGCGCATGGCGATGTATTCGGCCTCTCTTACGCCCTATCTGGGCAAGGCGTCACTTTGGCAGCGGGCCTGTGTATCCTATTTCCTTGTCGACCAAAGCTATGGCTGTTCGGTACTGGCCTACGAGCTTCACCCGCATTGGACTTTGCGCCAGCGGCTTGTGTATTTCTGGGGAACCGTCGCGCCGATCTGCCCGTTCTGGTTCATCCTGACAGTGGTTGGGACAATGGTTGGCGGGTCGATCCCGGACTGGCTTGCGCTGGATTTCGCGGTGCCGATCACCTTTCTTGCGATCATAGCACCCATGCTGCGCACGCGGGCACATGTGGCCGCGGCGTTCGTGTCTGTTGTTGTGGCACTGCTGATGGCGTGGCTGCCCTATAACCTTGGCCTGATGGTCGCCGGGGTCTGTGGGATGGTCACCGGAGCCGAAATCGAGCGACGGTTGGCTCAGGCAGGCGGGTGGCAGCCATGATAGAGACAGGCTGGCTCTGGCTTGTGATCATCGGGCTCGGCGCGGGGAGCTTTTTTCTACGCTTCGTGTTTCTGGGCCTCGTCGGGGATCGCCCTTTGCCACCCTGGCTTTTGCGGCATTTGCGATATACCGCCGTTGCGATTTTGCCGGGGCTTGTCGCGCCGATGGTCGTCTTTCCGCCTGCCACGGGCGGTGTGCCTGATCCCGCCCGTCTGATTGCGGCTGCCGTGACGCTTGGTGTGGGCCTCTGGCTCAAGAATGCCATTGGTGCGATCCTCAGCGGGGCCGCTACGCTATATCTTATGCTGTATCTGTTGGGCTGATGATCCGACTGGACGGGTCAGTTGGCAGCGGCCGGATTCCATTCTGCCAGAACTTTGGAATTGTCGTCGCTGTCATCCTCAAAGAGGTTCTTTTCCGTGACGCCGGGAAGGCGGGAAAACTGTTTTGACAGCTCAACAGGATAGAACGTACTGGAGACGGTTCCGGGAAACACCTGTGCCAGAATTTCAGAGGTCGAGCGCGCGCAAAACGCCTGTGGCACCGGTCCGCGGGCCTGTGCAAGCCGCGTTACGCGTTCGGCTGTGGCCGCGTCGACATCAATCTCTTGAATGCGCACAAACCACGTCTTTCGCGCATGATAGCGTGTATAGACGTCTTCGATTTGCGGGGTGATACCGTAGACAAGATCGTTCCGCTCGGGGATGGTTTCGTGTTTGAAGCTGCCAGCCGGGTCAAAGATCACGCGCTGTGCGCCATTGATCATCAGCGACGTATGACCACCCGATCCCGTCTGCCGATTTATCATCGTGAAAAGGGTCAGGCGTGGAGGGCCGTTATGGCTGTAGGCGGCGCGCGCCACCATGTCGTCCGGTGCCCAGACCTGTTCTGCGGCACAGCCTGAGAGCGCCATAGCAGAAAGGGCGGCCACGATGATTTTCCAAAACCCCATCGACCGCCCTCTCGAAAACTTTTTACCAGAACTGGTGCAGGTAGATCAGCCGTTGACCAACGCGATGAACACCAAAAGCGCAATGCTCCCGATCGCGCCATACACGACCCATTTGATGAACCCATCAAAAGTCTTTTCCTGAACTTCGATGTCCATTTCGCCGTGCTTGTGATCTGCCATGATCCCGCTCCTCATGTCGCAAAAATATTCAGCATTTGAGATAGCCGATAATCCTGAGCCTGTCACGTCCCCGGATGGTCGCAGGTCAAAGTGTTTTTGGCGCACCGAGGTCAGGCTGCAAAGTCCTCTGGCTTGAGCGCATAAAGATCCCCGGAACCGGCGGTCGCCTGTGCCAGATGCGCTGAATATTCCGGTAAAAGCCGGGTTATGTAAAACCGTGCAAGGCGCGTGTGCGGTCCAGTTGCGTCCTCTGCAATGGCCGCCTTGAGGTGGTAATGCGCGCCCAGAACACGCGCGAATGCCAGAAGATAGGCAGACGCCCCTGCGAATCGGTCATTGATTGGCTGACCGGTCATCCATTCCGTTGCCTCGCGCAGCGTCTCTGACGCTTGCCAGACCGCGCCTGCCAGATCGGGCTGAACGGCCCGCGCCTGTTCCGCGTGGTGTTCGATCTCATCGAGCATCGCAAAGCCTGCGTCGCCACCATCGGCAAGCTTGCGCCCGACAAGGTCCATCGCCTGAATGCCGTTGGTTCCTTCGTAGATGGCCGTCACGCGCACATCCCGCAGATATTGCGCCGCGCCTGTATCCTCGATGTAGCCCATGCCGCCATGCACCTGCACGCCTATGTTACTGACCGCGATGCCGGTCTCAGTGCCGAACGCCTTGGTAATAGGCGTAAGAAACGCCGCCCGCGCCGCCCATTCGTGCGCTCCGGTGGCTGTCTGCATGTCGATGGCGACCGCGTTGGCCAGCGCAATGGCGCGCGCGGCAAAGGTTTCTGCCTTCATCGTGGCGATCATCCGCCGCACATCGGCATGGTCCAGAATGCTGCCGGTGCCATTCTCAATCGGGCTCTGGCCCTGCTTGCGGTCTGTTGCATAGGCCAAGGCGTGCTGCGTCGCGCCCTCGGCGATGCCGATGCCCTGCACCCCAACGCCAAGCCGCGCGTTGTTCATCATGGTGAACATCGCACGCAAGCCGTCATGCGGCTCACCCACAAGCCAGCCTGTCGCGCCGTCATATTCCATCACTGCGGTGGGGCTGCCATGCAGGCCCAGCTTATGCTCCAGACTGACCACGCGTAGGGAATTGCGCTCACCCGGGGCGCCGGTGTCGTCAGGGATGAGTTTCGGCACGATGAACAGGCTGATGCCTTTGGTGCCCGGCACCGCATCCGGCAGCCGTGCCAGAACAAGATGCACGACATTCTCGGCGCAGTCGTGATCGCCCCAGCTGATGTAGATTTTCTGGCCGCTGATCGCATAAGAGCCGTCATCATTCGGCACGGCGCGTGTGCGCAGCGCGCCCACATCGCTGCCGGCCTGCGGTTCGCTCAGGTTCATGGTGCCGGTCCAGTCGCCGCTGACAAGCTTGGGCAGATAGGTCGCTTTGATCTCGTCACTGGCGTGATGATCCAGCGCTTCGATCTGGCCTTGGGTCATCAATGGCGCGATCTGCAGGCTGAGGCAGGCGGAACTCATCATCTCGTTCACGGCCGTTGTCACCGTCATGGGCAGGCCCATGCCGCCATGCACAGGATCGGCGGCGATGGCGACCCAGCCACCCTCTGCGACGGCGCGAAACCCCTCGGGAAAGCCCGGCGCAGTGCGCACAAGCCCGTTTTCAAGAGTCGCAGGGTGCTGGTCCCCGACCCGCTGCAAGGGCGCAAGCACGTCTTCGCACAGGCGCCCCGCCTCGGTCAGGATCGCGCCTGTGACGTCAGGGGTTGCGTCCTTGAAGCGCTCGGTTTCGGTGACTTGTGACAAGCCGACCACGTGATCGAAAAGAAACCGAAAATTCTCGACGGGTGCGCGGTAGGGCATGGGGGCCTCCTGATCTGTGCGTGCGCGCGGGTTGGCTTTGCTTGGGCGCGTCTGTATTCCTAACGGAATTAGGTAGCGGATCGGCCGCCTGCCGCAACCAGAACGCCGCGTCAGACCTTATGACACAAACACCACGCATGCTCTCTGCTGATGAAACAGGCTATGCCACGGCGGCAAACATCCTTGCCGATGGTGGTCTTGTCGCCTTCCCGACTGAGACGGTCTACGGGCTGGGGGCAGATGCGCGCAACGGTCACGCCGTTGCGCGGATATTCGAGGCAAAGGGCAGACCCCGGTTCAATCCGCTGATCGTGCATGTTGCAAGTCTTGATGCGGCGCGTGCCCTGGTCGAGTGGCCCGACGCAGCGGACCGTCTGGCGCAGGCGTTCTGGCCCGGTCCGCTGACACTTGTGTTGCCGCTGAGGCCGGATGCGGGGCTGTCTGACCTCGTCACCGCTGGCTTGTCCACGCTGGCGGTGCGGGTGCCGGCGCATCCGGTCGCGCGCGCGCTTTTGGCCGAATTCGGAGGGCCGGTCGCCGCGCCTTCGGCAAATCCCTCTGGTCGGATCAGTCCCACACATGCGGCTCACGTTGCGGCCGGGTTGGACGGCCGGATCGAGGCCATTGTGGATGGGGGCGCGTGCGATGTGGGCGTCGAATCCACGATTTTGGGATTGTGGCGCGAGCCGGAATTGCTGCGCCCCGGTGGGCTACCCGCAGAGGTGATCGAGGCGGCGATTGGCGTGCCGCTGATACACCGGGAAGAGGGCGACGCGCTTTCGGCACCCGGTCAGATGGTGTCGCATTACGCGCCGGGCGCGGCTGTACGGCTGAACGTGACCCACCCGCAAGATCATGAGGCATATCTTGGTTTTGGCAAAATGGATTGCACGCTGAACCTGTCCCCTGCTGGGGATATGACAGAGGCGGCGGCAAACCTGTTTGCCGCGTTCCATGCGCTGGATGCAAGAAATCCGCAGGCAATCGCTGTTGCCCCCATCCCGGACACGGGGTTGGGCCGTGCGATCAATGACCGGCTCAGGCGTGCTGCAGCCCCTCGGGGCTGATCAGCATACTACCCGCAGCGCTTGTCGGCCTCTTCTACCGAAGCGGTGTAGCCAAGCAGGGAAAACGTGTCTTTCGTGATCGTCCCACGAGACGACCGCGCCGTCAGAACAGCGTCGGTGCCGCGCTTCATCGCCGCGATGATCTTGGCGTCATCCGAGGCGCTGGCGGGCCATGCCCATTCGCCTTCGGTGAACATCTCGAATTCCTGACCGCCGATATTGACATTGACCGTCGATCCGCTGGCAAAGGGGTAGCCACCGGTAAAGGTGACCTGACCATCCACATTCGCGCCGGGGCGGTAGAATGTCATCAACAGTATGTCACCGCGTCGCACCGCGACAACGCGCCCATCGCGTGTATTCACGGTCTCTGTGGGGGACGATACCGCCCAGCATTCCTTGGGGTCGCTATCTTCGAAAACGCTCCATGCGGTTTCTGCGGCAACTCTGTTATCGCTTTCCGCTTGGGCGAAAGCCCCGGTCGCTGCAAGTGCCAGAACAGTACTGGCGATGCCTCTTGCTATCCATGATCCCATTTGTCCAGCCTCCAAGCCGTCCATAGCCTCAACAATTTGCAGCCGCGCATCTTCCTTTCCGGAATTTCTGCGTCGCGGCTATTTCTTTCTCGACATTGCAACATTAGCCTGAAACACGCGAGACATGAAAGGTGGAATTGGCGATTTTCCGCGCGCGGAATCGCCGCGAAGGAGCCGCTATGACCAACCCTGTCCCCCTGACCGAGATCTGGCGCGGTCCGATCGTGGAAAGCCTGCATCTGGGTCACGCCGTGATCTGCGATACAAAAGGCGACATCGTCGAGGCCTGGGGCAACCCCGAGGCCGTCGTTTATCCGCGCAGTTCCGCCAAAATGATTCAGGCATTGCCGCTGGTCGAAAGCGGTGCCGCCGACGCGCATGGTCTCACGCCTGAGCAGCTTGCGCTTGCCTGCGCCTCGCATCAGGCGGGTGCCATCCACACGGACCGTGTCACGACGTGGCTGGCCGATTTGGGGCTGAGTGACACCGATCTTCGTTGTGGGTCGCAGATGCCGCAGGATCGTGATGCGTTCAACGACATGATCTGCAACGAAAAGTCGCCCTGTCAGGTGCATAATGGCTGTTCGGGCAAACATGCCGGTTTTCTGACGCTGGCGCATCATCTGGGCGCTGGGCCTGAATATATCGAAATCGACCACCCGGTGCAAAAGGCCTGCCTAGAGGCGTTCGAGAGCGTCACAGGGGAATCCAGCCCAGGCCACGGGATCGACGGCTGTGCCGCGCCGAATTTCCTGACGACGATGCATGGAATGGCGCGGGCGATGGGCTGGTTTGCGGGCGCAGCCGAGGGCGGTGATGTCCGGCAGGCCGCCGCCGTGCGTCTGTGGCAGGCGATGATCGCCCACCCCGAGCTTGTCGCGGGGGAGCGTCGCGCCTGTACAGAGCTGATGCGCGCCTGTTCTGAGCCTGTCGCACTCAAGACCGGGGCAGAGGGCTATTTCGTGGGGATCGCCCCGACACGCGGCTTGGGCATCGCGCTCAAGATCGCGGATGGTGCGACGCGAGGGGCTAATTGCACGATCGCGGCGCTTTTGATCCGGCTCGGCCTTCTGGATCCGGCGCATCCATCGGCGCGGCGGTTCTGCAACGCGCCGATCCTGAACCGGCGCAAAGAAGAGACAGGCGTGATGAAGCCGGTGTCTGATCTGCTCTGATCTGGGCGCGCACCCGCCGAAACTTGGACCCTGTCTGCGCCACTTTCCGCGCGGTGGCAGAGTATTGCCTGCCTTGCACCTTGGGTTGCCGACCCGGGGCACACTTTCTGGCCGCTTCCCGCGCGTTTCGCCCTGCCTGATGGCGCCCTAGCGACAGCCCGTCATAGCCGAGTCAGTCTGAGGTTCCGGCGGGCATCCTGCTCGTCGGGAAAGCTTAACAGACAGGATAAAACTCATGACCAAGAACTTGAAAGCCACCATTCTGACAGGGCTTCTTCTGATCCCCGGCTTTGCCTTTGCGGCCATGTCGATGGATGCGGATGGTGATGGCGCCGTTTCGATGCAAGAGTTCCAGGCCGCCATGCCCGACGCCTCTCCGGCGCTGTTCGATGACCTCGACACCAATGCCGATGGTCTGCTGGACGAAACCGAGGTGACCGAGGCGCAAGAGGCTGGCATCCTGCCGAGCTAACGTGTCGCCAATTGAAAGCTTAAAAGGACCGGCGTTTGCGCGCCGGTTCTTACCTTTTGACTGCACATGTCAGCCCAGATAGACGCGCAAGGCCGGGGGCGGATTGTCCAGAAGCTGCAAAGTATCGACTGGCGGTGCGGCTTGGTCATCAGCCACCAGAATTGCCTGATCCGCGATACGCCGGGCATCTTCGGGTGCGTGACTGACCATCAAGAGCGTCGCACCGGTTTCCTCTGACAGGGCCGCGACCAGATCAAGCATTTCAGCCCGAAGTGCCGGGCCAAGCGCGGCAAATGGCTCGTCCAGTAAAAGGATATCGCGCTGTTGCAACAGGACACGGGCGAGGGCGGCGCGACTGCGCTGCCCACCAGAAAGCTCTGCCGGTTTGCGCGAGGCCAATGCGCCAATCCCGACGCGGTCAAGCGCGGTCTCTACCTTTGTCCGCTCGGACGCGGATAGCCTCAGGTCTGGCCGCAACCCCAGCCCGACATTCTGCATCACGGTCAGATGTGGGAAAAGATTGGCATCCTGAAACAGCATCGCGACGGGTCTTTTGCCGGGATGGTCCTGCGTGATATCACGCCCCTGCCAGAGCATGCGGCCGCTCTCAATCGGCAGAAAGCCTGCGATTGCCTCGATCAAGGTGGATTTGCCCGCGCCAGAGGGGCCGATCACGGCGATCTTGCTGCGCGGTGCGATTTCCATATCGGCGCCCAGACGAAAGGCGCCATTGGCGATCACGGTGCTCTCAAGCTTCAGCATGGCCGCGCCCCCCTCTGTCCAAAAGCCAGAATGTGCCGAAGGACAGCACCAGCAACAAGAGCGACGCGCCCGCCGCTGCCTCCATCCTGTAGGCGCCCATGAGGCGGTAGATCTGCAAGGGCAGGGTGGCGATGTCGGGATCGGCAAACAGCGTGATAACACCCAGATCCCCGATAGACAGCGCCGCCGCAAGCCCGGCGGCAAACCCGATCTGCGCCCGCAGCCGGGGCAGCAGGATCAGCCGCGCGAACCGCGCGCCTGTGACGTTTAGGGTGAGCGCAAGACGGCTTTGGCCGTGCAATATGTCCCGTACCCGTGGCACGAGGATACGCAGCGCAAAGGGCAGTACCGTCAGCGCATTGACCCCCGCCGTGACGGGCACGGCAAGCGCGGTCGGATCGGCAAAGGGGCGGATCAGGACGAACAGTCCGGTACCAATAACGAGCGGTGAGGCGGCAAGCCCGAGAAAGCCCGCAACTTCTACCGCCCGGCCCCGCCCGATCGCGATGGCTACGGCCATTGGCAATGCTATGGCTAAAACCAGAGCGGTGCTGATTGCGGCAATCAATAGTGACGTGCCAGCAGACCACCAAACGGAGATGGGCAGCTTTGCAACGCCGGGCAAACCCGAAACTGCAATCGCCACGAGAGGCAGTAGCAAAAAGACAGTGACGAGGATGATAAAAAGCGTATCCAGCAGGCGCATGATCCTGCTTTGGCCATCCCATCGCCTGACATGTCGGTCAAACCCGCTGCCAAAGCCATCACCCCGGCTGAGCCGCAGGGCAATGAGCGCGGCGAAGGTGGTCAGCAGGATTTGTATCCCCGACAAAAGCGCCGCGCGCCCGAGGTCGAAATCAAAACGGAACGCCTGATAGATCGCCAGCTCTATGGTCGTGGCGCGCGGCCCACCGCCAAGGATCAGCGCCACGGCGAAGCTGGTCAGGCATATGGCAAAGATCACGGCCAAGGCGCCGGGCACCACCTTGCGCAGCATCGGCCATTCGATCAGGCGCAGCATTGCACCGCCCTCGAGCCCAAGCTGTGCGGCCAGCCGAAACCGTTCGCCCGGTATCTCTTGCCAGCCTTGCAGAATGAGACGGGTGGCCAGCGGCAGGTTGAAAAAGACATGCGCCAGAACGACGCCGTGTAATCCGTAGATCTGCACAGGCGGCAATCCGAGGATGCCAAGCGCCTGACTGATCCAGCCAGCGCGGCCAAATACCTCTAACAGGCCCAGAACCGCGACGATCACCGGCAGGATAAAGGGCGCGCCAAGCACCGCGATCAGGCCGCGCCGCCCGGTAAAACGCCGCCGCGCAAGGGCGCGTGCAACGGGTATCGCCAGACCGACGCTCAGGAGTGCCGATAATGTGGCCTGAACGACCGTAAACCGGAATGCCGCCCAATCCGACGGGCCAAGGCCGCGCCCCGGTTCGGCTCGCCAGACCACCGCGGCCAAGGTGCCGAGGATCACGGTGGCGACACATGCCGCCGCCCATGATCCCGGCTTTCTGCCTATCGGCTGAGCACAGTCAGCCATTCATTCAAAGCCTCGTCGCGGATCGCTTGCGCGTCCTCGGGTGGGAAATAAAGCGCCTTGTCCGGCACTGTCAGTGTCTCAAACCCGGCAGGCAGGCCGCCTTTGGGCAGTTTGGCGGGATACATCCAGTTCGTGGTCGGGATGATCTCTTGGAATGTATCCGACAGCATGAACCGCATGAATTGGTCCGACAGATCAGGTGCATCTGATGAGGCGAGTTTGGCTGCGACCTCGATCTGCATGTAGTGCCCCTCGTCAAAGGGTATGGCGGTTTTGCTGTCATCCTCTTCGGCAATGAGATGATAGGCGGGCGAGGTGGTGTAGGACAGGACCATGTCCGCCTCTCCTTCCAAGAAGAGCCCGTATGCCTCGGACCAGCCTTTGGTGACTGTCACGATATTGTCAGAGAGCCCCTCCCAGATTTCTGGTGCGTCTTCGCCGTAAGCGGCCTTGACCCACATCAGCAGGCCCAGACCGGGCGTCGATGACCGGGGGTCCTGAATAATGATACTGGTGTCACTGTCGGCCAGCGCGCGGAAATCGGTGGGCCGGTCTGTGCCTTTCTCAGCGACAAAGGCGAAATATCCCCAATCATAGGGCAGGAATGTCGGATCGGTCCAAGCCACTGGCAAGTCAAGCTCGGGGGTCATCCCATGATCTGTAAAAAGGCCCGTTTCACGCGCTGTTTCGACCAGGTTGGTATCCAGCCCCAGCACGATATCTGCATCGCTGCGCGGGCCTTCCAGCCTAACCCGTGCCAAAAGCGCTGCGCCATCCTCGATCCCAACAAGAGACAGGTCGCAGTTGCATTCCGCCTCGAATGCCGCCTCGACCTTGGGGCCGGGACCCCATTCAGAGACAAAGCTGTCATAGGTGTAGACGGTCAGGTCCTGTGCGGCGGCCATGCCGCCTGTCGCCATCATTATCGCCGTCGCAAAGCCAGTATATCTCATGTCATCCTCCTACGCGGCGTTGGGCAAGGGTGGAGGATGCTCCGCTTACCTTCCCTCCGCCGGTGCTAGCCGGTTCAGGTTCAACGGGTTCGCAGGCTGCATCTCAGTTCCGGTATCAAGTCGGAACACCCCGAGGTTGGGTTGGACGCTACGCACAGACGGGGTGGATTACAAGCGATCCGCCATTGCGATGCCCTACTGTTCGTAGAGTTGTGCAAACGCATCTGGCGCGGTTCGGTGTCTATTCAGGCAATTGCCATCAGGCCGTCACGAACCGGTCTTTCGCATAGCCCTGAAGATAAAGAAGCGCGGTCAGATCGCCGTGATTGATCCGCACATCGCATTGCGCGGCGACGCTTGGCTTGGCATGCAGCGCGACGCCCGTACCCGCGCGACCAAGCATGCCCAGATCATTCGCCCCGTCGCCCACGGCGATCACATCGGCCTGTTGCAGCCCAAGGCGCGTGGTGATCTCTTCCAGCGCCTCAACCTTCGCGGCCTTTCCAAGGATCGGCTGTGAGACCAGACCCGACAGTACGCCGTCTTTGACCAATAGCGTATTGGCGCGGTTTTCATCGAACCCAAGCAGGTCTGCCACACGCGCGGTAAAGGCGGTAAAGCCACCAGACACGAGCGCGGCATACGCCCCCTGCGCCCGCATTGTCGCAACAAGCGTACGCCCCCCGGGCATCAGCGTGATCCGCTGGTCCAGCACCTGCGCAATGACAGCCTCTGGCAGATCCTTGAGCAGCGCCACGCGCTCTGTCAGCGCGCCCTCGAAATCCAGCTCGCCATTCATTGCGCGCGCGGTGATGTCGCGGACATGTGCCCCCACACCCGCCTCTTCGGCCAGTTCGTCGATGCATTCCTGTTGGATCATCGTGCTGTCCATATCGGCCAGAAGCATCCTCTTGGTGCGTCCCTCTGCGGGTTGCACGACCAGATCCACGCCGCCCGCCTGAAGATCTTCCCACACTTCCCAGCGATTGCCGGGGATGTGAGGCATCTCGAACTCAGCCGCCTCGTCCGGTGACAGCCATGTCTCGCCGCCACCGCCCCATGCGTGGCGCAGGCTACGGACAAGGGCGGGGTCCAGCGCACCGGGGCGCGCGATGAGGGTTGTGACGAACATGGCAACACGTTTCCGATAGTGGTCCGGGTTCCGCGCGACGGGCGCTTGGCGGGGTCTCTAGCTGCATTTGCCATCTTGCGAAAGGCCCTGCACAGGCGTACTTCGGTTGGTGGGACACCCTTCCCCAACGAAGGGCGAATATCTGGAAGGATACCACCAATGGTAGATCAGACACCGGCAACGCGGCCGGCAAATCCGCGTTTTTCCTCTGGCCCCTGTGCCAAACCCCCCGCATTTTCTGTCGAGAAACTGTCCGATGCGCCGCTTGGCCGGTCGCACCGTGCTGCTGTCGGCAAGGCAAAGCTCAAGGCCGCTATCGACGGTACGCGAGAGATTCTCGGGATTCCCGATGACTACCGTATCGGCATCGTGCCCGCGTCCGATACAGGCGCGGTCGAAATGGCGATGTGGACCCTGTTGGGAGAGCGCAAAACCGAGATGCTGGCATGGGAAAGCTTTGGCGCAGGCTGGGTCACCGACGCGGTGAAACAGCTCAAGCTGGACGCTGAGATCAAGACAGCCGAGTATGGCGAGATCGTCGATCTTGCTGGTGTGGACACGGATAATGACGTGGTTTTCACGTGGAACGGCACGACCTCGGGCGTGCGCGTGCCCAATAGCGACTGGATCAAGTCCGACCGCGCCGGGCTGACCATCTGTGACGCCACCTCGGCGGCATTCGCGCAGGATCTGCCTTGGGACAAGCTCGATGTGACGACATTCTCTTGGCAGAAGGTGCTGGGCGGTGAGGCCGCGCATGGCATGATCGTGCTGAGCCCGCGTGCCGTTGAACGGCTGGAAAACTACACGCCACCATGGCCCCTGCCCAAGATTTTCCGCCTGACCAAAGGCGGCAAGCTGATCGAGGGTATTTTCATCGGTGAGACCATTAACACGCCGTCGATGCTGGCGGTCGAGGATTACCTACTGGCGCTTGATTGGGCGCGGTCTGTCGGGGGCCTCGATGGCCTGATGGCGCGGGCGGATGCGAATGCCGGTGCGATCCACGAATTCACGCAAGAGCGCGACTGGATCGAGAACCTCGCGGCTGATCCAGCAACACGGTCCAACACCTCTGTCTGTCTGAAATTCACCGATGGGCGGATCAAGGATGGTGCGGGTTTTGCCAAGGCCGTGGCCAAGCGGCTGGAGGCCGAGGGCGTGGCCTATGACATCGGCGCCTATCGCGACGCGCCCGCAGGGCTGCGGATCTGGTGTGGTGGTACGGTGGAAACCGCCGATATCAAGGCGCTGATGCCTTGGATCGACTGGGCGTTTCATGCCGAGATCGCCGCGCAAAGCGAGGCTGCCTGAGATGGGCTGATAGCCCATCTTTCGCCACACACTTTTTCAAGACATTCAAATCAAAGGACCAGACACATGGCTCCCAAAGTTCTCGTCTCCGACAAGTTGTCGGAAACCGCCGTTCAGATTTTCCGCGACCGTGGAATCGAAGTCGATTTCATGCCCGAGCTGGGCAAGGACAAGGAAAAGCTACGCGAAGTGATCGGCCAGTATGACGGCCTCGCCATCCGCTCTGCCACCAAGGTGACGGAAAAGATCCTTGATGCGGCGGAAAACCTCAAGGTCGTTGGCCGCGCCGGGATCGGCACCGACAATGTCGACAAGGAAGCTGCATCGCGCAAGGGCGTGATCGTGATGAACACGCCGTTTGGCAACATGATCACGACGGCAGAGCATGCAATTGCATTGATGTTTGCCGTGGCGCGTCAGATCCCCGAGGCGTCTGCCTCGACCCATGCGGGTAAGTGGGAAAAATCGAAGTTCATGGGTGTCGAGCTGACGGGCAAGACGCTTGGCGTGATCGGCGCGGGCAATATCGGTGGCATCGTCTGTGACCGGGCGCGCGGGTTGCGCATGAAAGTCGCGGCCTATGATCCGTTCCTGAGTCAGGAAAAAGCCGACAAGATGGGTATCGAAAAGGTCGAACTGGACGAGCTTCTGGCGCGGGCCGATTTTATCACCCTGCATGTGCCGCTGACCGACCAGACCCGCAACATCCTGTCAGCTGACAACCTTGCGAAGACCAAGAAAGGCGTGCGGATTATCAACTGTGCGCGTGGCGGGCTTGTCGATGAGGCCGCTGTTGCGGAGCTCCTGACATCCGGCCATATCGCCGGTGCCGCCTTTGATGTCTTTGCCGAGGAACCGGCGACGGAAAACCCGCTTTTCGGCCTGCCCAACGTCGTCTGCACGCCGCATCTGGGCGCCGCAACGACCGAGGCGCAGGAAAACGTCGCACTTCAGGTCGCGGAACAGATGGCCGATTACCTGCTCACGGGTGCCGTGTCCAACGCGCTCAATATGCCGTCCGTGACCGCCGAAGAGGCCAAGGTCATGGGCCCGTGGATCAAGCTGTCGGATCATCTGGGTGGTTTCATCGGCCAGATGACGGATGAGCCGATCAAGGCGATCAACATCCTTTATGACGGTGTGGTCAGCAATATGAACCTCGACGCGCTTACTTGTGCGGCTGTTGCGGGCATCATGAAATCCGTGAACCCCGAGGTGAATATGGTTTCGGCCCCGGTGGTGGCGAAAGAACGCGGTATCAAGATCTCGACCACGCGGCAGGACAAGTCGGGCGCGTTCGAGGGCTATGTCAAACTGACGGTCGTGACGGCCAAGCGCGAGCGGTCCATCGGTGGTACGGTGTTCTCCGATGGCAAGCCGCGCTTTATCCAGATCAAGGGCATCAATATCGACGCCGAGATCGGACAGCATATGCTGTACACCACGAATGAGGATGTACCGGGCATCATCGGCACCTTGGGCCAGACGATGGGCGAAAACGGCGTGAACATCGCCAACTTTACCCTAGGCCGAGAAACCGCCGCTGGAGAGGCGATTGCGCTGCTTTATGTGGATGCGCCTGTACCTGCGGAGGTGATTGCCAAGCTGGATGATACTGGGCTGTTTCAGCAGATCCGCGCGCTCAAATTCGACGTGGCATAACGTTCAAGGTGTCGGGCGGCGTTGCCGCCCGACGGGGCCCGGAATTTTGCAAAATTCCGGGTCGTTTTCTTACAAGAAAACGGTGCCGCCCCTCATGATCGTGAGTGCTGAGCAGCTGGCAGACGCCCCGTTTGGCTTGACCGGGCGACATTTTCGCCCAGTTTTTCCCTATGACCCAACCCGTTTACGTCATCCCAGATATTCACGGCCATGCGGACAAATTGCGCAGGGCCCTGATGGGGATCGAAGCAGAGGGTGGACCAAACGCCAAGGTGGTGTGCCTTGGTGATCTCGTAGACCGCGGACCGGATAGTTGCGGTGTGATCGACATCTTCGTCAAGGGCATCGCCAAGGGTCGCGACTGGACCGTGGTGCGCGGCAATCACGATCAGCTTTTTCTCGATTTCCTCACTGGTTCCGGGCCGAATTGGCAAGAGTTCTGCGCGCGTTTTTTATCCGAAAACATGGGGGGTGAGGCGACCTTGGCCTCTTATGGGCTGGATGCGACGGGCCCGGACCCGGATTGTGAAAGGCTGCGTAAGAGCATCCCCGAAATGCATCGGCATTTCCTCGCGTCGTTGCCCTATTTTCATGCCACTGACGATCTCTTCTTTTGTCATGCAGGCGTGCGTCCGGGTGTTCCTTTGGATCAGCAAAGCCCTGAAGATCTGTTTCGGATCCGAGAGCCGTTCCTGTCGGACCCGCGCGACCATGGTAAGCTGATCGTGCATGGGCATACGCCGGTGGATTGGCCCAAGCATCACGGCAACCGTGTGGCGCTTGACGGGGGCGCGGGCTGGGGTCGGGCGCTGCATGTGGCGGTGTTTGAGGGGCGACAGGCGTGGTTGTTGACGCAGAAAGGCCGCGTACCGTTAACGCCCTGACTGGCGGGGCCTTACTTTATCGGGCGCAGGCGGAGATTTTGAAACGCCTTAAACACTTGTTCACCTCAATCACGCAGTCTGACGCGGTCTGACGGATCGGCATGGTGGAGGTTTTGGGCATGAGCCTTGCCAATAAACTGGCGCAGGAACGGCGTGCGAGACTGGCTGCCGAACGCCTGCTAGAGCAAAAGCAGGCAGAGCTTCAGGCCGCCAATCGCAAGCTGGACAAGCATGCCCGCGCGCTGAGCGAAGAGATCAACGAGACTCGCGCCGAGGTGCAGAATGTCCGCGATGAGAATGCACGCGTCAAATCCGATCTGACCATCGCCAACCAGAAGATAGAGATCGCAGAACGCCGGTTATGGCATTCTATCGAGACGATTCAGGACGGGTTCGCCTTTTTCGATGCCGACGGCCGTATGATCGCCGCGAACAAGGCATGGCTAGCGGTCTTCGATCAGCTTGATGATGTGACGCCCGGCATCAGCTATGTCGAGATCCTGCAATATGCCACCGAGGAAGGGATCGTCGATATTGGCGATTCCGCGCCAGCGGACTGGCGCGAGACGATGCTGGATCGTTGGCAAAGCCCGGTGCCTCAGCCCGAGATTATTCGGCTCTGGAACGGGGCCTATGTAAAACTTATCGATCAGCGCGGGCACGGCGGTGACGTGGTGAGCCTCGCGCTCGATATCACCGATACGATCCGATATGAGCAGAACCTCAAGAGCGCGCGGCACAAGGCCGAGGCGGCCAGTCGTGCGAAATCCTCTTTCCTTGCCAATATGAGCCATGAGATCCGCACGCCGATGAACGGCGTCGTCGGCGTGGCAGAACTGCTCAAGGATACCGCGCTTGATGAAGAGCAATTGCTATATGCCAACACGATCAAGAATTCCGCTGATGCGCTTTTGGTTATCATCAACGACGTCTTGGATTACTCCAAGATCGAGGCAGAAAAGCTTGTTCTGCACGAAGAGCCGTTTGACCTGGAGCGTTGCATACACGAGTTGATCATGCTGTTGCAGCCTGTCGCGCGAGACAAGGGCATCGAATTGTTGGTGGACTACGATCTCTTTTTGCCGACGTGTTTTATCGGTGATCCGGGACGCATCCGGCAGGTGATGACGAACCTGCTGGGCAATGCCGTCAAGTTCACTGAAACGGGTCATGTGCTCATCCGGGTTGTGGGTGTGTTGGACGATATTGCCGGGACGGCGCAATTGCATGTCACGATCGAGGATAGCGGGATCGGCATACCTGCGAACAAGGTTGACCATATTTTTGGTGAGTTCAATCAGGTCGATGACGAGCAGAATCGCCGGTTTGAGGGCACGGGTCTTGGCCTTGCGATATCGGAAAAGCTCATCCGGTTGATGGGGGGCGATATCTGGGTGCAGTCACAGCAAGGAGACGGATCGACCTTTGGTTTCTCGCTTACCCTGCCGGTGGAGGAGGTTGCCGAACCGCTGGAATGTCGCTTGCCCGACACCGTCCGCAACGTGCTGATCGTCGAGCCGCAGGACGTGACGCGCGAGATCCTGTTGCGGCAGTTCACGGCGCTTGGGGTCTGCGCCGATGCCTGTGATACTGCTGCGGATGGTTTGCGGCGTGTGACAGCACAAACCGATCTGATGGTTGTAGACCATGTCATGTCCGGCATGGATGGTGTGGAGCTTGCCGAGGCGGCTCATGAGGCGGGGCACGACGTGCCCGTGATCTTGTTGAGCGCCAATACCGGGACCGTGGATCACGATCCGGGGCGTGGGCATTTGCATGCTGTGTTGCAAAAACCTGTGACACGCGGCGCTCTTTTTGCCGCACTCGAAACGCTGACACCCGCGCCGGATCGCGCCACGTCTGAAACGCCGCCAGCCCCACCGCGCCGTATGCGTATTCTGGCGGCTGAGGACAACAAGACCAACCGCCTTGTGTTCAGCAAGATGCTCAAGGATCTCGATATCGATATAGAATTGGCGGAAAACGGGCATGAGGCCGTTGCGCAGTTTCAATCCTTTCGCCCTGACCTGATCTTCATGGATATTTCAATGCCGGAGATGGATGGCAAAGAGGCCACCGCCCAGATTCGCAAGCTGGAGGCAGGGCAAGGCGACCACACGCCTATCGTGGCTATGACCGCCCATGCGATGGAGGGTGATAACGCAGGTATTCTTGCTGCTGGTCTGGACCACTACCTGACAAAACCGCTGCGCCGAGATGCTCTGATCGAACGGGTTCTAGATGCTTGCCCGCCGGGGGCTGTGCCGCCCCTGCAAACCGTTCAGGCAGCAGAGTGATCAGGCGTCACCGTCGCGCAGAAAGACCCATTCATCTCCTTGGGTCAGCGCGGGTGCGAATTGGTATCCACCGAGGTCAAAATCCTTGATCGCCTCGGCATCGGTCAGCCGGTTCTGGATGATGAACCGCGCCATCGCGCCGCGTGCGCGCTTGGCATAAAAGCTGACGATTTTTGGCTCGCCTGCCTTCATTTCCTTGAACACGGGTGTGATGACTCGCAGCTTGAGCGCAGTGCGATCAACGGCGCCGAAATATTCCTGACTGGCGCAGTTGATCAGCACGTCGCCGTTCACCGCATCGGCATCCACGTTGAGCTGCTTGGCGATCTTGTCGCCCCAATACTCGTACAGGTTCTTGCCCTGATCCGTTTTCAATCGGCTGCCCATTTCAAGGCGGTATGGCTCTATCTCGTCCAGCGGGCGCAGCACGCCATAGAGACCCGACAGGATACGCAGGTGATCCTGTGCCCAATCCAGTTCCGACGCCTCAAGGCTTTTCGCCTCCAGCCCCTGATAGGTGTCGCCTGCAAAGGCGAGCGCGGCGGGCTTGCGCTCCATCTCGCCAAAATCACGAAAGCGGTCAGCGTTGAGCTTGGCGAGAGTGTCGCTGATGCCCATCAGCTTTTTCAGATCGCCCTGTGTGAGATCTCGCGCGACCTCTGCCAGCTCTGAAGCTTCTGTCTCAAAGCGCGGCGCTGTGGGTGTGACACCCTCTGCCGGGTCCATGTCCATCTTCTTTGCGGGCGAAACGACGATCAGCATGCTCGGTCCTCTGGTCCTGTGTTCGGGACTGATTTAGTCCGCCATGTGCAAAACGTCCAGAAAGGCCGCACCAAAGCGTTCAGTGCGCTTATCCCCCAAAAGGCGGGCAAGCCCATCGATATCGCGCGGCCGTGCGGCGGCGATGCGCGCCAATAGCGACGACGAACAGCTTAGCGGTTTGTCGATGCCATCCTCGCCGCGCGACAGATCGGCCTGCACTTCTTGTAGCCGGTCATAAAGAGTGCCGGTCTCGCGCCCTGCCATCTTGCGGCGGGTGGGGTGCATCATTTCGGCCTCGCCGTTGATCACCTCCAGAAAGGCCGCGCCATATTGTTCCAGCTTTTTCGCACCCACGCCGTTGACGCGCGCCATATCGTCGAGCGTGCGGGGCCGGGTCTCTGCCATTTCGATGAGGCTGCGATCGGTAAAGACGATATATGCAGGTGCATTGGCTGCCTCTGCCAATGCGCGTCTCTTGGCCTTGAGCGCCGATAGCAGCGGTGCGTCCTCCTCTGAGACAAGCGCCTTGGGCGCGGGGCGGCGCGTCTTGGTCTCCAACGTGTCGCGGCGCAGGGTCACGGGCTCTTGCCCGCGCAGCACAGGCAGCGCCTTTTCCGTCAGGCGCAGGGCACCATGCCGAGACGGGTCGGGACGGATCAGGTCCTGCCCCATCATCTGTCGGAAAATACCCTGCCACGCGCGGCGCGGCGTGTCCTTGCCCACGCCGAATGTCGGCAGGCCGTCATGCCCGCGGGCGCGGATCTTGTCGGTTTCATTGCCGGTCAGGATGTCGATCAGATGGCCCGAGCCAAAGAATTCTTCGGTGCGCAGGATCGCCGAGAGAGCCTTTTGCACAGGTTCTGTTGCGTCGAATGTGTCCACCGGATCGGCGCAGGTGTCGCAATTGCCGCAGGGCTCTGCCGTTTCTTGAAAGTAGCGCAGCAGGGCCTGTCGCCGACAGCCATGCGTCTCGGCCAGACCCAAGAGCGCATTGAGCCGGGCGTGATCCGCAGCGCGCCGTTCGGGCGGGGCAAGTCCCTCGTCGATCTGGGACCGGCGCAGGCGAATATCATCAGCGCCAAAGAGTGTCAGCGTTTCGGCAGGTGCTCCATCGCGCCCGGCGCGGCCGATTTCCTGGTAATAGGCCTCGATTGATTTGGGCAGGTCGGCATGAGCGACCCAGCGGATATCGGGTTTGTCCACGCCCATCCCAAAGGCGACGGTGGCCACCACGATCAACCCCTCTTCGACGCTGAAACGGCGTTCTACCTCGCGGCGGTCAACGGGATCCATGCCACCATGATAATAACAGGTCTTGTGCCGGTCCTGAGCCAGCGCGGCCGCCAGCGTTTCGGTCTTGGCGCGGGTGCCGCAATAGACGATGCCCGATTGCCCCCGGCGTGCGCCCGCGAAATCCAGAATCTGCTGACGCGGGCTGTCCTTGGCGCCAAAGGCAAGGTTGATATTGGGCCGGTCAAAGCCACGCAAAAAGGTTTGAGGTGCCTGCCCGTCAAAGAGTTTGCGCACGATCTCTTCGCGGGTCTCCGCATCGGCCGTCGCGGTAAAGGCGGCGAGTGGTACGCCCAATGCCTGCCGCAGGTCGCCGATACGTAGATAATCGGGCCGGAAATCATGGCCCCACTGGCTGATGCAATGGGCCTCGTCCACAGCGATCAGCGACACGCCCACGCGGCGCAGCATCCCGATGGAGGACCCGGACGCAAGCCGTTCGGGGGCCATGTACAGCAGTTTGAGCCGCCCTTCCTCCAGCGCCTCCCAGACCTCGCGTGTCTCTTCCTCGGTATTGCCGGAGGTCAGCGCGCCAGCCTCTACACCGACCGCGCGCAGGCTGCGGACCTGATCGCGCATCAGTGCGATCAGCGGAGAGATGACCACCGTCACACCGTCCCGCATCAGGGCAGGCAGTTGATAACAAATGGATTTACCACCGCCCGTGGGCATGATGGCAAGGGTGTTGATGCCCTCGGCTACGGTATGGACGATCTCTTCCTGCCCGGGACGAAAGGCGTCGAATCCAAAAACGTCCCGCAACAGCGTGACAGCGCTTTGCATGTGAAGGCCCGCAAAATGTTTGTTTCTGCTCTTAGGCTGACAATTTCACATCAGGATTCGGTAAACAAGTGCGAGCCGCGTCTATCGCAACAGCAGTTCGGGCAGAATGAAGTCGCGCAGCGACATCACGATGATGATCGCCACCAGCGGGGCAAGATCCAAAGGACGCGTATCAGGCAGGAAACGCCGGATCGGTTCATATATGGGGGCGAGGAGACGATTAAGCCCCTCCCAGATCTGGGCCACGAACTGTTGCCCGAGATTGAGAACCTGAAAGCTGATCAGCCAGCTCATGATCACATGCGCGATCATGATGAAGAAAACCACGTCGAGGATCAGCCGCAGTGGGCCGTAAATTGCCATCATGATGCATGCTCCTGTGTGTTCCGCTTCTCACCTAAGCGTGTGGGCGAAAATGCGCAAGTCTGACGCGCCGTTGCGGTTGACCTAGCGCCCTCTTCGGGCAAGACCGCCCGCCAAAGGAGCGCAAAATGTACCCGTTCATCCGCATGTTCTGGCAATTGTCCAAATTTCGTGGCGCGCCGCGTCTGGCTCTAACCGAGTGCCATGTGTCGCGTCATATCTGCCTGCCATCCGATATCGACCTCTGGATGGAGCTGAATAACGGGCGCACGCTCACGCTTTATGATCTGGGGCGTATTCCACTGGCGGTGCGCACAGGGTTGGCCGGTACGCTGCGGGACAATCGGTGGGGGCTGACCGTTGCGGGGGCCAGCGTGCGGTATCGGCGCCGGATCCGCATGTTTGAGACAGTTGAGATGCGGTCGCGTGCGATAGGCTGGGATGCGCGGTTTTTCTATCTGGAACAGTCGCTTTGGAAAAATTCGGGTGAGTGTGCCAACCACGTCTTGTATCGCACAGCGGTCACGGGAAAAGACGGCATCGTGCCGCCTGCGCAGGTGGCGACGGCCCTTGGTGTGGATGTGCAAAGTCCCAAGTTGCCCGGTTGGGTCGCCAACTGGATCGAGGCCGATGCACTGCGGCCTTGGCCCCCGATGCAGGATTGACTTGCCAGTGTGACCCGTCCCTCGCCATAGTCCCCGCGACAAGGGGGCGGTATGGCAGAGATTTCCGCGCGCAAGCGTTTGTGGGGTTGGTACTTTTTCGACTGGGCCAGTCAGCCCTATCACACATTGCTGGTGACATTCGTTTTCGGGCCGTATTTCGCGTCGGTGGCGGCGGGGTATTTCCTGAACCAGGGGTTGGGCGAAACCGCCGCTGACGCTGAGGCACAGGAGCTTTGGTCATGGTGTCTTGCCATTGCCGGGTTGCTCATCGCGTTCGGCGCGCCGGTGATGGGGGCGATTGCCGATACGGCTGGGCGGCGTCTGCCTTGGATCTTGTGTTTTTCTGCGCTGTATGTCGTTGGCTCTGCTGGTCTGTGGGTTACGCAGCCTGACGGGTCAAACATGGTGCTGGCGCTTTGCCTTTTCGTGATCGGCTTTATCGGGGCGGAATACGCGCTGATTTTCGTCAATTCGCAGCTGCCCTCGCTTGGTTCGGCGGACAAGGTCGGGCAGGTGTCCGGCTCTGGCTTTGCCTTCGGGTATGTGGGTGGGCTGCTCTCATTGATGGTGATGCTGCTGTTCTTTCAGACAATGGAGGGCGGCAGAACCATCATTGGGCTCGACCCCGCCTTTGGCCTTGATCCCGCTACGCAAGAGGACAAGCGCATCGTCGGGCCGTTTACCGCGCTTTGGTTCGCGGTGTTTATGGTGCCCTATTTCCTTTGGGTAAGAGAACCCGCGCAGCCGGCGACGGGCCAGACGATGCGCCGCGCCTTGGGGCTTCTTGGGCGTACCCTTGCCAATTTACCCAGCAGGCGAAGCCTTTTGGCTTATCTTGGATCTTCTATGTTCTACCGCGACGCGCTCAATGGGCTGTATGGCTTTGGCGGTACCTATGCGACGTTGGTGCTGGATTGGTCCATTGTGCAGGTGGGCGTCTTTGGCATCATCAGCGTTGTCGCCGCCGCGGGATTCAGCTGGGTGGGCGGTCATGCGGATCGCTGGTTTGGGCCAAAGCCCGTGATCATTACGTCTATCTGGGGGCTTATTGCGGTCTGCATCACCGTGGTGGGTATGGATCGCAGTCAGGTTTTCGGGATACCGCTTGTGGCTGGATCCTCTGTCCCTGACATGATTTTTCTTGGCTGTGGCATCCTGATCGGTGGGCTGGGCGGTATGCTTCAGGCGGCCAGTCGGTCGATGATGGTGCGTCACACCGATCCCCGCGCGCCAACCGAAAGTTTTGGTCTTTATGGTATGTCGGGGCGCGCCACGGCGTTTCTTGCGCCCGCGCTCATCGGTCTGGTCACAAGCCTGAGCGGGAGTGCGCGCATCGGCGTGTCGCCCCTGATTGTGCTTTTCGTCATCGGACTTGTGTTGCTAAGGTGCGTAAAATCTGAGGGGGACGTGACTTGATGCAGCGTATTGCGAAACTCCTGATCCTGAGTGTCGCCCTTGTGGGGTGTAGTGGCTCAACCCCTGAAAAGCCTGCTCAATCTCAACAGGTTATTTCGACACAAAACATCCCTTCCTCGATGCGGGGCGTGGAGGCCAAACAGCTTTTTGGGGCCAAAGCGCAGGGATCGCGCCAAGGCGCGCAACCCTTTGGCAGCTACGCCAAAGGCTGTATGGCCGGGGGCGTTGCGCTGGCCGAGACCGGGCCGACATGGCAGGCTATGCGGCTCAGCCGGAACCGAAACTGGGGTCATCCTGAGGTCGTTGATTTCATTCAGGATCTGTCGCGCGTTGCCGCGTCGCAGCCGGGGTGGAAGGGGCTTTATGTCGGCGATATCAGTCAGCCACGTGGCGGGCCGATGCTGACAGGGCATCGCAGCCACCAGATGGGCATGGATGCGGATATCTGGATGTTGCCGCCCAAGCGCCTGGACCTGACGCGCGCGGAACGCGAAAACATTTCGAGCATTTCTCTGCGCCGGGCCAATGGCGCCTACACCAATGACAACTGGACACGTCAGCATCACGAGATCATGAAGGCCGCCGCCAAAGACCCGCGCACGGCACGGATTTTCGTCTTTCCCGGTGCCAAGGTGCGCATGTGCAAGGACGCCACCGGCGACCGCAGCTGGCTGCGCAAGATCAGACCGTGGTGGGGGCATCATTATCATTTCCATGTCAGGCTGAAGTGCCCCTCTGGATCAACGGACTGCGTCAATCAAAGCCCGCCTCCCGCCGGGGACGGCTGCGCCGATGCACAGCAATGGGTGAATAATATCCTGAACCCACCGCCGCCGGACCCGAATGCCCCCGCGCCTAAACCGCGCCGCGAACTGACGATGGCGGACCTGCCGGGACAATGTGTCTCGGTATTGCAATCTCAATAGGCGACCCTGCCATATCCTGTGGAAAAAACTTTGCTGAACCCCGTATTTTGTTTTGACAACGTGAAAATCTGTGGCAGGCTGAGGGTGAGTTCAACAAACTGAAAGGAGGTGGTCCAGTGTCTATAAAGGGATTGGAGCGAGGTGTCGGAACAGTCAGGGAGGACCACGTCTGAGGCAGCCCTCGGGCGTTGAGACCACTCGGATTGGCACGGCCTAACCGGCCCGCCTCCGCAACCTTTAGGGGCCGCTCCACTGGAGTGGCCCTTTCTGGTTTTCACGCCAAGTGTAGCTAGTTCGTCGGCGGTGGTTTACGTTTCGTGCAAACCACAGAGGTCACAATGCTGAAGATCAACGACCGTATCACAATCGAGGATTGGGAAATCACCGAACAGTTCATCCGCGCCGGTGGCCCCGGCGGGCAGAACGTGAACAAGGTGTCATCCGCGGTCGAACTGCGGTTCGAGGCAGAGCGTTCTCCCAACCTGCCCGATCCCGTCAAGCGGCGCTTGCAGCGCATCGCCGGGCGGCGCTGGACCAAGGAGGGCGCGGTGGTGTTGCAGGTCTCGGAAGAGCGCAGTCAGGCCCGCAACCGCGAGATCGCGCGCGAACGGCTGGCGGGGTTGATCCGCGCGGCGGCGGAGAAACCCAAGCGCCGCATCGCAACACGGGTGTCGCAGAACCAAAAGCGCAAGCGCGTGGACGCCAAGAAGAAGCGCGGCGAGGTGAAGGCGCTGCGAGGGGATGTGGATTACGAGTGATGTCACATCGTGTGTAGGCATAGAGCTTAGTGCTCTACATTTTGTTTTAGTAAAGTACAGGTGTGGAGGCAGAGTTGTACTTAGGTGCCGCAAAGGTATAACTTGCTTCTACACATTATACTCGAGGACATCGATGGACAGCTCAATTTTTGGTACAGATAGCGCAGGCTATCTGGTCGACACACCGCATAAGGTGCAAGCTTTTGTACCTTATGATTTGCCGCCTGTCCTTGATCTGGCCGACCTAATCGTGCCGCTACAAGAGGCGCGCGATGCGATTGCGGAACTGCGGGGCGCGAGTAGACGTCTTGGCAACCCCTATATACTGGTTAGGCCGCTTCAAAGGCGAGAAGCGCTTACGTCCTCTGCCATGGAGGGAACGTTCACAACCGACGATAATCTCTTGATTGCAGACGCGGGAATGGATGAGGCGAGTGACCAAGCTTCAATTGAGGTAAGAAATTACCTCCGCGCACACAGTGAAGCTTTGCGGATGATCCAGGAGGATGGTCTCCCGATCTGCCATAAGGTTATTCGTACTGCGCACGATATTTTGTTATCAGGCGTTGGAAAGCACAGGGGGTCAAACAGAAATCGTGGTACTTACAAAAATGAGCAAAATGCTATTGGAGGCATAAGGAGTGGAATAGAAAGTGCTCGCTTTGTACCGCCTCCTCCATCTGAAGCGCAAAGATGTATGGATCAACTAGAAGCATATATAAACCGGGAAAACCGGCATAAAACACCTCCTCTAATAGATATGGCGTTAGTCCATTATCAACTTGAGACGATTCACCCCTTTTCCGATGGTAATGGCCGAGTTGGGAGAATGTTGATATCTTTGATGGCTGTAGAACGAAAGCTTTTTGAGACTCCCTTGCTGTATGTCAGCCCTGAGCTGGAAGATCAGAAGGACGAATATATTGATCTAATGCTTGCAGTTTCCACGCATGGTGCTTGGGAGGATTGGGTCCGATTTTTTTTAAAGGTAGTAGAGGATAGTGCGCGCAACTCAATAAAAGTCGTCGACAGGTTGATCGATCTTCAATTGGAATATCGAGAGCGAGTTACAAAGGCAACAAAAGCGGCTAATGCAGTTGGTTTAGTTGATATGCTGTTTGTTACCCCATTTGTCACGGTCCGAGACGTTCAAGATGCATTCAATGTAACCTATAGAGCTGCTCGAAATACAATTGATAAATTAGTAGATCAAGAAATACTTCACGAAATTAGTTATCTCCATCCAACAGCATTCATCGCAAGAGAGATTATGCATGTCGCAGATCGCAGATAGATTTTAGAAGAGAGTTTTTGGCCGCTTGACTGACAGTCAGACAACAACCTCCATAGCGTCCTGCTCGCCAACCCCGAACACCCGCTTGTAGCGGGCCACTTCATCCGTCGGTCCCATCGCCTTGTTCGGGTTGTCCGATAGTTTGACCGTGGGGTGCCCATTGGCGGCGACGGCTTTGCAGACCATGGAAAACGGCGCGAGGGCGTCGTTCGGGGTCAGGCCGCGAAAATCGTTGGTCAGCAACGTGCCCCAGCCAAACGAGACTTTGACCCGCCCGGCGAATTGCAGGTGTAGGGCGAGGATCTTTTCCTCGTCCAGCCCGTCGGAAAAGATGATGAGCTTTTCGCGCGGATCTTCGCCGCGCTCTTTCCACCAATTGATCGCGGCCTCTGCCCCGGCCTCTGGCGCGCCGGAATCGATGCGGATGCCCGTCCATTTCGCAAGCCAGTCGGGCGCATTTCGCAAGAACCCTTCGGTGCCGTATGTATCGGGCAGGATGATGCGGAGGTTGCCGGAATGCTCGTCATGCCAATCAGCCAGAACGCGGTAGGGCGCTTGACGCAGGTCGTCTTCGGTCTCGGACAGCGCGGCATAGACCATCGGCAGTTCGTGCGCGTTTGTGCCGATCGCCTCAAGATCGCGGTTCTTGGCAATAAGGCAGTTGGACGTGCCGACAAAGGTGGTGCCCAAACGCTCTGTCATGGCCTGCACGCACCAGTCCTGCCAAAGAAAGGAATGCCGACGGCGGGTGCCGAAATCGGCAATCCGCAGGGATGGAATACCACGCAACCGTTCGGTTTTTTCCCACAGCCGCGTCATCGCACGGGCATAGAGCACCTGAAGCTCGAACCGCTTCATGTCATGCAGCACGGCGCGCGATCGCAGTTCCATGATCACGGCAAGGGCGGGAATTTCCCATAGCATGACCTCGGGCCAGGTGCCGTCAAAGGTCAGCTCATACTGGCCATCGCGTTTTTCCAGATGGTAGGCGGGCAGGCGCAGCTGTTCGAACCAGTCCATGAATTCCGGCGTGAACATCTGGCGCTGGCCGTAAAACGTATTGCCGCGCATCCACGTGGATTCGCCCCGGGTGAGTGACAGAGACCGAATGTGATCAAGCTGTTCGCGCAGCTCTCCTTCATCCACCAGATCGGCGATGCGAATGGATTTGCTGCGATTGATCAGCGAAAACGTGACCTGCGTGTCGGGGCTGTTGCGAAACACCGACTGACACATCAGCAGTTTGTAGAAATCCGTATCAATGAGGGACCGGACGATCGGGTCGATCTTCCACTTGTGGTTCCAGACGCGGGTGGCGATATCGACCATATGTATGGCTCCGGGACAGGCAGGTTCCGCGAGGTTAAACCAAAGGGGACGCGGCGAGGCAAGCGCTGGTGGGATTTGCCTGCCATATGCAAGCTGCCTGCGACGCTGTCAGCCCATGCTGCGGGTGGCGCGCTCTAGTCGTGCGATGCCTTCTGCCAGCTTTTCCGGCGGATTGAGGGTGAAATTGATCCGAATAGAGCGGTGATCCTTGCCGTCGGGGTCAAAGACCGAACTGGGAGAGATGCAGACGCCGTGGTCGAGCCCGACCTGCATAAGAGCGTTCGTGTCGAGATTTGCATCGCGCGCGGTGGCCCAGACGAACATGCCGCCCGACGGTTTTTCCCAATCGAAAAGATCCGGCAGGTGCCTGTCCATCGCCGCCAAAAGCGCGTCACGCCGCGCGCGGTAAAGGTCAAGCACGCCGGGCAGCATCCGATCGGCAAGGCCCGTAGAAAAGGCATCATGCGTTATGCGCTGACAAAGACCCGACGTGCACATGTCAGCCGATTGCTTGGCCGTGGCGAGCGCCGCGATCATCTCTGGCGCGGCAATGACCCAGCCGATGCGCAGACCCGGTGCCAGTTCCTTGGACACGGTGCCAAGATAGATCACTGGTCCGTCATAGGCTGGTGCGCCGGATGCAGACAGCGTCAGAAGGCGCGGTAGCGGTGCGTCATCATAGTAAAGCGTGCCATATGGGTCATCCTCGATCAGCCATGTGCCGGTCTGTTGCGCGGCCTCTACCAGACGCTGGCGTATGGAGAGTGGCACGAGCCGCCCGGTAGGGTTGGAGAAATTCGGCACGGTGTAGGTGAATTGCGCGCCGGTCATCAGGTCAGGCAGGTCCAGATCGTTTCGCTCAAGCCGCATGTGCCGATAGGTTGGCTGATGTGGGCGCCACGTGTCGAGCGCGCCAAGATAGGCGGGGCTCTGGCTGGTGATGTGCCCGCCCTCTTCCAGCAACACGTTGCCGATAAGCGCCAAGCCCTGACTGCCACCCGACGTGACCAGCACATTGTCTCGGGTGAGGTGCAGATCTCCTTCGGAGAACCGCTCCGCGATGAGGTCGCGCAGGTCGGGTATGCCGGTCACGGGGGTATAGGCCAGCGTCTCGGCGGAATGATCTGACACCGCTTTGCGTGCCAGGTCCGCCATGTCATCCACCGGCCAGACAGAGGCGTCCGGCAATCCGCCGCCAAGGTTGATCAGGCCGGGGATTTGTCCTGCGGCCAGAAATGTGGGCGTGACATCGTTGGTATCGTCAAGCCAACGGGCAAAAGTGGGGCGGTTTGGCATGGCATTCTCCTGTCGAGGGCGGTTTAGACAAGGATGGCTGCGATGAAAACCCGGTGGGCGGTTAGCTTCCAAGCGCTTCTTTGCTGTCGGCGGGGGCTTGCTCGCGCTCTGCCATGCCGTAGTCGCGCATGACCGAAACGACGCGCAGGCGGTAATCGTCGAACATGATGTCGCGACCGGCCTTTTGTGCCGAGCGATGCGCGGCAAGGCGGCGCCAGTCGTCCAGCGCGGCCTCGTCCCGCCAAAAGCTGAGCGAGAGAAGTTTGCCCGGTGTGGTCAGGCTTTCGAACCGTTCAACAGAAATGAACCCGTCGATCTGTTCAGCCAGCGGGCGCATCTTGGCGGCCATGTCGAGATAGGGCTCGACCTGATCCTTGCCGGGGTAAACTTCGAAGATTACGGCGATCATTGGGCTTCTCCTTTTGATTGGTGGAGTTTGCCCTCTGTTGCAGGGGGTGCAAGCGGAAATCGTGATGCCCCCATCTTCCCTGACGGGCTGCCTTGGTGAGATGATGAATATTGCCAGATTGCGCGTGCGGTAAGGCCAGATTAGGGTTGGGCATGGCGATACCGGTGGAAAGTTTTTTCTTGCGGCCCGAGGCAGAGGGCACGCTGCAGGCGCAGATCCAGCAGATGATCGCGGAAGGCATTCTGTCGGCGCGGTTTCGCAAGGGTGAAAAACTGCCGTCGTCGCGGCGGCTTGCGACCCATCTGGGGGTAAGCAGGATTACCGTGACGCTGGCCTACACCGAATTGCAGGCCAATGATTATCTCGAAAGCCGGGACCGATCCGGGTATTTCGTCTCTGGCAATGCGCCCGAGCCACCGCAATTCGCACCAAGTGCGCCGGGCCGTGACGGTGTGGATTGGACGCGGGCTCTGGGCCGACGCTACACTGGCGGGGCAACCCCAGAAAAGCCGCAGGACTGGTCTGGCTATCCCTATCCGTTCATCTATGGGCAGACCGATCCGGGGCTGTTCGATCATGCCAATTGGCGGCATTGCGCGCTGCGCGCCTTGGGTGCGCGGGATTTTCAGGCGCTGACAGCAGACTATTATGATCAGGACGATCCCAAGCTGATCGAATTCATCGCAAGGCACACGCTGCCCCGGCGCGGGATTCTGGCAGAGCCGGGGGAAATATTGCTGACGATGGGCGCACAAAACGCACTCTGGCTGACGGCGCAGGTGCTGTTAACCCAGCGGCGGACAGCGGCGATCGAGACGCCGTGTTATCATGCACTTCGTGATATCCTAGGCCAAGCGCGGTGCCACCTTGCCGAAGTGCCCGTGGATGGTGACGGCCTGCCGCCCGAGGGATTGCCCGAGCGGGCCGATGTGATTTTCTGCACGCCAAGCCATCAGGCGCCGACCAATGCCACTATGCCGCTGGCCCGGCGGCAAGCGCTATTGGCCAAAGCCCGAGAGATGGACGCGCTGATCGTCGAGGATGATTACGAGTTCGAAATCAGCTTTCTGCGCTCGCCGCTGCCGTCGCTCAAATCCCTCGATAGCGATGGCCGGGTGATCTATGTGGGCAGTTTTTCCAAGTCGATCTTTCCGGGGTTGCGGCTCGGCTATCTGGTCGGGTCAGAGCCTTTTATCCGCGAGGCGCGTGCGCTGCGAGCCAGCGTGCTGCGCCACCCACCGGGGCACATACAGCGGACTGCGGCCTATTTCCTGAGCCTCGGACACTACGATAGCCTTATTCGCAAGATGGGGCAGGTTTTTGCCCGCAGGCGCGGCGTCATGGAAGAGGCGCTGGCAGCCCACGGTCTGGGTGTGGCAGGGCGTGGCGTGTTTGGGGGCAGTTCGATCTGGATGCGCGCGCCCGAGGGCGTAGATACCCAAGAGCTGGACGCGAGGCTGCGTGCGCGCGGCGTGTTGATAGAGCCGGGACGCCCGTTTTTCGGACATGATGGCCCGCGCAATTTCTATCGGCTGGCCTATTCCTCGATCCCGTCGGAACGGATTCACGAGGGGATAGGCATCTTGGCCCAGGAATTGCGGGCTGGCGGCTGACTGGCCTTACCGTGGTGCTACAACTGGCCCTAGTGGGCGACGGGGTGCTGGCGTAGGTTCAAGCCCAACACCCGGTCATGCCGGGCCTTTCCCATGTTCAGGAGACGCGCGCGATGATGATGACCACGGAAGAAGCCTTTGTGAAGGTCCTGCAGATGCACGGTATCGAACATGCGTTCGGGATCATCGGATCTGCCTTCATGCCGATTTCGGATCTGTTCCCGCAGGCTGGCATCAACTTTTGGGACTGTGCGCATGAGGGGTCGGGCGGCATGATGGCCGATGGCTATACCCGCGCGACCGGCAAGATGAGCATGATGATCGCGCAGAACGGGCCGGGCATCACCAATTTCGTCACCGCCGTGAAAACGGCCTACTGGAATCATACGCCTCTTTTGCTGGTCACGCCGCAGGCGGCGAATAAGACCATTGGCATGGGCGGATTTCAGGAAGTCGAACAGATGAAACTGTTCGAAGACATGGTCGCCTATCAGGAAGAGGTCCGCGACCCGTCCCGCATGGCAGAAGTGCTGAACCGTGTGATCTTGAACGCCAAACGCGCCTGTGGGCCCGCGCAGATCAACATGCCGCGCGATTTCTGGACACAGGTGATCGACATCGACCTGCCCGCCATCGTGGATTTTGAGCGCCCTGCAGGCGGCGAGACCGCCGTGGCCGAGGCTGCGCAAATGCTGAGTGAGGCAAAGTTTCCGGTGATCCTGAACGGTGCGGGCGTGGTGCTTGCAGATGCGATCGGCGACAGCATAGCGCTGGCCGAGCGGTTGGATGCGCCTGTCTGCGTGGGCTATCAACACAATGACGCGTTTCCCGGTTCGCACCCGCTATTCGCAGGGCCGCTTGGCTATAACGGGTCCAAGGCGGGGATGGAGCTGATCGCGAAGGCCGATGTGGTGCTGTGCCTTGGCACGCGCCTCAATCCGTTTTCGACGCTGCCGGGCTATGGGATCGATTACTGGCCCAAGGATGCCAAGATTATTCAGGTGGATATCAACCCCGACCGCATCGGCCTGACCAAAAAGGTCAGTGTCGGCATCGTGGGCGATGCGGGCAAGGTGGCCCGTGGGATCTTTGCAGGGCTGAGCGACAGTGCCGGCGACGCGGGCCGCGATGAGCGTCGCGCCACCATCGCACAGACCAAGAGCGCATGGGCGCAGCAGCTGAGCAGTATGGATCACGAGGATGACGATCCGGGCACGAGCTGGAACGCCCGCGCGCGTGAGGCCAAGCCCGATTGGATGAGCCCGCGCATGGCATGGCGGGCGATACAGGCCGCACTCCCCAAAGAGGCGATCATCACCTCGGATATCGGCAACAACTGTGCCATCGGCAACGCCTATCCCAGCTTTGAGGAAGGGCGCAAATATCTCGCACCCGGCCTCTTTGGGCCGTGTGGATACGGCCTGCCCGCCATTGTGGGCGCCAAGATCGGCTGCCCGGATGTGCCTGTTGTGGGCTTTGCCGGTGACGGAGCCTTTGGCATCGCGGTGACGGAACTGACGGCGATTGGCCGGGATGAATGGCCAGCGGTCACGATGGTGGTCTTCCGCAATTACCAGTGGGGTGCGGAAAAGCGCAATTCGACGCTTTGGTATGACGATAATTTCGTGGGCACGGAACTGGACACCAAGGTGAGCTATGCGGGTATTGCGCAGGCTTGTGGTCTTCAAGGCGTGCAGGCCCGCAGCATGGACGATCTCACTGATGCGCTTAATCAGGCAATCAAGGACCAGATGGAACATGGCCGCACGACGCTGATCGAGGCGATGATCAATCAGGAACTGGGCGAGCCGTTCCGCCGTGACGCGATGAAGAAGCCCGTCGCCGTTGCCGGTGTCATGGCGGATGACATGTCGCACGAACAGGCCTGAGCCATGGCCGCAGACGGCGCGCCGATCCTTGTGATCAATGCCGGGTCGTCCTCGATCAGGGTGGCTGTTTACGATGCCGAGCTGAGCCCGATCGTGACCGGGCTGGCCGACGGGTTCGGTGGTGCCGGTCGCTTGCGGTTGGGGGACGCGGTTGCGGAGGCCGCGTTGCCTGACCACTGTGCCGCGCTGGGCAAATTGCTTGAGCGGTTGAGCGCGCAAGGTTTGGGGCCAGATACCTTGCGTGCTGCGGCGCACCGCGTGGTGCATGGCGGCGCGCGGCTGACCGCGCCCGCGCGTGTCACGCCAGAGGTGCGGGCAGAGATCCTCGCCTGTGTCCCGCTTGCGCCTTTGCACAACCCGCATCACTTGGCAGCAATAGACAGGCTGGCAGAGATCGCACCGGGCCTGCCGCAATTCGCCAGTTTTGACACGGGTTTCCACGCAACCAACCCTCAGGTGGCGGTGCGCTATGCCATCCCGCAGGAGGACGCCGCGCACGGTCTGCGCCGCTACGGTTTTCACGGGCTTAGCTATGCCGCATTGGTGCGGCGCTGGCAGGTGGTGACGGGCGAGGCGCTGCCGCGGCGTGTGCTGGCCTATCACCTTGGCAATGGTGCGTCGGCCTGTGCGATCCTTGACGGACAGTCGGTGGCCACGACGATGGGTTATTCCCCGCTTGATGGCCTCACGATGGGGACGCGGGCAGGCGCCATGGACGGCAATGCGGTGCTGGCGATGGCAGAGCGGCATGGGATCGCGCGGGCAGGCGAGATCCTGAACCGGGAAAGCGGGCTTTATGCGCTGTCGGCTGGCACGTCCGACATGCGGGCGCTGTTGGCAGATGACAGCGACGCGGCGCGCTTTGCGGTTGATCATTTCTGTTACTGGGCGGCGCGGCATGGTGGCAGCCTTGTTGCGGCGATGGGGGGGCTTGATGCCGTGGCCTTTACCGGCGGCATCGGAGAGAACGCCGCCCAAGTGCGCACAGCCATCTGCACACGCTTGGGCTGGGCGGGCGTGGCCCTTGACCAGACGGGCAACACAGCGCCGGGCCCACAGGTCAAGGTGCAGGTGATCGACGCGCAGGAAGAGGCACAGATCGCGCGGGACGCGCTTGCGCTGATGGGCGCGCCATGATGAGGCCATTCCACAAAAAGTGTCGATCCGGCACAGCTTTATCGGTCGAAAACCAGTCGCCAATCCGGGCTATGTCGTCTAGCGTCGACCAATGGGGGAACGGAGCATTATGAGCCATAGCCAACCCAAGCTTGACACCTCTCCGCCTGTTTCGGACGAAGTGCGCAAAACCACCTGCTACATGTGTGCCTGCCGTTGCGGGATCGACGTCCATATGAAGGACGGCAAGGTCGCCTATATCGAAGGCAACCGCGATCACCCGGTCAACAAGGGCGTTCTGTGCGCTAAGGGCAGCGCCGGGATCATGCAGCACAACGCCCCGTCGCGCCTGCGCGCGCCATTGAAGCGGGTAGGCCCGCGCGGCGCGGGTGAGTTTGAGGAAATCAGCTGGGACGAGGCGCTGGAACTGGCGACAAGCTGGCTCAAGCCGCTGCGCGAGACGGCCCCCGAAAAGCTGGCCTTTTTCACTGGTCGTGACCAGAGCCAGAGCTTTACCAGTTTCTGGGCGCAGAATTTCGGCACGCCGAATTACGCGGCGCATGGCGGGTTCTGTTCGGTCAACATGGCCGCGGCGGGCATTTATACGATGGGCGGTGCATTCTGGGAGTTCGGCCAGCCGGACTGGGAGAATACCAAGCTATTCATGATCTTCGGCGTGGCCGAGGACCATGACAGCAACCCAATCAAGATGGGCATTGGTCGCCTGAAAGAGCGTGGCGCGCGGGTCATCGGGGTCAATCCGATTCGTACCGGCTATAACGCGGTCGCGGATGATTGGGTGGGAATCACACCGGGGACAGACGGGCTGTTCATCCTCGCGCTGGTCCATGAACTGATGCGCGCGGGTAAGATCGATCTCGATTATCTGGCGCGCTACACCAATGCGCCGGTGTTGGTGAATGGCGATCCCAAAAGCGCGGAACATGGACTGTTTCTGCGCGACGAAAACGATAAGCCGCAGGTGATCGACCGGCGCACCGGTAAGTTGGAGGCGTTCGACGCGCCCGGTGTTAAGCCCGATTTGTCGGCAACCTATCGGCAGGCCGGGGTGACGCATCGCCCGGTGATGCACATGCTGGCAGAGCGTTACATGGACAAGGCCTATGCCCCCGAGGCCGTCGCCGAGCGCGTGGGCGTCAGTGCGGCGCGCATCCGCGCCATTGCGGCGGAGTTGGCGCGCGTGGCCTTTGACGAAGAGATCGTGCTAGAGCGGGAATGGACCGATTTCCGTGGCGAAAAGCATCAGGTGATGCGGGGGCGCCCGGTCAGCTTTCACGCGATGCGCGGTATCAGTGCACATTCAAACGGGTTTCAGACCTGCCGCAGTCTGCACATGTTGCAGATCCTGCTCGGGTCGGTCGAGGTGCCGGGGGGCTTTCGCTTTAAACCGCCCTATCCCAAACCGATGAGCATTCACCCGACCCCGCATTGCAAGGTGACCCCCGGCAAGCCGCTGGATGGCCCGCATCTGGGTTTCGTGCGCGGTCCAGAGGATCTGGCGCTGAAGGACGATGGCAGTCCGGCGCGGATCGACAAGGCATTCACATGGGAAAACCCCATGAGCGCGCATGGCCTCATGCATATGGTCATCAGCAACGCTCATGCTGGTGATCCCTACAAGATCGCTACGCTGTTCATGTACATGGCAAACATGTCGTGGAATTCCTCCATGAATACGGGCGGCGTGATGAAGATGCTGACCGATACCGATGAGAATGGCGACTATGTCATCCCGCGTATCATTTATTCCGATGCCTATAGCTCTGAAATGGTCGCCTACGCGGATCTGATCCTGCCGGATACGACCTATCTGGAACGGCATGATTGTATCAGTCTGCTAGACCGGCCAATCTGCGAGGCGGACGCCGCCGCCGATGCGATCCGCTGGCCGGTGGTAGAGCCGGATCGCGATGTGCGCGGGTTCCAGACGGTGCTTGTGCAGCTGGCCAACAAGCTGGGTCTGCCGGGATTCGTGGATGCGGACGGCGCGCCGAAATACACCGACTATGCCGATTACATCGTCAACCACGAGCGCAAACCCGGCATCGGGCCGCTCGCGGGGTGGCGTATGGGTGAGGCGGGCCTGACCCACGGGCGTGGCGGTGCAAACGCGGCGCAGATCGACTCTTACATCGAGAACGGCGGCTTTTTCGTAAGTCACATTCCGCAAGAGGCATCGTATATGAAGCCGTGGAACATGGAGTATCAGGACTGGGCCGTGGGCATGGGGCTGTATGACAGTCCTCAGCCTTTCATCTTTGATCTTTATGTCGAGACGATGCGCAAGTTCCAGCTGGCCGCCGAAGGACATGGCGAACGCCAGCCGCCCGACCATCTGCGCGAACGGATCAAGGCGACGCTGGATCCCTTGCCGATCTGGTACCCGCCATTCGAGGACGGGCATGTGGATCCGGTAGAATACCCCATTCATGCGCTGACACAGCGGCCGATGGCCATGTATCACAGCTGGGGATCTCAGAATGCGTGGCTACGGCAGATCCACGGGCAGAACCCGCTCTATGTGCCGACCAAGATCTGGCAGGCTGAGGGCTTTGCCGAGGGTGATTGGGCCAAGCTCAGCTCTGCGCATGGTGCCATCGTGGTGCCGGTTGCGCATATGGCCGCGCTTAATGAAAACACGGTCTGGACATGGAACGCGATCGGCAAGCGCAAGGGCGCATGGGCGCTGGACAAGGATGCGCCGGAGGCCAAGAAAGGGTTCTTGCTCAATCATCTGATCCACGAATTGCTACCGCCCAAGGGCGATGGCTTGCGGTGGGCCAATTCCGACCCGGTGACAGGACAGGCGGCGTGGTTCGACCTGCGGGTCAAGATCGAGCGTGCCGCACAACCACCGAAAGAGGCGCAACCTGTCTTTGACCCGCAAGCCTCGCCTGTGGGGCAGGGACAGTCAGAATTGAAATGGAAGGTAGGCAAATGAGCGGGAAGACGATGACATTGCTGGCAATCTTTGCCTTTGTGGGCCTGACGCTGGGATCGTTCATATGGTTCATCCTGACATGGGATAAGGACACAGAAACGTCCGTGACCGGTCTGGACAGGGTCGCACAGGTGGTCGCGTGACAATTTTCTTGCAAGAAAATTACCAAGAATTTTTGCAAATTCTTGTGCAGAGGAGCCGGAAAATTGTCGTTTTCCGAAACGATTTTTTACAAAAAATCGGGTGCACGTGATGACCAGCCTGCCTGAAAAAACAATGCGCAAGATGGGGCTGGTGATCGATCTGGACACCTGCGTCGGCTGTCATGCCTGCGTGGTCAGCTGTAAGGGCTGGAATACTGAAAATTATGGCGCGCCCCTGTCCGATCAGGACCCTTACGGCGCCGATCCCAGCGGCACCTTTCTCAACCGGGTGCATTCCTACGAGGTGCAGCCCGAGGATGGTGCGGCGCAGCTTATCCATTTCCCCAAATCCTGCTTGCATTGCGAGGACGCGCCGTGTGTCACCGTTTGCCCCACGGGTGCCAGCTATAAGCGGGTGGAGGACGGGATCGTTCTGGTGAATGAAAGCGATTGCATCGGGTGCGGCCTGTGTGCATGGGCCTGCCCCTATGGTGCGCGTGAGATGGACGCGGCCGAGGGTGTGATGAAGAAATGCACGCTGTGCGTCGATCGCATTTATAACGAGAACCTGCCAGAGGTGGACCGTGTCCCCGCCTGCGTGCGCACATGTCCCTCTGGCGCGCGGCATTTCGGGGATCTGGGCGATCCTGACAGCGATGTGTCAAAGCTGGTAGAACAGCGCGGCGGCATGGATCTGATGCCAGAACAGGGCACAAAGCCCGTGAATAAATATCTGCCGCCCCGCCCAAAAGACAGCATGCAAAACGCCCCTGCAGGCGAGATCGACATCCTTGCGCCGCTCTTGGCCCCCGTGGCCGAAGAGCCACGCGGCTTCATTAGCTGGCTCGACAAGATGCTGGAGAAGGTCTGATGCATCCGGCGCCTTCCGTCATCGTTTTCACCACGCTGTCGGGTCTTGGATTCGGGCTGCTGTTCTGGCTGGGCCTGGGTATGCCGGCATCCAATGGCTGGGTGGCGGCGGTGTTTTTTGCCATCGCCTTTTCGCTTGCCGTCGGCGGGCTTTTGGCGTCGACCTTTCATCTTGGCCATCCGGAACGCGCGCTCAAGGCGTTTAGCCAGTGGCGGTCAAGCTGGCTTAGCCGCGAGGGTGTATGCGCGGTCGCGGCCCTTCTGGTGATGGGGCTTTATGCGGCACTGGTGGTGTTTTTCGGCCTGCGCGTGGACGTGCTGGGCTGGATCGGGGCCGCATTATCCATGGGCACGGTGTTCACCACTGCGATGATCTATGCGCAGCTCAAAACCGTGCCGCGCTGGAACACGGCGCTGACACCCGCACTCTTTCTGTCGCTCTCGCTTGGGGGGGGCGCATTACTTGCGGGGCAGGTGGATATCGCGCCGTTTCTGCTGACGCTGGCGGCGGCGCTACAGCTGGCATGGTGGGTGCGCGGTGACCGCGCCCTGACCCAAAGCGGCACGGATATGGCAAGCGCCACCGGACTGGGGAATATCGGCACGGTCCGCGCGTTCGAGCCGCCGCATACCGGCAACAACTATCTGCTGCGCGAATTCGTATATGTGGTGGGGCGCAAGCACAGTCTCAAGCTGCGCGTTATCGCGATGACCCTCGGCTACATAATGCCGGTACTGGTGCTCGTCCTGCCCTTTTCGCACATCATGGCCCTTTTCGCCGTGATCGCTCATGTGGCGGGGGTGGCCGCCTCACGCTGGCTTTTCTTTGCCGAGGCAGAGCATGTCGTGGGGTTGTATTATGGCAAGCGGTAGGGGTGATTAGCCCCAGCCATCCGTCCATTCATCTACTGTGGGGTCGATACGGCGCTCGCGAAAGCGGATCCAGCGCACACGCACGGCCCAGAAGATCGCGAACATAACCGTCAGAAAGATGATGTTGAACCACGGGATGATCGTCACATCCGGACCCTCGACAGAGCGGACACCGATCGCGTTGGGAAAGATCGAAAAGAACTCGGTACGCCATCCATAATGCGTGATCGCCACCCAATTCGGGTCGGCAGCGACAGAGCGCAGGTCGTT
Organism: Roseovarius sp.; assembly: GCA_965656855.1. Taxonomy (GTDB): domain Bacteria; phylum Pseudomonadota; class Alphaproteobacteria; order Rhodobacterales; family Rhodobacteraceae; genus Roseovarius. Next base: position 72,370 of record CBFHML010000075.1, read on the forward strand.
CGCCTCTGCCTGAAGATTGGCGGTGTCGAACTTGAAATAGGGCGGCCAGCCCCAGCCCGTATCCTCGTTGCGATAGACCATCGGATCGCCATCGGACAGGATCGTTTGAATGAATTGGACGTCCCGGTTCTGCTGTGTGGCGGCGTTGCCGGTGCTGGCATTGGACCAGAAAATGGAATTTTCGCCGAAATCCACACGCTGCTCGTAGGTGTCTGTCACCCTCGCGATGTCGGTCTGCGGCAGAGTGTAATGCAGGAAACCGGCAATCAGGATCCAGACAGCTGCCCAGAATGTCCATTTCACGTAAATCATCGCCGGTCACTCCTGTCACGCGGGCCGCAGAATAGATGCGGCCCATGGTTGCCGCCCGTTATCCGGTGGATATGGGCCGAACACAACCAACCCTTTGTGGGGAAAATGATGGAAGCTGGCCAGGATGCAAGGCCCCGGACACGATCCGGGGCCTCGTTGATCGGATCAGCCGACGATATTGAACTCCGGCCCGTAAGGGTAGCCGGTGATATCCTCGGGTTCACCGTCTGTGATGACGAGTACATCATGCTCGCGGTAGCCGCCTGCACCGGGCTGTCCCTCGGGAATGGTCAGCATCGGCTCCATCGAGATGACCATGCCGGGCTCCAGCACGGTGTCGATATCCTCGCGCAGTTCCAGACCGGCCTCACGCCCGTAGTAATGCGACAGAATGCCAAAGGAATGGCCATACCCAAACGTGCGGTATTGCAGCAGGTCCCGCTCTGCTAGGAAGGCATTGATCTTTGCTGTGACCTCGGCGCAGGTGACGCCCGGTTTCAGCAGTGACATGCCGTATTCATGCGTGGCCACATTGGCCTGCCAGAGCGCCAGTGACGCATCGTCTGCATGGCCTGCGAACATGGTGCGTTCCAAGGCGACGTAATAGCCTGACACCATCGGAAAGGTATTGAGCGAGAGGATGTCGCCGGCCTCGACCTGCCGCGCGGTGACGGGGTTATGCGCACCATCGGTGTTCAGCCCGGATTGGAACCAGACCCATGTGTCACGGTATTCCGCATCGGGAAACAGACGGGCGATTTCCAACTCCATTGCGTTGCGACCGGCCATGGCGATGTCGATCTCGCGCGCGCCAACCTTGACTGCATCGCGGATGGCATGGCCGCCCACATCGGCGATGTTGCAGCAGGTCCGGATAAGCGCGATTTCGGCGGGCGATTTTGCCATTCGCTGGCGCATGGTATCCGGTGCGATATCAGCGGTGCCAGCAGGGACAAGAAAGCTGTCCAGCTTTGCCTTTTGCAGCAGTGTGAGGTGATCGGCCTCAAAGCCGATATGCGTACCGGTCCCTGCGACATGACGGATCGCACGCCAGTAATTGTCGCGCGCCCAGTCGGTATAGGTGATGGTGTCACCATGGCAGCGTCGCCACGGCTGACCGGCGTCGATGCCCGCCGAGATAGTGACGCTATCTGTTGCAGTCACGACCAGTGCATAGGGCCGACCGAAGGCGCAATACAGAAAGCCCGAATAATAGGCGATGTTGTGCATCGAGGTCAGCACAACCGCGTCCAGCCCGTGCTCGGCCATGATGGTGCGCAGACCCGCAAGGCGCGCGTCATATTCCGCCCCGGCAAAAGGCAGTGCCGCCTTTTCACCATTGTGAAAGCGATAAAATTCGGGGCGGGCGGTGATGTCGGTGTGGTCAGTCAATTTCAGACCCTCCTTCGTAAAGAAAGGTCCCGGCGTTCAGGACTGGTGAATGTGGCCTGTTGCAGAGGGGCGACGCCATCGCCCGGGCCACGGTCTTCTTGGCGCAGGACGGGCGATCTGGCAAGGTGCCTTACAACAAGAAATCACGGAGCTTTGGGCATGTGGCGAACTGGGGCGCGAAATCTGATCACCGATGTGGGTGGTTTGCTTGTCGGACAGGCGGGTGACGCGCAGCTCAAAAGCGGGGTCAGCGTGCTGGTTGGTGCCGCGCCCTTTACCGCCGGGATACATGTCATGGGCGGCGCACCGGGCACGCGAGAGACGGATATGCTGGCGCCGGATAAATTGGTCCAGCAAGTGGATGCTCTGGTGCTGTCGGGCGGTTCTGCCTTTGGGCTCGATGCGGCGTCGGGCGTGGCCGATGTGCTGCGCACCGAGGGACGCGGTTTCGACGTGGGCGGTGTGCGCGTGCCGATCGTGCCGGGGGCCATCCTCTTTGACCTGCTTAACGGTGGCGCAAAGGATTGGGACGAAAACCCCTACAAGGCGCTCGGTGCCGCGGCGTTGGGCGAGCGCGGCGAGACATTCGCATTGGGCAGTGCCGGGGCCGGTCTGGGGGCGATGACCGCAGATCTCAAAGGTGGGCTTGGCTCTGCCTCAGTGGTGCTGGAAAGCGGCGTGACCATGGGCGCGCTTGTCGCGGTGAATGCTGTCGGCTCTACCATGGTCGAGGGTGGCCCGGAATTCTGGGCCGGACCGTGGGAGATGGGCACCGAATTCGGTGCGCGCGGCACAGGTGGGCCGGTGGCCGCGACCATGCCCCAGACCAAACTGGGCCAGCATCAAAGCACGACCATCGGGTTTATCGCCACCGATGCGCGGCTCAATCAGGCGCAATGCACGCGGCTGGCAACGGCGGCGCATGACGGATTCGCGCGCGCATTGGTGCCGTCGCACACGGCGATGGATGGCGATCTGATCTTTGCCGCCAGCACCGGCGCGGGCGCAGAGCCTGATCTGGCCGGATTGGTGGAGATGGGCCACGCCGCCGCGATCTGCATGGCACGGGCCGTGGCGCGGGGGGTGTATGAGGCGCGCAGCGTCGCGGGTGATACATTGCCATGCTGGCAAGACCGCTTTGGTTAGGCCCGGTATCTGACAGGTCAGGGCGTCAGGGCAGGATATCCGACACCAGCGCGCTGTCGGGGTCCTCCATCCCGTCGATCACATCGAAATGATGCGTGCCTTTGTCGATATGCAGCGGACAGGACCATGCCTCTGACAGCCAGCGGGCCTGATCCAGAAATGCAGGGCGTTCCTCTGCGCCGACCCAGACTGTGACAGGCACATCGTGGCGGTCCTGCATAAGCGCGGGGCTCTCGGCTGCGGCATCCTCAAGGCTCAGGTGAAAGCAGTCCGCATTCATAGAGGTTTCGAGCAGTGGGCGCAGATCAGAGACCGGCGAAATCGGTGTAACGCAGGCGATACGCGCAGAAGTCGCCTCTGACAGCATGCCGGGGGCCAGCATGCGTGCCACCAGATGCCCGCCTGCGGAATGACCGGTGAGGGCGATGGGGCCGGGCATGCTGGCGGCCATGGTCTCGACCGCGTGGGCGATCTGCGCGGTGATGTCTGCGATCCGCACATCGGGGCAAAGATCGTAAGAGGGCATTGCGACGGCCCAGCCATGGGCCAGCGGCCCAGTTGCCAGATGTGACCAGAATGATCGGTCAAACCGCCGCCAATAGCCACCATGTACAAAGATCACGAGACCCTTGGCGTCATCCTCAGGCTGGAAAAGGTCATAGGCCTGACGCTCGCGCGTTCCATACAGGATGCCAAGTCGCGCGCGCCCCGCCTGTTGCAGCCGCGCACGAAAGGCTGCGGCCTTGTCCGACCATCGGGGCGGATAGCTGTCGGCGTTGGGGATATGCGTGTGATTTGCATAGGCATCATCCAGCTTCATGCGCGGGGTCTCTCCTTGTGGCTCTGGACAAAGATTGCCTCAAATGCTTGGACAGCACGAGACGTTTTTCACGGAGGCTCCCATGCTCGATACGACAACCGATCTCAAATCCCTGCTCAAGGACCCGTCGCTCTTGGCCCAGAAGGCCTATGTCGGCGGGCAGTGGGTTGATGGTGACGGCACGTTCGAGGTGACCAATCCCGCGCGGGGTGACGTCATCGCACAGGTCGCGGATCTGAGCAGGGAACAGGTGGCTGAAGCCATCGCCAAAGCTGTAGCCGCGCAAAAGGACTGGGCCAACTGGACAGGCAAAGAGCGCGCTGGTGTGCTGCGCAAGTTTTTTGACCTGATGATGGAGAATGCCGACGATCTGGCCACCATCCTGACCGCCGAGCAGGGCAAACCCCATGCCGAGGCCAAGGGTGAGATCGGCTATGGTGCAAGCTTTGTCGAATTTTTTGCCGAAGAGGCAAAGCGCATCTACGGCGAGATGATCCCCGGCCACCAGCGCGACAAGCGCATCATGGTGATCAAGCAGCCTATCGGTGTGGCCGCGTCGATCACGCCATGGAACTTTCCGAATGCGATGATCGCGCGCAAGGCGGCGCCGGCGCTGGCGGCGGGCTGTGCCTTTGTCGGTCGGCCCGCAACGGAAACGCCGCTCTCGGCCACCGCTATGGGCGTGTTGGCAGAGCGTGCTGGCATTCCGGCGGGGGTGTTCAACGTGGTGCCATCCTCGCGGGCATCGGATGTGGGCAAGGAATTCTGCGAAAATCCGGGCGTGCGCAAGCTGACATTTACCGGCTCGACCGAGGTGGGGCGCATCCTGCTGCGGCAGGCCGCCGATCAGGTGATGAAATGCTCAATGGAGCTGGGCGGCAACGCGCCCTTTATCGTGTTCGACGACGCTGATCTGGATGCTGCTGTCGAGGGGGCCATCCTGTGCAAGTTCCGCAACAACGGGCAGACCTGTGTCTGTGCAAATCGTATCTATGTGCAAGCGGGTGTCTACGACGCCTTTGCCGCCAAGCTGAAGGATGCTGTCGCTGCGATGAAGATCGGTGATGGGCTGGAAGAGGGCACACAACTTGGCCCGCTGATCAGTGACGATGCCATCAAAAAGGTGCGTGCGCATGTGGCTGATGCCAAGTCGAAGGGTGCTGAGCTGATCCTTGGTGATGGTGAGCCGATGGAGGGGCGGGGGCATTTTCTGCCGCCCACGATCATGACGGGCGTGACGCAGGACATGCTGGTCAGCAAGGACGAGACATTCGGGCCGCTCGCGCCGCTCTTTAAATTCGAGGACGAGGATGATGTGATCGTCATGGCGAACGACACGATCTTTGGGCTGGCCAGCTATTTCTACGCCAAGGATTTGAGCCGCGTCTACAAGGTGGCCGAGGCGCTGGAATATGGCATCGTCGGCGTGAACACCGGCATCATCTCAACCGAGGTGGCACCGTTCGGTGGTGTAAAGCAATCGGGCCTCGGCCGCGAAGGCAGCCACCACGGGATCGAGGATTACCTTGAGATGAAATACGTCTGCCTCAGCGTCTGAGGGGATCAACTCTTGAAGAGCGGCTTGTCGTTCTTGGTGTGTCTCAAGACCAACTTTTCGATGTCACTGGTCCGTGCACGGACGGGGCGCGATGGGCCTCGTCCAGAATGCTGGAGCAATCGCCACGCGGTTTTTGCATTGCCTTCCAACGCGCTGAACGCCTGATCGCCGCGCATCAGCGTTTCGCACGGGGCACCGTTGGCCAAGATCACCTCATGGGCGTCACACATGAAATGGTGATAGCTAAAGGGTGTCTTCACGGTGCAGCGCGCTATGCCGGGCATGGACAGCAGCTTGCCCGCCGGGACCAGTACCTCGGACGAGCCGAACATACGCGCCGCAATCTTGGAACGCAGCAGCACCCGGTGCTGGTGTGACAGATACAGGGTTTCGTTTGGCAGACCCTTCCCAAGCGCACCAGCCTCGATACGGATCGGGATAAGGATCGGGTTCCGGGCAAGCTGCGCCGCAGTGATGGCGCGCTTATGGGTCCAGCGAATTGGCTGCGGGCCGTGGTCCAGCGTCGTGACCATGTCACTCGCGCGAAGCTCTTGCACGGGGCAAGGCCCATCTGGCGTCATGATGTGCGTGCCTTCGAGAAAACAGACCACGCTTATGCTGTTGTCTTCATCGGCATTGATCATGACATCGTTGCCTGCTGGGGTTGTATCCAAGGTGCCGGTGGTGATCGAGTTGATGCCGTCGATATCGCCGACGTTGTCATCGAACAGGGCGAAATAGCGGGTTGGGCCGCCACCAGTCGGCGTGGCGGTGATAAAGGTGACATCGCTGTCGTCGCCGTTTTCCGTAATCGTCCCGGTGCTGCCGCCGGTTGTCCCATAGGTTACGTCACCGCTTGGGCCGGTGGGGTTGGCAAGGGTGATATTGTAGTCGACACCGCCAATCGTCAGCGTGCCGCCACTGCCGCCGCCGGTCTCGTTGAGTTCAGCAATATCTGTCTCGGAGTTGGAGGCTTCATTATCGGTATAGGTGGCGTCATCCACGACACCGAGTATATCGCCACCGCCGGTGCCGTCAGCCATAAAAGTCGTGTTCTCAAACAAACCTGACAACTCAATAAGATCAGGTATGGGCGTATCTGTCGTGGCCATGGCCTTCGGTCCCTCCACCGTCGATGCGGCGAGTATGGCCAAAGATATTGAAAAAATTCGGCAGATTTTGGATTTAATCGCATGCAATTGAGTTGGTTTTGAAGGGTTCATCCGCAGAGGCCCTGTGCACATGGCCGGGTCGACCCATCGGCGGGGCTGGTTGACCACAATGCAAGTGATCCGGACCATTGCGGCGAGGACTCTCACTGTTTGATCGCCGTGCCGGGACTGACGTGCTTTTTTTTATGCAGTTCAGAAAGGCCATGGCGCTTGCGGCTGACAAAGACACAGAGCTGCCAGCGGAAAGGATGCTTTGTTGAGCGGTTTCCGTGGGGTCACTATACAAAACGCGTGTGTGTCGTAACCAAAGTGGTGAGTATATTTGATGAAGAAAGTTCTCGTTTCAGGAGCAGTTGCGGCACTTCTCGCGGGGTGTTCCAATATTGGCCATATCAACGGAGTCCCCGTCGGGCCAAATGCGCATGTATCCAGTCAGGGTACCCCAACATATTGTCAGGCCAACCCGGCCATCTGCATCATTGGCGGTGTCGTGGCTGCGGGCGTTGTGGGGTTTGTCATCAGCGAAGCGAATGATGGCAGTTCCGCGCCTGCCCCCACCACCACTGAGCGTCGCAGGCCCACGAAACAACCCATGGTGGACAATTAAGCACCGATCGTGGTGATTTGACGTGACGTCCACCTGAGCAACACAATGTTGAACGCCCCGGCGAAATCACCGGGGCGCAATGTGGTCTAGTTTACAGTGGGCGCATCCAGAACGTCCTGTCGGGATGGGCTGCTGCCACTCGCGATCTCAACGCGGCGTGGTCTCAGTGCCTCGGGCACCTCGCGCACGAGGTCGATATGCAGCATGCCATCGGCATGGGTCGCCCCCTCAATGCGGACATGGTCGGCAAGCTGGAACTTGCGTTCGAACGCGCGCGTGGCGATGCCGCGATGCAGATAGGTTCGTTCGACAGTCTCATCCGCTTTGCGGGCCGAGACGATCAACGCGCCTTCGCGCACTTCCACGGCCAGATCATCGGCAGAGAAGCCGGCGACAGCGATCGAGATGCGATAGGCGTCATCTGCAGTCTTTTCGATATTGTAAGGGGGGTAGGTCGGGTGATTGACGTCCGCAGTCAGAACCCGGTCCATTATATCGGCGATCTGATCAAAGCCGACGGTTGCACGGTAAAGCGGTGCAAGATCAAAGTTTCGCATGGTTATCCTCCGTTGAGCGATACCTGATGATGACACGCCCTCCCCTGAGGGACAGGCAGGCCTGTCCGACCCGCGAGGCGGCGTCGGACGGTATAAATCTGGGAAGGCCATGATGGGGTTTCAAGCCCCCGAAGGAACAGCCGTAGGCGTCAGGGGCGGGCGAATTTTGCACCAGACGCGGAACCGCCCTGACCCACGCGGATACGTTTGAAACCGGGCGCGGTGGTCGTGTCGGGCATGGCGCGCAGGATTTGCTTTAACTCGTCCACCACAGCGGGCAATTCCATGCCATAGGCGACCGTGTCGCCCGTTTCGGTCGTCGCGCCGCCCACAACCAGCGACACGATGCGCGCGCGCCGGCCAGACAGGTCAAAGACCGGGGCGCCCGACGATCCGAACGTAACATCGCAATCAAACGAGATCAGGCCACGTCCCTGACCCAGAACCCCGCATTCCCGCTGCCAGGACAATGCCTTCTCGCGGTTGCGGCCATAAGAGACCACGCTCACTTTGTTATTCACCGCGACGCCTGTGTAGAGCGCGAAGGGATCGGCAATGCCGGTGGGCACGGGCGAGACCAGTTCCAGGATCGCGGCATCGCTGCGAATGTTTTCCGCTGACATGCCCGACACAGGGTCATAAGCGTCGAGGATCGCGATCCGGTTGATGCGACTTTCAGCGATACTGATGCCGTCTCTCAGGCCAGCCCTGAACATCATGCCCATGCCGTCACGGCGCTCACCATTGCTGTCATGCACGCAATGCGCGGCTGTCAGGACAAGGTGCGGTGCAATCAGGACGCCGGTACAGAAACCGCCACCGTCGATATCAACGCGGCCCACGGCCTCCCAGCCAAAGAGATCCGCCCGGTCATCCAGCCTGGAAAGCCTGTCGGCGACGGCCGGGCTAGCAAGCAGGAGGCAGAGGAAAACATAAAAAATACGGGTTACTGAACTGGTCTTGGTCATTGTCGGCCTGTTTTTACAAATTTGGCTCCGGTATCGCGCCGTTTATTACCGGAAAACAAACCCTGCTTTTCACTTGATCTGAACCGGCCTCCGGACTCCAATACTGCGCGCATCAGCGCCAGAGGCTCTTCGAGTTGGGTGCCAAGAGAAACTTTGCCGCCTTCCGTCTCAGCCATGGCCGAGACGACGGATACCACGCGCGGAAACCCGTCCTTGAAGGAAAACACCGGCGCGCCAGAGGCCCCGTAGTCGACATCGCAGGACATCACCAGAACCCCGTCCTGTCGGGCCAGAACCTCGCACACCTCTTGAAGCGAGGGTGCCTCGGACCGGTCGCGGGCATAGCTGACAAGACCGATTTCCTCGCCAGGTTCGGGGCGGCTGTCCGTGGTGAAGGGCACGATGCGCCCCTTGTCGATGGGTTGATGTAACTCCAGCAGGGCGACGTCATTGCGAACGCGCTCGGCTTCCAGTTGGGTAGAGAATTCGTAATGCGGGTGGATCACCGCGCGCCGTACCCAGCGATAGGCAGAGGCCCGGCCATTGCGCCAGCCGGCAAGGAATTCCAGTTCGGACACGTCGATTTCCGCACCGGTCTCGCGGTCATAGAGACAATGGGCGGCTGTCAGCACGATGTTCGGCTCGATCAGGGCCCCGGTGCAAAACCCGTTGTTGCCAATATCAATCCGCCCGACACCTTCCCACTGACGCCCGTCATCGCCTGTATCGAGGCGACGCAATTCGCTGCTCTCCTGCGAATGCGCGGACAGCACAGAAACAAGGCTCAGCAAGATGGCTGCCAGAAAACGCTGCACGATATACCCCATTCACTTTTTTTCGTGAGTATATGAGTAGTTAGGCGAAAATAGGGCGATCAGGCAGCTTTTTTATTGATTTTCCGCGGTTTAGGTCCGCCTGTTGCCCAGTCCAACAGCTCTACTGTGTGTACCACCGGCACTTGTGTGCCAGAGCTGATCTGCATCATGCAGCCGATATTGCCAGTCGCGATCACATCGGGGCTCTTGTCCATGAGGGTCTGCACCTTGCGCGCCTTCAACTGCTTAGAGATGGTCGGCTGCATCAAGTTGTAGGTGCCCGCAGACCCGCAGCACAGGTGACTGTCGGCTGGCTCTACCACCTCGAATCCGGCGGATTTCAGCAAGGCCTTGGGGTGTGTCTTGATCTGCTGGCCATGTTGCAGGGAACAGGCCGCGTGGTAGGCCACGCGCAGATCTTGTGGCCCGGATTGTGGGATATCAAGCTGCGCAAGCAGTTCTGACACGTCCATGGCCAGTTCGGACACCCGGCTTGCATCGGCCGCAAGCTTGGTATTCTGGCGGAACATGTGGCCGTAATCCTTTACCGTGGTGCCGCAACCCGAGGTGTTGATGACAATGGCATCCAGGCCCTTGCCCTCCATCTCGCGCGCCCATGCGCGGATATTCTTGGCGGCTGTGCCGTGGCTTTCCTCGGTCTTGCCCATGTGATGCGTCAGCGCGCCACAGCATCCCGCGCCCTCGGCTACGACCACCTCACATCCCAGCCGGGTCAGCAGGCGGATGGTGGCATCGTTAATATCGGTGTTCAGCGCGCGCTGTGCGCAGCCGGTCATCAATGCCACACGTTTTTTGGTCTCGCCCTGCGCGCGAAAGGTCTGGGGGTCGTCATTGCGGCTCACGGGCGGGATCTCTTTGGGGGCCATTTCCAGCATCGCGCGCAGGCTAGCATCCGGCATCAGCCGGGCAAAGGGCCGTCCGATCTTGGCCCCCAGCAGGGCAAGGCGAAAGCGGGTGGGATACGGCAGAATACGCGCCAGAACCCAGCGCAGGGCGCGATCAGTAAAGGGGCGGTCGTAGTTTTCTTCGATATATTCGCGCGCATGATCCACCAGATGCATGTAATGCACGCCCGACGGACAGGTTGTCATACAGGCAAGGCAGCTCAGGCAGCGGTCGATATGTTTTACCGTTTTCTCATCCGGCTTGCGCTCGTTTTCCAGCATATCCTTGATAAGATAGATGCGCCCGCGCGGGCTATCGAGCTCGTCACCCAGCACTTGATAGGTCGGGCAGGTGGCGGTGCAAAACCCGCAATGCACACAGGTGCGCAGGATCTCGTTTGACCGCTGAATGGCCGGATCGCGAAGCTGGGTTTCGGTAAATTCGGTTTTCATCTCTTGGTCACCATTTCAGCGGCATAAAGCCCGAACCAGGGCAGTGTGGTCCCCACCGCGCCAAGCGCAAAGGCGGTGCGGTGCAGGGTGTGAGAAAAGGGACGAGCGCGGATCGCCAGCACGGTCATAGCGAGGACAAGAATCCACGCCAGCCACAGCGACAGCAGCACACCAAGCCCGGCGATTGGCGTATCTGGAAAGGCGGGCATCACCAGCTGCCGCAGGATGAGGGCCGCGCCGATCATCAGAATGCTCAAGGTCCAGACCACGGCAAACCGCGCGCGGCTGGCTTTGCGTCTGGCGACCAGCCAGAAAATGCCCGGTCCGACGACAAAGCAAAGCAGGAACGTCGCCAGATAGGTCATGCGGCGCGGTCCATCAGGCCGGGATTGAACAGGCTCTTTGGGTCGAACCGTGCGCGCAACCCGTCTTCAAGCGCTGCCACGGCGGGTGAGAGCGGTTGGAATGCGCCTGTACCGGCATCCCCGCGGATCAGGGTCGCGTGACCCGGTGTCGCCTGCATCGCCGTGCGGATCGCGTTGGCCTTTGTGCCGGTGGGTACGCGCAGCCATATCAGACCGCCACCCCAGTCATAAAGCGCCTCACCACCGATTTCCGCCACAAGTGAAGGCGCGTCAGATGGCTTGACGGAGATCCTCCAGACATCGCCCTCGGCCTCGTGAAACGGACCGACATCGCGGATATGCCGCCAATCTGTTGTGGTTTTCTGTGCATCGGTGTCAAAGCTTGTCACCCCAAACGGGGCCAAAAGTTTTTGCAATTCCTCCGCACGATAGGCGATGGAGTTCTCGAATCCTTCGATCCGCAGCATTGTGACGGGCGCACCATTCGGCCCCTTTTGCAGATGCGCGGCGCCTGTCACTTCAAAGGGCGAGGCAAGTGACCTTGACAGGGCCTTGACCGCATCGGCATCACTTAGCCCTTCGAGCTTTAGCGTGCCGGTATGACGCGACTTCGGCAGCACCTTGAGAGAGACTTCGGTGATGACGCCAAGCGTGCCGTAACTGCCTGCCATAAGCTTTACCAGATCATAGCCGGTCACGTTTTTCATCACCCGGCCACCATTGCGCAGCACCTGCCCCGTTCCATCAACGAAACGCACCCCAAGCAGGAAGTCACGCGCGGCCCCGGTCTGAATACGGCGCGGGCCAGACACGTTCGCGGCAAAAACGCCACCAATCGTTGGCTCGCCCGTGGTGCCCAAGAGTCCACGATGATCCATCGGCTCGAATGCCAGACGCTGACCTTCTTGGGCCAGTACCTTTTCCACCTCGGCCACAGGCGTCCCTGCCTGCGCCACAAGCGTGAGGGCTCCCGGCTCATGCAGTTTTATGCCGCTCAGGCCCGACGTTGACAGGACCGCGCCATCACTTTGTTTTCCAATCGGACGCGTGCCGCCGCCGATGATCCGCAAAGGGCCATTGGCGTTGGCGACGATCTCTGCCAGTTCGGCCTCGGTCTTGGGGGTAAGGGCGGTCATGGTTGCAAAATTCTCCGGGGTCCGGGGCTGTGTGCCACGGGTGTCACTCTGCCGCAATCCGGCGTGCGTCGCTCGACAACAGGGGAAAGACCTTGGCGGGGTTGAGCAGCCAGCCGGGATCGAACACGTCCTTTACCGCCATCTGGATTTCTAGATCGGCGGGGTCGTATTGATGCAGCATCAGGTCCCGCTTTTCGATGCCCACACCATGCTCTCCGGTCAGGCAGCCACCTACCTCAACGCATAGTTTCAGAATCTCGGCGCCCAGATCCTCGCAGGTCTCAAGCTGACCCTCTTCGTTGGCATTGAACAGGATCAGCGGATGCATGTTGCCGTCGCCTGCGTGAAACACGTTGGCCACGTCCAGCCCGTATTCTTTGGATAGCTCGCCAATGCGTTTGAGGACATAGGGCAGCTGGCTCACCGGGATCGTGCCATCGAGGCACATGTAATCGTTGATCTTGCCCATCGCGCCAAAGGCCGATTTACGGCCGAGCCAGATGCGCTTGCTTTCCTCGTCGCTCGACGACTGGCGCAGAGCGACGGGATTATGGCTTTCGGCGATTGTCATGATCGTCTCAAGCTGTTCGTCGATTTCCGCATCCGATCCTTCGACCTCGACGATCAGCAACGCCTCGCAATCGGGATAGCCCGCACCGGCGAAATTCTCGGTGGCGCGAATGCAGGGACGGTCCATGAATTCGATCGCCACGGGCAGAACGCCCGCCTTGATGATGTCGGACACGCATTGCCCGGCCACCTCGGACGAATCGAACCCCATCAGAACGGGCCGCGCGCCCTCTGGCTTGTGTAGAATGCGCAGAGTGGCCTCTGTCACGACGCCAAGCTGCCCTTCGGACCCGCATATGACGCCTAACAGGTCAAGACCGTCAGCATCCAGATAGGCGCCGCCGATCTGCGTTATGGTGCCGTCCATCAGCACCATCGTGACGCCGAGAAGGTTGTTGGTGGTCACGCCATATTTCAGGCAATGCGCCCCGCCTGAATTCATCGCGATATTGCCTGCGATGGCGCAGGCAAGCTGTGACGAGGGATCGGGCGCGTAGAAAAAGCCGTCTTCCTCCACTGCGCCGGTGACGCTCAGGTTGGTGCGCCCGGTCTGCACCCGGATAAAGCGGTTGTCGTAATCGGTTTCCAGCACATCGGTCAGTTTGGCCACACCAAGAATAACGCTGTCTTCGGTCGGCAGTGCGCCACCGGCAAGCGAGGTGCCCGCGCCGCGTGGCACCACAGGCACGCCCATCTCGTGGCAAATGCGCAGCGCGTCTGACACCTGCTGTGTCGAGGCAGGCAGCACCACCGCCAATGGCGGACATTTATAGGCTGTCAGCCCGTCGCATTCATACGCGCGGGTCTCTGATGGCTCGTGGATCACTGCGTCGCGTGGCAACACGGCTTCCAGCCGCTCGATCAGCTTGGCTTTGCGCGCAAGGATCAGGGGATTTGGGCTTGGCATGTCCATCGGTGGCTCCTCCCGGTAGAAGACCTACAGTAGTATCGTCTTGGCGTCTGTCCAGCAAGCGGGCCACGCAGTCGCACCAAGTGATCGAACTGGAGTTTCCGACACGGCATCGTGACTCCCGTTCCTGATGTTTATCTCTATAGTATCAGATATGAAGCGGGTCTTGAAATATCTGACGACATGCGCGGCTCTTGTGATGCCGGGAGTGGCACCTGCCGATGAGCCGGTGATCGAGGCTGTGCGGATCGACAAGGTCGGCATGGTCTGGAACGTGCACGTCACCCTGCGACATCCCGACACCGGGTGGGACCATTTTGCCGACGCGTGGGAGGTGGTCGATGCAAACGGTCAGCGTCTCGCCTATCGCAAGCTGATGCATCCGCATGTCGATGAACAGCCCTTTACCCGCGCGCTGAGCGGCGTGGTTCTTCCCGATGGCACGCGAGAGGTCTTCCTGCGCGGTCATTGCTCTGTGAAGGGGTGGTCTGACACGCTGTTTCCTGTGACGCTCCGCCCCTGAGGATGGCCTTTACAGGTCCTAGCGCCGCCCCTCACGAAGCCATCCGGCAAGGATAAGACCGCCAACCAGCAACAGCACGGCCCAAGGCGGCAACAGCGCCATTTGCGTGACAGAGTTTGTCTCATAGGCGTTGCGCGGTGTGATCGCGATCCAACCACGACCAGCCGCGGGCCGGCCCTCTCGCACTTCGCGGATACGTGGCACCCCGTCTTGCAACGCGAGTATCCCGCCCTCTGTGCTGTCGATCAGGGGGGCCAGCGTCTGGGTGTCGGCAATCGTTTCCTCAAACTCCACCGGAGAGGCGGGGCCAAGGCCGATCACGGCGCTATGCTCATCATTCGCAAGTCGGTAAAGCCCGATCTCGGGGCCATCGTAAATCGCCTCGAACCGACCGGGGCTGACCTCTTCGAGTGTCAGCTCGATTTCTTCGCCCGAGGGCGTGGTGACCGTGACCGGGCCAATCTCGTCTGACAGGGACCGCCGGATGATTCGCATCTGCTGGCCTGTCGCCTCGGCCCAGAGCGCCTCTTCCTCCAGTTCGGGTTCTTTCATCATCCAATGCGCGAGCCGCCGCAACAGTTCAAGCTGTGGTCCACCACCCTCGTATCCGCGATTCCACAGCCACGCGTGATCAGATGCGAGAAGGGCAACGCGCCCCTCGCCCACCCGGTCCAGCACCAAGAGCGGCTTGTCCTCGGCGCCGGTCATGACCGCATCGCCAGAGGATTGTTCGACCTCTATCTGACGCAGCCAACGACCCCATTCGCCGCCGAATGCATCCTCCAGTCCGGCTGTCACGGGGTGACGCTGGCCAAGGTCTGTCACAGCGGGACGATAACGGTCTTTGATCACCCGCGCTGTGGGCCGGGCTGGTACAATTTCTTCCAATGGCGTGCGGTAGAGACTGTCAGCCGAGGCGAAATCCGGCCCGGCGGCAATCAGTACCGCGCCACCGTCCTCGACATAGCGGCGCACATTGTCGAGATAGATCGACGGCAAGATGCCACGCCGCTTATAGCGGTCAAAGATGATGAGATCGAAATCGTCGATCTTTTCCAGAAAGAGCTCTCGTGTGGGGAATGCGATCAGCGACAATTCCCGCACCGGCACGCCATCCTGCTTTTCGGGGGGCCTTAGAATCGTGAAATGTACCAGATCGACGGAGCTGTCCGATTTCAGCAGGTTGCGCCATGTGCGCCCGCCTGCATGCGGCTCGCCAGACACAAGCAGTACAGACAGCCGGTCGCGCACGCCGTTGATCTGCACGATTGTCGTGTTGTTGCGGTCTGTCAGCTCGCCTTCCGCCGCGGGGGTCGAGAATTGCAGCACGTTCCGCCCGCCATGTGGCAGGCGCAGAGGCAGGTCGATATCCTCGCCGACAGGGACCTGAAACCGCATCGGTTCGGCCCCGTCTATGGAGACGTCCACCGGCACGGTGCCGACGTTCTGAGGCGCTGCCCCATCGTCGCTGACCCGCAGCGTCATGGTGATTTCCTCATCGAGGATGGCAAAGGCGGGGGCATTGTCCACGGTCAGTTTGCGGTCCCAGTCCTCTTCAAGCCCGGTATGCAAAAGATGCAGTGGCGCGGGCAGGTTCGGCGCGCGGTCGATGTCATGCAGACGCCCATCCGACAGCACGATCGCCCCGGCGATGCGCCCTGTGGGTTCCTCTGCCATCGCCTCTGACAGGGCGGTCATCAGCTCTGTGCCGGTATTGTCGGCCCCGTCGCGCACGGTAATCCGGCGCAGTTCGGTATTGCCGATTCCTGCAATCCGGTCGGCCAGCGTATCGGCGGCGCTGTCGGTCATGTCGGCACGCTCTGCCAGCTGCTGGCTGGCGCTTTTGTCCTCGACCATCAGCACGATATCCGACAGTGGCTGTCGGTCCTCTTGCTGATAGGCAGGGCCAAGCAGCGCACCAAGAATCACCAGCCCGGCAAGCCCGCGCAGCGCCCAGCCCGACAGACCGCGCCAGAGGGCAAGCGCGATACCGGTGCATAGCATCCCGGCCAAACCACCGATCAGCCAGATGTTGAGAAGGGGATCGAAAACGATGCTTCCGGTCATTGGCCAAGCCTATCGAGAAGGGCGGGGACATGTACCTGATCGGATTTGTAGTTGCCGGTCAGCACATGCATCACAAGATTAACGCCAAAGCGGTAGGCCAGTTCGCGCTGCCGCTCTCCGGCAAAGCCGCGGCCCACCGGATAAAGCGCGTTTCCGCGACTATCCATCGCCCAGGCGGCGGCCCAGTCATTGCCGCCGATCACGATGGGCGTGACATTGTCGTTGAGATTGCGAAACGGCATGCCCTCGACCTGTTCGGCATCGGGCGGCGCGGATTCGACCCAGACCGAGCGGCCTGTGTGGCGACCCGGAAAATCCTGAAGCAGGTAGAATGTGCGCGTCAGCACATGGTCCTGCGGCACGGGTTCCAGTGGCGGGATGTCCAGCGGCTCGGCCAGCCGTTGCAGCTTGCGCCCATTGGGAGAGGACGCGCCAAACCCGGCGATATCGGCATCGCGCGTGTCAAACAGGATCATGCCGCCGGTGCGTAGGTAATCGTTGAGCTTTGCATAGGCCTCTTGCGAGGGGATCGGTTGATCCGGGCTGATCGGCCAGTAGAGCATCGGATAGACCGAGATGTCATCCGTTTCCAGATCGACGCTTGCCGGGTCGGCGGGCTCGACCGAGGTGCGAAAAAACAGGGTTTCCGAAAGTCCGACAAGCCCGGCGCTTGCCATCTCGTCCAGTCGCGCGTCGCCGGTCACCACATGCGCCAGCGTCACCTCTGATGCGGCGCGCAGTGCCTTTTCTATGCTGGCCGCATCGTCTTGTGCCTCAGCGCCCTGCGGGCCAATGAGCAACGCCGCCAACAGACCGGCTGCGGTGGCCCGCACCGGCAATAGCCTGCCGGACAGGGCCAGAGATGCAATGATATCACCCATCAGAATGATCATCGCCACCGCCAGCAGCCAGCCACCAAGCGGCGCCTCAGGCGGGCGGTCAAGGCCGGTGACGTCGACGCGGGCGGGCCATGCGGTGGGCGACAGCGTGTTGTCGGCCTGCATCACGTTAAGCGCGAGCCGCCGGTCGGGTCCCTCATAGATGCCGGGCCGGAAATCCGGGCCGATCTGATCCTCGATAAACCGCTCTCCGCTGACACCGGGCAGATTGCCGGCATCCTTCAGCGTGCCGAATGCATCCAGAACCTGCACCGGCTGCCATGTGGTGCCTTGCAGCTCTGAAATGTCGGGCAGCGCCACGGCAGAAGAGACTGCGAGCCGTTCCAGCATCTGCACAAAAAGGCCCGAGAGCGGCAACGTGGACCATTCGGCATTTGCCGTCACGTGAAACAGCACGACCTGCCCCGCGCCGATCCGCTTGCGCGTGACCAGCGGTGTGCCGTCGGACAGTTGCGCAATCACGCGGTCCGCCAGCGTCGGGTCGGGCTGTGCCATCACCTGCGCCGACACGGTTACGTCCTCATAGGATCCGAGGCCGAAAAAAGGACTGTCTTCGGTGAATGGGGCAAGTGATTTGGGCTCACCCCAGCTCATCGCGCCCCCGACAGAGCGTCCCCCGGCGCGCAGGCGCACGGGCATCAGCGGGTGCTCGTCAGAGCGCGACACGTCAGATGCGGCAAGGCGCGGCCCGGCAAAGCGCAGCAACATCCCACCACCCTCGGCCCAGGTCAGCAGCGCGTCCTCTTCTGCACCGGACAGGGTAGCGACATCGGCGAGCACGATCACATCCGGGTTGGCAGGCAAAATGTCCATCAACCCGCCATCAAGGATATCTGCCGACGGCTCCAGCGCCTGTTCAAGGAAATGCAGTGGGGATAGAAGCTCTAGCCCCTCGCGGTCCTCACGCCCGGCCAGCAAGGCAATCTCGCGACGGCGCAGGCTGTCATCGGTCAGTGTGATGGCGCCAGCGTGGTCTTGGCCTGTGATCTCGAACCGGCTCAGCCGTCCGCGCAATTCCGCCGGAAGCGATAGCAGCCCTGTGGCCTGTGTCGCGTCAGCCTCAAAGCTGAGCGGGAGGGTGGCGAGCAGGCGCGACACGCCCGCAGGATCGCGTCCATGCGCCTCGATGGTGATATCACGCGGGGCACCCGTGCGGGCGCGCTCAGCGATCAGGCGCAGATCGCCGTCTTCGACCGTGGCGGGCGTCAGAGCCATCACCGGCACCGGGCTTTCGTGGATTGTGACCGGTCCGCGATTTTCTAGCGCGGTCAACAGCGCCTCGCGCCCATCGCGCGCCAGCCCGTCAGAGAACCAGCGCGTCTCGAATCCCTCTTCGGTGAGCAGTTCGACCGCCTCGGTCATGTCAGAGGCGCTTGGCTGCCAGGGGCTGGGTGCCAGCCCCGAAATCCGACTGCGCAGCGCTTCTGCGGATTGAAACACCGGTGCCTCGGGATCTGACAACCGCAGCACGCCAACAGGCCGCGCATCGCGCCCCGCCTCTGCTAGCATCGCATCCAGCAAATCGGATTTGGCAGGCCAGTCTCGCGCTGCGGCCCAGCTTGCGTCCAGCACGATCAACAAAGGCCCGCTGCGATCCGCTCCTGGCTCTTCTCGTGGGTTCAGGACCGGCCCCGCCAGCCCGATGATCACGGCCGCCACCGCCAGCATCCGCAACAGGAGTAGCCACCAAGGCGTGCGGTCGGTGACGGTATCATCGTCGCGCAGCCCCAAAAGCAGTGCGACACCGGGAAAACGCCGCCGGATCGGGGCGGGCGGCACGGCGCGCAGGATTAGCCAGAGGATAGGCAGCGCGGCCAGCGCCACCAATAGCCATGGGGCCGCAAAACCAATGGGTCCAAGCGTCATCGTCCACGCCCCCCGTCTATGGCGTTATACAGCCACAAAAGGGCCGATTGTGCGCTCTGGCTCGTATGATGCTGGCCATAATGCCAGCCTGTCACCGCACATAGCCGTGCCAGCTCGTCCTTGCGCTCGGCCAGACGGGAAAGATAGCGGTCGCGCAGCTCAGAGGCCTTGAGCGTTTCATGTGCCACCGTGCCGCCCATGCTTTCGAATATGGTGCGTCCCCGATAGGGAAAGCTTTCTTCTGCGGGGTCGAGGACCTGCATGAGGATGCCCTGCACGCCCCGGTCCGCCGCCTCTGTCAGGGCGTCGCGCACCGCATCGATATCGCCAAGAAAATCCGACAGAAACACCGCGCGCCCATGGCTAGGCATGTCTGTCGTCTCCGGCGCGCCGTAATCCTCGTCACGCTCTTGCGTCAGCGCCTGTGACAGGCGTGAGATCTGTGCCTGACCCCGGCGTGGCGGCAGGCCAGAGCCGGAGAGGCCAATCCGCTCACCCGCGCGGTTCAACAGGATCGCCACGGCCAGAGCCAGCAAACGCGCACGATCTGCCTTTTCGGGAATTGAGTCATTCGATGAAAACCGCATCGATGCGGCGCCATCGACCCATAGTGTCACGCTTTGCGCGATCTGCCATTCGCGCTGGCGCAGGAATTGCTGATCCGACCGGGCAGAGCGCCGCCAGTCGATATGCCGCAATTCGTCCCCGGCCTGAACCGGGCGGTACTGCCAGAAATCATCCCCCGTGCCGGGCCGTTTACGTCCGTGTTCGCCCAACAGAACGGTCCCTGCCAGTTGCTCTGCCCGTGCCAGAAGCGCGGGAAAGCGTGCGGCTTCGATCTCTGATCGGGCGCGCAGGGGGGCGATGTGAGGTTGGCTCATGCAGCGTTCTCGGTGCGGGTCAGGCCGGTGGCCACCTCTTGGATCAGGCTGTTGATATCATCGCCCCGCGCCCGTGCCGCAAAGTTGAGTGCCATGCGGTGCACCAGCACCGGCTGCGCCATTGCCAGCACATCATCCGAATCAGGGGCAAGCCGCCCTTGCAGCATCGCTCGCGCCCGCACTGTCAGCATGAGCGCCTGTGCCGCCCGCGGACCGGGGCCCCATGCGACGGCCTCACGCACCCGGTCTGGTGCGCTGGTGTCGTCGGGGCGGAAGGCACGAACCAGATCGATGATCTGCTCCATCACCGCCTCGCCCACAGGCATGCGGCGCAGCAGCGTTTGCGCGTCCATCAGCTCTTGGGCGGTGAAGACCTCATGCGCCTCTTCCTCGGCCACGCCAGTGGTGGCCAGCAAGATGCCGCGCTCTGTCTCGCGGTCTGGATAGGGCACGTCGATCTGTACCAAAAAGCGGTCAAGCTGCGCCTCGGGCAGGGGGTAGGTGCCCTCTTGCTCAATCGGGTTTTGCGTGGCGAGCACATGGAACGGCGGGTCAAGCGGACGATCCTCACCGGCGACGGAAACCTTTCGTTCCTGCATCGCCTGCAACAGCGCCGATTGCGTGCGGGGGCTGGCGCGGTTGATTTCGTCGGCCATCAGAAGTTGGCAAAAGATCGGGCCTGGAATGAATTTAAAGGCGCGGGCACCATCGCTGCCGGTTTCAAGAACCTCAGAGCCGAGGATGTCGGCGGGCATCAGATCCGGTGTGAACTGCACCCGGTTGGAATTCAGCCCCATCACGGTCGCCAGCGTTTCCACCAATCGCGTTTTGCCAAGTCCCGGCAGACCGATCAGCAGGCCGTGACCACCGCAAAGTAGGGCCGAAAGAGCCAGGTCCACGACCCGTTCCTGCCCGATGAACCGCCGCGTGATCGACGCGCGCGCCTGCGCCAACTTGTCTTCGAGGGCCTCAATTCCGGCCAGCAGATCGGCGGTATCATTCATGGCAAAAGCTCCGTTCACGGCTATATCTATGAGTGAATGTACAGCGCATGAATGAAATGGCAAAAGCAATGAGCAAAGAATCCATCACGACCCCGTCAGCCGAAAGCCTTGCCGAGGCCGCGCGTCAGGCCGGAACAAAGGGCTTGCCGCCCGTTCACAAGTGGAACCCGGCCTTTTGCGGGGACCTTGATATGCGCATCAACCGGGATGGCACTTGGTTATATCTTGGCACCCCCATTGGCCGGCCAGAGCTTGTGCGGCTCTTTTCAACGATCCTGAAGCGGGAAGGCGACAGCTATTTCCTCGTCACGCCTGCGGAGAAGGTGGGAATCACCGTCGATGACGCGCCGTTCGTCGCGGTGGATTTCGAGGCTGGTGGTGAGGGTAAGATGCAAAATCTTCTGTTTGAGACCAATGTCGGCGACAAGGTTTTGGCCGGGCCGGAAAACCCCATTCGCGTAGAGCGTGATGCACAGACCGGAGAGCCGTCACCCTACGTCATGGTGCGTGACGGGCTGGAGGCGCTGATCGACCGCAAAAGTTTTTATCGTCTGGTCGAAATCGGTGCGCAGCATGACGGCTGGTTCGGTCTTTGGTCCGGCGGCGCGTTTTTTCGCATTATCCCCGAGGCGGAATTGCCCGAGGGCTGAGACTGCTCAGCCGCCCCAGACAGGCAACCCGCTGAGTGCCGAGACAGCGATTATGACATAGGCCAGCCAGCGATAGACATGCTCCAGACTGGGCCGGAAAAGCCAGCCACCAAGGATTGAGCCCAGCATATTTGGCACCACCAGAGCAGCGCCCAGCAGGAGCGCCGACAGATCCAGCCGCCCAAAGACCGCCAGTAGTGGCAAGAGGGCGACATCGGTGGCCATAAGAAAGAGGAATGTCGTCGCACGAATCGTGCGTACCGGCAGGGTGCTGGCCATGTAGAGCAGGATGACCGGTGGTCCCGGCAGGCCTGCCACCCCTTGCAGGAACCCCGACATAGCACCGGTGCCGTAGATCAAGCGCGGCGACATCGGCCCGTTGTAGCGTATGCCGGATATCAGAAAGACCAGCAGCGTCAGTGCGATCATGGACACGCCATAGCGAAATATTTCAGGCGGGAGACGCGTCAGGGCGTAAAGCCCCAGAGGCAGCGCCAGCACCAGTCCGGTGACAAGCCGCCTCAGATCGCGCGTTTCGCAGTCACGCACGGCCCGGCGCACCAGCGGCAAGGGGCCGATCAGATCAAAGACAACCAGCGTGGTGATGGCCTGAAACGGTGTCAGCACCTGTGCGGCCAGAGGCAGGTAGACCATGGCGGTGCCAAAGCCCGCAAACCCGCGCACCGTGGCCGCGAGAAAACACGCCCCGGAAAGCAGGATCAGCTGTGCGATGGTGAACTCTGCGAACATGTCCGGCCTTACGACGCCAAGCGGCTGTCACGCACCCTAGCCTGACGCGCGGCGCGATGCGCGGCAATTCCGACATGCGGCACGGCGGGGAACGATCCGGCGTGGTCTTGCGTCCTATATCCAGAGGGCCGGTGTCGCGCTCTGTTTTCTATGGCGTCCCTGCCCCGGTGACACGAAAGGGGGAGAGTAAGATATGAAACGCATTCTGATAGGAGTGGCCGCGCTTGGCGTGGTCTTCGCCGTTGGGGTTGGCATCCATGCCGGATTGATCGCAGCCTCCGAAGGCTCGGGGACATGGGCCGACCGCGTGGCATCCACATGCAGTCTGTGTCACGGCGGGGCCATTCAGTAACACCGCCAGCGACAAAGCGGAGATCAGTGGGCCTTGGCCCAGTTCTCTCCACGTCCTGCATCCACTACCAGCGGTACATCCAGTTTGACCACGGGCGCAGATGCGCTCTCCATAACGCCGCGTGCGGCCTCTATCACGGCATCAGCGGCGCTTTCTTCGACCTCGAACAGCAATTCGTCATGGACCTGCAACAGCATCTTGCAGGGCAGGTCGGCGATCACCGCAGGCATGCGGATCATCGCACGGCGGATGATGTCGGCGGCGGTTCCCTGAATGGGGGCGTTGATCGCGGCGCGCTTGGCAAAGCCCGCCCTCGGCCCCTTGGCGCCAATCTCGGGCGTGTGGATTTTGCGCCCAAAGAGCGTTTGGACAAAGCCGTGCTCCTTGGCGAAGGTTACCGTCTTGTCCATGTAATCCTTGATGCCGGGGAACCGCTCGAAATAGCGGTCGATAAATCCCTGCGCCTCTGACCGGGGGATGCGCAGATTGCGCGCAAGGCCAAAGCCGGAAATGCCATAGATCACCCCGAAGTTGATCGCCTTGGCGCGGCGGCGCACATCGGGCGTCATCTCGTCCATCGGCACACCGAACATTTCTGATGCGGTCAGCGCGTGAATGTCCTGCCCCTCGCGGAAGGCCTGCTTGAGCTGGTCGATATCCGCGACATGCGCCAGGATGCGCAGCTCGATCTGGGAATAGTCCAGCGCCAGCAGCGTCTTGCCCTCGCCCGCGACAAAGGCCTCGCGGATGCGGCGGCCTTCTTCGGTGCGGATCGGGATATTTTGCAGGTTGGGATCGGTCGAGGCCAGACGCCCGGTGCTGGCCCCGGTTTGCACATATGAGGTGTGCACGCGGCCTGTATCGGGATCGATATGATCCTGAAGCGCATCCGTATAGGTAGATTTCAGCTTGGACACCTGCCGCCAGTCAAGCACACGAGCGGGCAGATCATGCTCGGTCGCCAGATCCTCCAGCACGTCGGCGCCGGTGGCGTAGGCGCCTGTCTTGCCCTTTTTGCCGCCTTCAAGGCCCATCTTGTCAAAGAGGATCTCGCCTAGCTGTTTGGGGGAGCCCACATTGAATTTCTGGCCTGCCAGTTCGTGAATTTCATCCTCAAGCTGGGCCATCTTTTGGGCAAAGGCGTTGGACATCTTCGACAGGGTGCCCTTGTCCACAAGGATGCCGTGCCGTTCCATCTGGGCCAGCACGGGGGCCAGCGGGCGTTCGAGCGTCTCATAAACGGTGGTGACGCGGGCGCGGTGCAGCTTGGGCTTGAAAATATGCCAGAGCCGAAGGGTGATATCGGCGTCCTCAGCGGCATAGCGCGTGGCGGTCTCTATCGGGACCCGGTCAAAGGTGATGGCGGATTTGCCAGTGCCCAGCAGATCCTTGATAGGGATGGGGGCATGGCCCAGATAGCGCTCTGACAAAGTGTCCATGCCATGCCCGTGCAACCCGGCGTTAAGGGCGTAGGACATCAGCATCGTATCGTCGAAAGGCGCGATAGCGATGTCATGCGCGGCCAGTATCTTGGAGTCGTATTTCATGTTCTGGCCGATTTTGAGAATGGCATCATCCTCAAGAACGGGTTTGAGCGCGGCCAGCACCGTCTCTCGGTCAAGCTGGCCATCCAGCACTGCATCAGACCCGAAAAGATCGGCGGCCTCGCGCTGTTTATGCGCCAGCGGGATATAACAGGCCTGCCCGACCTCGACGGCAAGGCAGATGCCCACAAGCTCTGCCTGCATTTCATTGAGCGATGTGGTCTCGGTATCCACGGCGACGTAGCCCCGCGCGCGGATCTTTTCGATCCAGACCTGAAGTGCGGCCATGTCTGTGACACACGCATAGCTGTCGGGGTTGATCGGCGGCCAATCGGGGGCGGTGTCATTGCCTGTGTCGGCGCTGGCGGCGGGGCGGTCCTCGATCACGGGCGGTTCTATATCAAGCGCGTCGGCAATGCGCTTGGTGAGGCTGCGGAACTCCATCTCGGCCAAAAACGACATCAGCGTGTCGATGTCCGGGTCGCGCAGTTCCAGATCGTCGAGTGTGAAATCAAGCTGCATGTCGCAGTCGAGCTGCACCAGTCTCTTGGACATCTCGATCTGGGCGCGTTTGTCGATCAGGGTCTCGCGGCGCTTGGGCTGTTTGATCTCTTCGGCGCGGTCCAGAAGCTCTTCGAGACTGCCGAACTCATTGATCAGCAAAGCGGCTGTCTTGATCCCAATGCCGGGCGCGCCGGGCACGTTGTCGACCGAATCGCCTGCCAGAGCCTGCACATCGACGACGCGTTCGGGCCCGACGCCGAATTTCTCTTCTACGCCCTCGCGGTCGATGCGGCGGTTTTTCATGGCGTCGAACATCTCGACCCCACCACCGACAAGCTGCATCAGGTCCTTGTCGGAACTGACGATGGTCACGCGGCCACCGGCATCGCGGGCCTGATGGGCCAGCGTGGCGATGATATCGTCGGCCTCGAAGCCTTCGATCTCTTTGCAGGCGATGTTGAACGCCTCGGTCGCGCGGCGCGTCAGCGGGATCTGCGGGCGCAGATCCTCGGGCATCTCATCGCGATTGGCCTTGTAGGCATCATAGAGATCGTTGCGAAAGGTGTGGCTGCCCTTGTCGAAGATGACGGCGATATGGGTGGGC
Source organism: Roseovarius sp. (assembly GCA_965656855.1). Lineage (GTDB taxonomy): Bacteria > Pseudomonadota > Alphaproteobacteria > Rhodobacterales > Rhodobacteraceae > Roseovarius. The sequence continues at coordinate 97,700 of CBFHML010000075.1, forward strand.
GCGTCCGAGCCGTGATCGCGATCCACGTAGCGGCGCAACATGTCGCAAAACCCCTGCACCGCCCCCACGGGCAAGCCATCGGATTTGCGCGTCAGCGGTGGCAGCGCGTGAAACGCGCGAAAGATGAACGCCGAGCCGTCGATGAGATGCAGGTGACAGCCTTTTGAGAATGCCATGTCGCGCTCCGTTCGTGAATTCGGGGAAGGTATGCCACGCACCGCGTCGGGCGGAAAGTGGATATGCAGGCGCAGGGATGGCGGTGTGGCTGGGGCTCTGCCCCACGGTGAAACGTTGTTTCACCGCTCCCCGGGATATTTGACGCAAGATGAAGGCAGGGCGTCAAAGCAAAAGGCCGCCGGGCAGTCTGCCGGCGGCCTTGGCTGGAGTTCGGGCTTGGGCGCTTATTCGGCGCCGGGCTGCAGGGCGGTGAGGCCCTTGAGGATGTCGATGGCGTAGGCCAGCTGATAGTCGTCCTCGCGCAATTTGGCCGCTTCCTCTGCTTCGGCTTGCTCTTCTTCTATCTGGCGGATCTCGTCATCGCTCAGGCTGTCATTGTCGAGACGCCCGCGCAGATCGGCCTCTGACCGGGTGGGGCGGGCCGAGACATCGGTCTCTTCCTCATCCTCTTGTGCGCGACGGGGCTGTTCCACCACGATGTCCGGGCTGACGCCGAGCGCCTGAATGGAGCGACCTGACGGCGTGTAATAGCGCGCGGTGGTCAGGCGCATTGCGCCATCGCCCCGGAGCGGCATGACGGTCTGCACAGAGCCTTTGCCGAAGCTTTTGGTGCCCACGACGATGGCACGGCGATGGTCCTGCAGGGCGCCTGCCACGATTTCCGATGCAGACGCCGAGCCGCCGTTGATCAGCACGACGATCGGCTTGCCTTTGGTCAGGTCGCCCTGGGTGGCGTTGAAGCGTTCGCCATCTTCCGGTGCGCGGCCCCGTGTGCTGACGATTTCGCCTTCGTCAAGGAATGCGTCCGACACCTTGATCGCCTGTGTCAGAAGCCCGCCCGGATTGTTCCGCAGGTCAAGCACGATGCCGTTGACATTGTCCATGCCGCCTGCCGCTTCGATTTCTTCGGCCAGCCCGTCCTCGAGGTTCTTGAAAGTCTGGTCGTTGAAGGTGGTCACGCGCAGTACGACGCTTTCCTGTTCGGTTCGCGCGCGCACTGCCGTCAGTTGAATCGTGTCGCGGATGATCGACACGTCGAAGGGCTCTGCCTCGCCCTCGCGCACCACGGTAATGACGATCTCGGAGCCGACCGGGCCGCGCATCATTTCGACCGCGTCGTTGAGCGTCAGGCCCAGCACGCTTTCGCCATCCACATGGGTGATGAAATCGCCTGCCTCGATGCCCGCCGTGTCAGCGGGGGTGCCGTCGATGGGCGAGACCACCTTGACGAAGCCCTCCTCTTGCGTGACTTCGATGCCCAGACCGCCGAATTCGCCGCGCGTCTGCACGCGCATGTCGGCGGCGTCGTCGGGCGACAGGTAGCTGGAATGCGGATCAAGCGAGGTCAGCATGCCGTTGATCGCCGCCTCGATGAGTTCGCTCTCTTCTACCTCTTCGACATATTGCGAGCGGATCCGCTCAAATATGTCGCCAAAGAGGTCGAGTTGCTCGTAGACATTGCTGGTGCGTTCCTGCTCTTGGGCAAGCAGTGGGGCCGCGACCTGTGTTGTCACGAGAACGCCTGTCAGCGTGCCCACGGCGGCGGCCATCAGAAATTTCTTCATGTGATCGTCATCCTTCGTCTGTCTGAAACCACGTCTCGGGATCGACGGGCGTGTTGTTCTCTCTGACCTCTATATAGAGCGTCTGGCTGCGGTCTGCACCCGTGCCCGCCGAATTGCCGATCAAGAGCGCGTCGGCCCCTGGTGCTGTACCGCCCATCAGCCCCACGGGGCTGCCGCCCGGCAGAACCTGTCCGGTTGTTCCATAGACCACATCGAGACCCGCCAACACCAGAAGAATCCCGGCTTCGGGTTCGAGAATGATCACATTCCCGTAATCGAGCAAGGGACCACGGTAACGCACGGTCGCCGCTGCCGGTGTCGTGACCAAGGCGTGCGGGCGTGCCGCAACCACGAGGCCGGGCCGGGCGATGCCTGCCGCATCGGGTTCGCCCGCGCGCCTCAGGATGCGGCCCTGAACCGGCAGGGGCAAAGCTCCCTTTCGGGTGGTGATGCCGGGCAGAGATCCGGGGGCCTCGTTCACGGCGATCTCGCTCAGGCCGCTGGCAAAGCCTTCGAGCGTTTCGGTCGAGGCGAGTAGCAGGGCGGTCTTGACCGGATCCTCGGTAAAGCGGCGCGGCAGATCTGTGCGGTCTGCGATGGCCTGACTGAGAGCTGTGCGCGCGGTCTGCGCCCCTTGCAGGCCGTCGCGCAACGTATCGGCGGCATTTTCCTGAAGTGAGCGCAGCACCTTTACCTCGTCCAGCGTGTCGCGCAGGGCGGCGGTGCGGGTTTCCAGCGCAGGGGTCACGTCGGCGAGGATCATACCCGAGCGTGCGGTGCCAAGCGGCCCTGCGGGATGTAACAGCAGCGCTGGTCCCTCGCTTTGGCCGATGGTCTGCAACGCGCCCAGAAGGCGTGCGATCTCTGTCTCGCGTGCGGCGAGTTCACCGGCAAGGGTTTGTTGTCGGATGGCGGCGCGGCGGAGCCCTTCGCGCATCGCCTCAAGCCCGTCCTCGAAGGCGTGGATCGTCTCTGTCAGGGCGCGCACCCGGTTGCGCGCGCCATCGGCCTCGTCAAGCAGAATACCGGCCTGTGACAGCCGCCCGGCGGCGGCCTGTGCCGCTGTGCCGGGGTCCTCGGCGGCAGCTGCCGGGGCCGCGGCAAGGGCGGCTATCAGAGACAGAAGCTTTCTCATGCCAACAGACTTTGTCCGGTCATCTCGGGAGGCTGATCCAGCCCCATGAGCGCAAGCACCGTGGGCGCCAGATCGGCCAGCCTGCCAGAGCGCAGCGCGGTGCCATCGGGCGCGCCCATAACGATGACAGGCACAGGGTTGGTGGTGTGCGCGGTGTGCGGTCCGCCAGAAACAGGGTCGATCATGGTTTCGCAGTTGCCGTGGTCTGCGGTCACCACCATGGCGCCGCCCATCTCGCGGACCTTTTCGACAACCCGGCCAAGACAGCTGTCTACCGCCTGGCAGGCGGCGATGGCGGCGTTGAGGTCTCCGGTATGGCCGACCATGTCGGGATTGGCGAAGTTAACCACGATCAGGTCGAACCAATGCTCGATCGCGCCGATAAGTTTGTCTGTCACCTCTTCGGCTGACATTTCGGGCTGCTGGTCATAGGTGGGCACGTCGGGCGATTGCGCCATGTAGCGTTCTTCGCGTTCCTCGGGGGCCTCTCGGCCGCCGGCAAGGAAAAAGGTGACATGGGGGTATTTTTCGGTCTCGGCCACGTGGAATTGCCGCAGGCCCTTTTTCGCGACCCAGGATGACAGGGTATTTCCCGGCTGCTCGTCGGGAAAGATGCAATCCATATATTTGGAGTGCCGCGTCGAATATTCGGTAAAGCCGCTGACGGCCGCGAATTGCGGGCGGTCTCCCGTCGGAAAGTGCGCAAAATCCGGATCAGCGAAGCTGGCGAGAATTTCGCGCGCGCGGTCGGCCCGGAAATTGAGGCACAGGATGCCATCGCCATCCTTCATGCCGGTGTAGTCGCCCAGCACGCGCGGCTTTATGAACTCGTCGGTGCGGCCCTTTGCATAGGCGTTGTCTATGGCCTCTGGGGCTGTGCGTGCGGTATATCCCTTGCCCTGCGCCAGCGCCTCATAGGCTAGCTGCACCCGATCCCAGCGGTTGTCGCGGTCCATTGCGTAATAGCGCCCCGACACGGTGACGATGCGCGCGCCTTTGGGCAGAGCGGCGCCCAGCGCCTCCAGATAGATCCGCGCCGAGGTCGGTGCCACGTCGCGCCCGTCGGTAAAGGCATGGATGGCCACGGGCACGCCCGCATCGGTCAGCGCCTTGGCCGTGGCGATCATGTGGCCGATATGGCTATGCACGCCGCCATCCGACAAGATGCCCAGAAGATGTGCTGTGCCGCCCGAGGCCTGCATCCGCTCTACAAAGCGGACCAGACCGGGCAGTTGTGCAAAGGTGCCGGTCTCTATCGCGCGGTCAATGCGGCGCAGATCCATCTCTACCACTCGGCCCGCGCCGATGTTGAGATGCCCAACCTCGGAATTGCCCATCTGCCCGGTGGGCAGGCCCACATCGGTGCCATGGGTGATCAGCGTGGCATTCGGGTAGCTTGCCATCAGCCGGTCGAAATTGGGGGTGTCCGCCAAAAGCGGGGCATTCGCGGTGCTGTCCTCGCTCAGGCCCCAGCCATCGAGAATGCACAGAACAACCGGTTTGGGCATGTGGTCTCGCCTCCTGCCTGTCTTTGCAGGCGGTTTAGCCCCTTAGGACCGCGACGTGAACCGCAAACTTCATTCGGTCCACGCTTTCGCGGGTTTGAAACATGCGCGGGTCTCAGGCCCGGTGATAGGGGCTGTTGCCCAGAATTGAGGCCGCGCGGTAAAGTTGTTCGGCCAGCATCACACGAACAAGCATGTGCGGCCAAACCATCTTGCCAAAGGACAGCCGCAGATCAGCATTGTCGCGCAGGTCCGCCGCAAGCCCGTCGGCGCCGCCGATGACAAAGGCGACATGGCTACGACCGGCATCGCGCCAGTCGCCAAGATGCCTGGAAAAATCAGGAGAGGACATGACCGTGCCACGTTCGTCCAGTGCGACGATCACGGCGCCGTCCGGTACCGCACGTTGCAACAGCGCCGCCTCGCCTGCCATGCCGCCACCCTTGCGGTCATCGACCTCTGTAATGGTCAGCGGGCCCAGTCCGAGGGCGCGCCCGGTCCGGTCGAACCGGGTCTGATAATCAGAGACAAGCGCTGCTTCTGGGCCGGTTTTCATCCGGCCCACTGCGCAGATATGCACGCGCATTCAGCTTGGTGTGCCGGTGGCCTCGTGGCCCTGAAGCCACATTTTCTCAAGCTGGTAAAACTCGCGCACTTCGGGCCGGAACACGTGGACGATGATATCGCCTGTGTCGATCAGAACCCAATCACCGGCAGCCTTGCCCTCAATCTTGGCCAGAACGCCAAGCTCTGTCTTGAGCTTTTCGGCCAACTTTTCGGACATTGCCGTGACCTGACGTGTCGACCGCCCCGAGCAGATCACCATGTGATCGCCGATGGCTGTCTTACCGCGCAGATCAATCTGCACGATATCAAGCGCCTTGTCTTCGTCCAGAGAGGTAAGGATTCGCGCCAGCTGTGCATCGCTGCTCGCGGTCATCTGGGTCGCGGTCATGCCCGCACCCGTGTCAGCGGCCATTGCCGCGTGTGTCGTAAAAGACAGGACACTGTCCTCCTTTGTTGCACACCGTTGCGCCCCGGTGCTGGGCCTACGCGTAAATTAGCAACGTAAAGGCGACATTTCAATGAAACCGTCACGCCACGCGCGCTTTGCCGCAAGAGATGTCTGCTTTGCATCAGTCCGGTGCCTTGCCTGTGTGGAGCGTGGAGCCTTCCAGCATCCGCACTTCGCGCTGCGGGAACGGGATAGAGACGCCATGTTCCTTGAATGCGTCCCAGAGGGCCAGATAGACGTTGCCGCGGATATTTGTCAGCCCGCCAGTGGGGTCACGGATCCAGAATCGCAGGATGTAATCAACGCTGCTGTCCCCGAACCCAACCATATGACAGACGGGCTTGGTCGTCGACAGAACGCGGTCCACGCTTGCGGCGGCCTCTATCGCGATCTTGCGCACGAGGTGGGGATCGTCGTCATAAGAGGCGCCGAAATAGATATCCAACCGCACGAAATCGTTGGAATGCGACCAGTTCACCACTTGGCCTGTGATCAGGTCCTCATTGGGAATCAGGAATTCCTTGCCGTCGCGCGTGGTGATCGACACGTAGCGCGCGCCCAGAGAGTTGATCCAGCCAAAGGTTTCGCCGATGCTGATGACGTCGCCCGGCTTGATCGACTTGTCCAGCAGGATGATGACCCCTGACACAAGGTTCGACACCACCTTTTGCAGACCAAAGCCGAGGCCGACACCGATGGCCCCCGACAGCACAGCAAGCCCGGTCAGATCCACGCCCACGGCCCGCAATCCGATGAAAAGCGCGGAACTGTAGAGCACGATTTGCAGGATCTTGACCGCCAGCACCTGCATCGAGGGCGAAATATCCTCGTTGCGGCGAATACGTGCCGCCGAGGTGACAGATACGAATCGGGCCGCGAACATCAAAAGACCGATAACGGTGATCGCCTGCACCACCGTCCAGAGCGACAGCGTCATTTCCCCTAAATCGATCGCCGCACTTTGCAGGACTTGCCGGGTCTCATCCGTCAACCCGATGATCGACAATGTGACCCAGGCCCAGCCAGCATAGCGCACCAGCCCCCGCAGAAAGGCATTGCCGATAAATCGCGTGATGATCGCGATTAGCAGCCACGCCAATGCAAGCTGTCCCATGATTCCCAAAAGATAGGATCGGCTGGGCCATGTCAGCGTCTGCATGGCCCAGATCGCGGGCCAGATCAGAAGAACGAAAAGGATGAGCCGCATCCGTCGCCGTACCAGCACGGCAAAGCGCATCCGCCATTTGGGCCAGCCTTCGCGGGTGTGCAGCCATTCGTTCAGGCGCGGCGAGATCAGCTTGGCGATAAGCTGCGCGACGAGAAAGATCGCGAGGGCAATACCGATCTGATAGGCGTTCCAGGGTCGCAGGAGACCGTTGAGAAAAGTCTCGGCGTTCTCCAGCAGGGTCATTGCCAGCGAGCGGAGGTTCTCCGGCAGCGGCAGCGTCTCATTTTCCATCCCCCAACCTTGCCCTAGCCCCGCGTCAGGGGCAAGACGGCTCTGGACACTCGGTGCAAGAGCGGTACGCTCTGACGACGATAGACAAAAAGGACGGGCCGTCATGACCACCGCGCTGATCCACCACGAGGACGGGTTCAAACATCTCATGCCCGATGGCCACCCAGAGCGCGTGGCGCGGTTGCAGGCGCTCATGCCCGCGCTGGAGGGCGAGGATGTGACCCGCGTAGAGGCGCCACTCTGCGACGAGGCTGATCTGCTGCTGTGCCATCCGCAGGCCTATATCGATGGGATTAACGCGGCGGCCCCGGAAGAGGGGTTTGTGCAGCTGGATGGTGACACGTACATGTCGGCGGGCACGCTGGATTGCGTTATGCGCGCCGTGGGCGGCACGATGAAGGGCGTGGACATGGTTCTGGGCGGCGAGGCCAAGAACGCCTTTGTCGCCATGCGCCCACCGGGCCATCATGCCGAGACCGCCACGCCGATGGGGTTTTGCGTGTTCGGTATTGTCGCCATCGCCGCGAAACATGCGCTGGAGCGTCACGGGCTGAGCCGTGTCGCGGTGGTGGATTTCGACGTGCATCACGGTAATGGCACACAGGATCTGCTGTGGTCCGAGGCGCGGACGCTGTTCGTGTCCTCACACCAGTCACCGCTCTGGCCGGGGTCAGGCGCCGCTGATGAGCGCGGCGCGCATGACAACGTGATGAACATCCCGCTTGCGCCCGGCACTGGCGGCGCGGTTTTTCGGCAGGCATACGAGGGACAAGTCTTTCCGGCGCTGAACGCGTTCAAGCCAGAGCTGATCCTGATCTCGGCGGGATTCGACGCGCATGTCGACGACCCGCTCGCCAACCTCGCGCTGGTGGAGGAGGATTTCGCATGGGTTACCCGCAAGCTGTGCGATATCGCGTCAGAGCATTGCGACGGGCGCGTGGTGTCGTATCTCGAAGGGGGGTATGATCTTGATGCGCTCGCGGCCAGTGGGGCCATGCATCTGGACGAGCTGATCAAGCGCAACGGCTGAGCCCCCTTTTAGATTGCGATAGCAAAGACAAGTCGGTCATCGCCAGACCTGTGCCGCGTTATGACCCCTGTGCGCGGTTCCGATCATAGGCGCAGCGAAAGCCGACATAGACGGCGTAAAACTCTGCCGGTTTCCATTGCATGCCGCTGGCCTGTGTTTGTGCCGGGCCGTACCACCAGCTGCCCCCGGCGGTCAGCGCGTCCTCGTCGCGCCGGTCGGCGAGCCATTCCCACGCATTGCCCCCCATGTCGTAGAGGCCGTTCACGCCCTGCGCTGTCGTGGCGACGGGCACATGCGCGCGGTTGCCGGTGTTCATGCCCTGAGGCGTTTCGCCGACCGGATACGGATAGGTCACACCCGTCTCGAACCGCTCAGGCGGGTTGGTGCGCGTTTCGGTATAGGCGGCGAGCGTCCATTCCTGCCGTGTCGGCAGACGCCCGCCTGCATCAGTGCAATAGGCGCGGGCCTCGTCCCAGGTTATATGCACTGCGGGGTCGTCAGGGCTTGCTTCTGCGCCTTGCGGGGTACGAAATGTCCAGCCCTTGCGGCGCTCCCACCCGGCGCCCCATTCAAAACCGCCACCATTGATTTGTGCCTGCGTGACGATCCCACGCCGATCCGCGAAAGCCGCGAACTCGGCCACCGTCACCTCAGTCCGGTCGATGGCAAAGCCGCCAAGGTCCACTTGTTCGGCATTGGCAGGGAGCGCGGCGAGACCCGGCAAGAGCGCGCAGGCCAGTTTGGTGGCCCCCAAGACATGACGATATGGCAAGGCCGCTGTGATTTTTAACATCTCGCACCGTTGGTTTTATGTGTTTGTGAAGTTTAGACGAAAAGCGTGTGTTTTGATCAATTTCTTTTAGGAGCCAAAGGAGTGGCTGCGCCACACTGGTCATCTGATGGGGGACCCTGTCCCCCACGTCGAAACGTGCCGTTTCGCCGCCCCCCTAGAGGTATTTTTGGCCAGATGAAGCCGGGGCGCGGTGTCTAACGCAGCGTTCGGGGTGACAAGGCTGGCTTGGGCAGGCATCGTCGCCGCAAAGACGGTGGAGGATCCAATGACAGCCTATCCCAATCTGCTCAAGCCGCTCGATCTGGGGCATGTGACGCTGAAAAACCGTGTGTTGATGGGCTCTATGCATACCGGGCTGGAAGAAACGAAGGACTGGAACAGGGTTGCCGAATTCTATGCCGCGCGCGCGCGGGGCGGTGTGGGTCTGATGGTGACGGGGGGCATGGCGCCCAACAAGGAAGGTGGCGTTTTTCCGGGGGCGGCGGGGCTATACACGCCCCAGGATATCGAGAACCACCGGATCGTGACCGACCGGGTGCATCAGGCGGACGGGCTGATTGCGATGCAGATCCTGCATGCGGGGCGCTATGCCTATAGCCCCGATTGCGTCGGGCCCTCGCCGATCAAGTCGCCGATTTCGCCCTTTGCGCCGAAGGAGCTGGACGAGGACGGCATAGAGAAACAAGTCGCTGATATCGTGACCGCCGCCACACGCGCGCAGCACGCGGGCTATGACGGGGTCGAGATCATGGGCTCTGAGGGGTATTTCATCAACCAGTTCCTCGTGAGTCATACAAACCGGCGTACTGACCGCTGGGGTGGGTCATATGAGAACCGGATGCGGCTTGCTGTTGAGGTCGTGACCCGTGTGCGTGCGGCTGTCGGTGCTGATTTCATCGTGATCTTTCGGCTCTCGATGATTGACCTGGTGCCTGATGGCTCCAGCCACGAAGAGGTGGTGCAGCTGGCAAGGGCGGTGGAAGAGGCCGGGGCCTCGATCATCAACACCGGCATTGGCTGGCATGAGGCACGGGTGCCGACCATCGCCACATCGGTGCCGCGCGCGGGCTTTGCCTGGGTTACGAAAAAGCTCATGGGCAAGGTCGGCATCCCGGTCATCACCTCGAACCGGATCAATATGCCGGATGTGGCCGAACGCGTGCTGGTCGAAGGCTGTGCAGACATGGTGTCCATGGCGCGTCCGTTTCTGGCCGATCCTGATTTCGTGGCCAAGGCGGCGGCGGGCCGTGCCGATACGATTGCGCCATGCATCGCCTGCAATCAGGCCTGTCTGGATCATACGTTTTCGGGCAAAATTTCGAGCTGTCTGGTCAATCCGCGCGCTTGCCATGAGACCGAGCTGTTGGTCGAAAAGACGGCGCAGCCCAAGAGCATTGCCGTGGTCGGTGCCGGGCCTGCCGGGCTTGCCGCGGCGTTGACCGCTGCCGAGCGGGGGCATGAGGTGACGCTATTCGATCGCGACCGCCGGCTTGGTGGGCAGCTTAACCTCGCGCGCGAGATTCCCGGCAAGGAAGAGTTTCACGGGCTTGTCGACTGGTTTGAGACGCGGGTGCGCGACCTCGGGGTTACGCTGCGTCTTGGGGAGGTGGCCACGCCGGAGTTGCTGACAGAGTTCGCCGAGGTGATCGTTGCCACGGGCGTGATCCCGCGCGATCCGGATATTCCTGGGCAGGATGCCCCGAACGTGCTTTCCTATATCGACGTGCTGCGCGGCAAGGCAGAGGTGGGCGCCCGCGTCGCCATTGTCGGCGCGGGCGGGATCGGATTTGACGTGGCCGAATTCCTTGTTCAGGGGCGGCCGTCCCCGACAGAGGATCTGACCGAGTGGAAAGACGAGTGGGGGGTGGGCGACCCGTCCGAGACACGCGGCGGGCTGGCCCCCGCAGGCCCGCAACCGGAGGCGCCTGTGCGCAAGGTCACTCTGCTTCAGCGCAAGAATGAGCGACCGGGCAAGCGGCTTGGCAAGACTACGGGGTGGATTCACCGCGCCGCGTTGCGCATGAAAGGGGTCGAGATGGTGTCTGGCGTGACGTATGAAAAGATCGATGCGGCAGGCCTGCATGTCAGCGATGTCGAGACCGGTGAGACCCCCAGGCTGATCGAGGTGGATACGATCGTGCTCTGCGCCGGTCAGCTGAGCGAGCGCAGCCTTGCCGACAGGTTGATAGAGGCGGGTGGGACCGTCCATGTGATCGGCGGCGCGGATGTTGCCGCCGAACTGGACGCCAAGCGCGCCATTGATCAGGGGACGCGGCTGGCCGCGTCCCTTTGATTTGGTTTACTCGACCGTAATGGTGATTTGATCGGATGCGACAGGCGGGTCGTGGGGCACGTGGTTCTGGTCGCCCAGAACCAGTTGCAGCGTGTGCGCGCCCGGTTCCAGATCGAGTGTCACCTGCGTCTGGCCCCCGCCGAAATGAATGTGGTTGTCATCGGCGGGAATGCCGTAATCTAACTCTTCGACGCCGTCAGGCCCCTCACCAAGTGGTGCGCGGTCGACAAATACATGGTGGTGACCGGTGTTTGCCTTATCTGTGCCCGCCGGGGCGACGCCCATGCCCTCAAGGCCGAAGATGACGGTGACGGGCGCGTTGACCGTGGCGCCGTCCTGTAAGTTTACGAAATAGACTTCTGCGCCCTCGGGCGCGGGTGTATCTCCGGCGAAAAGCGGGGTGGCGATCAGGCTCAGGGCCAGAATTTTGCCTATCACTTGCGGTTTCATGAACGATCCTCCCAGATGCGTTGGTCTACCTGAGGTAGTTTGAAAACGCTGCTTGACCATGGTGGGGCTGTTTCCGCGACACGAACGATCCAGCATAAAACCAAGATATTGTCGGGCATACGCCCCAGTTGTGCCTGATTTTGAGAACACAAACGCATGGACAAGGAAATGCACAGAGGTATCGATTATGGATCGCCTGACCGAAATGGAGGCTTTTGCGACGGTGGTGGACCAAGGAGGGTTCACTGACGCGGCGCGCAAGATGGGGATATCCAAATCCGCCGTCTCAAAGCACGTGTCGTCGCTAGAAGCGCGGCTTGGTGCACGTCTGCTCAATCGCACGACGCGCCGGGTCAGTCCTACGGAAATTGGACTGGCTTATTATGACCGCGCCTTGCGTGTGCTCAATGATGCGGGCGAGGCTGATGCGCTGGTCTCGTCGATGCAATCCGATCCGTCGGGGCTTTTGCGGATCTCGGTGGCGACCGATTTCGGGGTCAATCATCTCAGCCCGGTTCTGGGGCAGTTTCTGGATGATTTCCCCGATATCACGGTCAACATGGTGCTCAACAACCGCTATGTGGAGCTGATTTCCGAAGGGTTCGACATGGCAATCCGCATCGGTGAGCTGGAAGACAGCACGCTGCGGGCGCGGAAACTGACCGAGACGACAAAGCGAATGATCGCCAGCCCCAATTATCTGCAAAAGCATGGGCGGCCGACCAAGATTGACGATCTGAATGAACACAAGCTTTTGCATTATTCCAGCCAGTCGAACGGATCTGTCTGGAAGCTGACAGCGCCGTCTGGCGAAAAGCGTCAGGTGCGCACTGCGGGCGGTCTGTCCGTCAATGACGGTCAATCCCTCTTGAATGCGGCGATTTCCGGGCTCGGCATCGCCTACCTTCCCAGCTTTCTTTACGCGGGCGCGCTCAAGGACGGCACGGTTGTCGACGTGATCCCGGATCTTCCGGTTGAGACACAAGGCATCTACGCAGTCTACCCGCCGGGCCGCTTCACCCAGCCCAAAGTGCGCGCTTTCATCGATTTCCTTGTGCATTCCTTTGCCGAAAAGGGCCCTGCCGACTGGTAGGTAAGAACTTCCTCAGCCTTCATGGCCACCTGGCCCCGGACATTTTGTTGTCCGGGGCTTTTTTCTTTTGACCGCTCTGCGCACACACGCTTTGTGCGGTTGTGTGACCTTGCCAGTTTGCCGCGAAGGCGCACATAACGTGTTGACCCAACAAACCATTCCCGGAGTTACCGATGTCCAATCCCAAGCTTCTGCTTATCTCAGGTTCCTTGCGTAAAGGCTCTTTCAACCGTCAACTCATTCATGAGGCCGCGCGCCTGTTCGGGCCGGCTGATGTGACCGAGGGCGATCTGGACTTGCCGCTTTACAATGGTGACGTGGAAAGCAGCGAGGGCGTTCCGGAAAAGGCCAAGACGCTGGCGGCACAGGTTGCAGAGGCGGATGCGATGATCATCGGCGCGCCGGAATACAACAAGGGCATCACCGGTGCTTTGAAAAACTGGCTGGACTGGATGAGCCGGGTCGACATGCCCGCTTTCAAGGGCAAGCCGACTGTGGTGCTGTCTGCGTCTGCCGGGCGCACGGGCGGCGAGACGGCGCATTTCATGACACTAAGCTGCCTTGCGCAGTTTCAGGTGCGCCTGATTCTGGGACAAGGGGTGATGCTGGCGCAGGCCTCCAATCATTTCGATGACGACGGCAAGCTGACGACCGAGACCTACCGCGAGATCCTGCAGACACGTATGGAAGATTTGCGCGCCGAACTCGGCTAAAGCGCCGTCTTGCGCAGTGGTGACGCCGAAATACCCAACTGTTGGTGGGCGTCATCGCACCTGTGTGCAAAACTTTGCAGAGCTTGTTTGACCGCATTGACCCAAGTTTCTTGTGACCGTGATGGCCATGGGGCAGGGTAGCGGCACAACGGGTCAACACCCTGAGGAGATTGCTTGATGTTTAACGATGATGTTCCCGCGAAATGTCCGGAATGCGCCTCTACGGACGTGATGTATGACAAGAAAACCATCGCGTGCCGGGCCTGCAATTTTGAAGAGTCGTTCGAAATTTCGGTGGCGGCCGATGACGAAGCTGCCGCAGCCAGTGTTAACCGGGCCCATGCGCTCGCGGTGTTCCAGCGATGGGGTTTTGCCGGTTAAACCTGTGCTGAAATTGGATTAGGCGCGCATAATCTGATCAAAGCGATGCCTCTGGTCTGAAACCTTCGGGGATGCTGTCTTTATCCTCAAGCATCAGATCCGCCATGACCTGCGCTATCTTGGGCGCCATGCCAAAGCCGATCTTGAAGCCGCCATTGGCGATGAATTCGCCGTGGCGTAGCGGGTGTGCGCCCAGCATGGGCGCGCGGGACCGCGCACGCGGGCGCAGGCCTGCCCATCTTGCGATCACAGGTGCCTCGGCGAGGGCCGGAACAGCGGCGCGGGCGCGGGCGATGATGGTATCAAGCTGCGCATCTGTGGCAGTGGGATCTTCATACTCGATTTCCGAGGTGGAGCCGACAGCCGTGGTGCCGTCGACATGGGGGATGATGTGGAGCGTATCCGCAAATAGCTGCGGCTGGTCTGGTGCGGCGAAGTCCAACAGCGCCGCCTGCCCCTTGACCCCGGTGCCGATGGCGCGGGGCAGATGTTGTGTCATTTCTGTCAGGCCCGTAGCCCCTGTCGCGTGCAAAACGGTGCCGCGCGGTGTGCCATGCGTTTCAATGGTGCCGCCAAGTGCAGTGACGGCTGCGGCAAGTGCTGCAGAGGCGCGGCGCGGGTGCAAATGGGCCGATAGCGTATCGTGGATCAGCAGCCCGCTCTGGGTGAGGGGCGCAAAACTGGCTGTCGCCTCGACCACCTGCCAGATGGCGTGATTGCCCCACAAATCGCGGGCGGTCATTTCGCGCTGTCGGGCAAGGGCGAGGGCATGATCGTCTGCGATGGGTTGCAGGCGTCCGGTCCGGGCATAGCCCGGATTGTACCCCGAGACGCGCGCCACATCGGCCCAGAAATTCCCCGCCATCAGCAGACTGTCGAGCTGAAACGCCTTTTTGTCATTCCAGTTTTCCGGCACATGCGGCGCCAGCGCGCCGACGATGCCGCCAGAGGCGCCTGCGCCGGGCCCGCCGGGGTCGATCACGGTTACGCGCGCGCCGCGCCGCAGGCAGCTAAAGGCGATCGAGAGGCCGAATATCCCAGCCCCGTAGATGGTGATGTCGGCCATTGTCTTTCCTTTGCGCCAGCGACATGCTGCCAGCGGTATGACACATAATGGTTCCGCCCACGATGACGAGAGGCCGCGCGCCGCGCTTGACTGGCGAGCGGGGGACGTGCCTGTGTCGCGGCAGTTCGATGACCCCTATTACAGTCTTGAGAACGGGTTGGAAGAGACGCGACACGTGTTCTTATCCGGCAATGGGCTGCCGGGTCGGTTCAGGGACGGATTTCAGGTGGCCGAATTGGGCTTTGGCACTGGCTTGAACCTGTTGGCGAGTGTGCAGGCATGGCGTGCGGCAGGCGTGCCGGGGCGGCTGCATTTCACAAGTTTCGAGGCCTATCCGATGGCCCCCGCCGACATGATCCGCGCACAGGCAGGGTTCGCCGGGTTGGAGGGGATCGCGGCAGAGTTGGGGCCTCATTGGGGCCAGCAGGTGATCGAACTTGCGGATTTGCGATTTGAGCTGATTGTGGGCGATGCGCGTCAGACGCTGGCGCATTGGCCGGGCCGGGCGGACGCATGGTTTCTGGATGGGTTTTCACCTGCCAAGAACCCTGAACTATGGGAAAATTCCCTACTGGCGGATGTAGGCGCGCAGACCGTGCCGGGCGGCACGGCGGCGACCTATACCGCTGCGGGTTTCGTGCGGCGGGGGTTGGCGGAGGCGGGGTTTGAAGTGACCCGAGTTCCGGGATATGGCCGCAAGCGGCACATGAGCATTGCCCGAAAGGCCCCCTTGAATGACTGAACAGAACACGCGGCTTGGCATACTGCTTATGGTGGCGACCACCTTTATTTTTGCCGTGCAGGACGGCATCTCGCGCCATCTGGCGGCAGAGTACAACGTGCTGATGGTGGTGATGATCCGCTACTGGTTCTTTGCGGCCTTCGTGATCGCCGTGGCCAAGCGCCGCGCGGGCGGCGTGCGCGCGGCGGCGGCGACCGAGCAACCGCTGATGCAGAGCTTTCGTGCAGTTCTTCTGGTGGTGGAAATCTGCGTTATGATCGTGGGCTTTACCCTGCTGGGGCTGGTCGAAAGCCATGCGGTGTTCGCCTGCTACCCGCTCTTGATCGCGGCGCTGTCCGGCCCGGTTCTGGGTGAGCATGTGGGCTGGCGGCGCTGGGCGGCGATCGGCGTTGGTTTTGTCGGCGTGGTCATCATTCTTGATCCGGGCGCGGGTGTGTTCCGGGTAGAGGCAATCGTGCCGCTGCTGGCGGCGCTGATGTTCGCGCTTTACGGGCTGTTGACTCGGTTTGTGGCGCGCAAGGACACGGCGGCGACCAGTTTCTTCTGGACTGGCACGGTCGGGTCTGTGGCGATGACGGCGGTGGGCATCTGGTTCTGGGAGCCGATGATCGCGCCTGACTGGATCTGGATGGGGGCGCTGTGCGTCACGGGGGCGCTGGGGCATTTCACGTTGATCAAATGCTATGAGGTCGCCGAGGCGAGCGCGGTGCAGCCCTTTGCCTATCTGCAGCTGGTGTTTGCCAGCACCATTGGCATCACGGTATTTTCCGAGACCATCCGCACCAATGTGGCAATCGGTGCGGCGCTGGTCGTGGCGGCGGGGCTGTTTACGCTGTGGCGGCAGCGGGTCAAAAGCGCCTGATGCAGCCGCGCTAGCGGCGGAATGTGTCGCCGGCAAGTTCTTGGGAAAACGGCACCGGATGCGGCTCTTTGCCAAGGCGCGCACGGTAGACCGGCAAACTCTCGGTGACGCGCATGATGTAGTTGCGGGTCTCATTGAAAGGCACATGTTCGATCCAGTCGACCACGTCGACAGCACCCGTGCGCGGATCACCCAGATCCGACATCCAGCGCGGCGGGCGTGCGGGGCCGGCATTATAGGCCGCCGACATCATGACGATATTGCCGTCGAACTGATCCGCCATCCGCGCCAGATAGGCCGCACCAAGCTGTGCGTTATATTCCCAATCCTCGAACACACGCGCGCGGGAATGATCCGCCGCACCGATGGCCTGCGCCATTTCGGCGGCGGTGCCGGGCATGAGCTGCATCAGCCCCATGGCACCGGCGCCGCTGGCCACGCTGATGTCGAACTCACTCTCGCGGCGGGCAATGGCAAGCGACAGTTCGGGCGGCACGGCCAGATCCATCTTGGCCAGAGGATGCAGCGCATAATAGGGCGCGGGCAGGGTGATGCCCCGGCTGGCAGCGGCCTTGCCGACCATGACCTCCAGATGTGGCTCCCCCAGATCCAACATGGCCTGTCCAAGCAGGGGCAGATCTGCGCGGGTCAGGCTCTCTGCAAGATGGGTAAAGAACCGTTCCGCCAAGGACAGCCGCCCGTTGGCAAGCGCCAGAACCCCGGCGCCGAACACGTCGCCCTTCGCAAATGCCGCATCACGCCAAGGGCCGGGATCATCCTGACCGGCAAGTGTGGGGTCAAAGGGCAAGCCGCCGCGCTCTGCCGCCAGCAGCCCATAGAACGAGGTCTGGTGCAGTGCGCCAAGTTCATAGGCGATCGCGGCGGCCTCGGCATTGCCTGCAGCCTCTTGGGCGCGGCCGATCCAGTACCCTGCGCGGCCAAGCGATATCGGGGTCTCGACCGCCTCCAGAAAACGCTGAAAATGGGCGGCGGCCAGCACCGGTTGCTTGAAATAAGTCAGCGCCAGATAGCCCGACAGCCATTCGAGATCAGCAAAATGAGAGCCTTCGACCAACCCGTGCACAGAGGCCAGATCGTAGGCGGTGCGCGCAGCCCCGGCGCGCATCTGCGACCGGACAAGGGCGCGTCGCCAGCCCGCCCACCGCGCAGGATCGCCAAGCCCGTCTTCCAGCCTGCTTTGGCGCAGGATCAGCGCGATGGCGTCATCGCGGCGCCCCTGATCAATATGCCGGTTAAAGAGGGCATGCGCGATATGCGGATCAGCCTTGGCCGCCGGAAGCAGGGCATCGAGCCGCGCATCGGCCCCGGCTGCGCCGGTTTCCAGCATCCGGGCGATTTCGGCCCGGTCGCGCGTGGCCTCATCGACCAAGGGCAGCATCTGGTCCACATCGCGCAGCCCGCGCCAGAGCGCCATGTGCAGCCGCGCCTCGTGATGCGGGGCGAGAAGATCGGGAAAAGCCTGAAGAAAGGCGTCATGCTCTGCGGTGGACAAATCGAGCGTGCGCCATGCCAGCACCACGGCGATGTCCGCGTCTCCGGGCCTGCCAGCGGCACGCAAGGCACGTGCAAGGTTGAGCGCGCCAAGCCCGGTCTGAGGACGGCGGTCCGCGTAAAAGGCGATGACCTCATCTGCGCTGGCAGTGACCATCGCCTCCTCGGCCTGCTTGTGCAGATAGTCGAGACCGGGCCAATCCGCATGATCGGCAAGAAAGGCCAGCACCTCTTGCGGGGTGCCTTCGCCATCGCGCAGGCGGTGCCATTCGATCAGGGTTACCGCCGCCGGCCCGGCGCGCGCCGCCAATGTTGTGGCCACGTCCCAGCGGCCCGCCTGCATCGCGTCGAACGCGCTGGACAGGGGTCTGGGGGCGATTCGGAGCGCTGTATCGGCGGCCAAAGCGGGCAGTGATATGCCCAAGGTCGCCAAAACAAGGCATATAATGCGCAACATCTCTTGCAATTCCCAGGCCAGAGGGGCTAAACGCCGCCAGCCTACGCAGCGTCGTGCCCGGCGTCCATTCACAAGCTTGGCAGGATGGCGGCATACCGCTAGTGTCGCGCGCATCGTCGCCCTGAGGCGCCGTAAACAAAAGGAGCGTTTCATGTTCAAGGGATCATTTCCAGCCCTGGTGACCCCGTTGAAAAACGGCGAGGTCGATATCGACACGCTCCGCACGCTGGTGGAATGGCATATCGCTGAGGGCAGTCACGGGCTTGTGCCGGTGGGCACCACGGGCGAAAGCCCAACGCTCACCCATGAGGAACATGAGATGGTCGTGGCCGAAGTTGTCCGCGCTGCGGCTGGCCGCGTGCCGGTGATTGCGGGCGCGGGATCGAACAACACGCTGGAATCGATCCGCTTCATGCAGCATGCCGAGTCCGTGGGCGCGAGTGCGGCGCTGGTCGTCACGCCTTATTATAACAAGCCCACGCAACGCGGGCTGATCGCGCATTTCACCGCGCTGCATGATTGCTGCGAGCTGCCGATCATCATCTACAATATTCCGGGCCGGTCGGTCGTGGACATGCTGCCCGAAACCATGGGTGAGCTGGCCAAACTGCCGCGTATCGTCGGGGTCAAGGACGCCACTGGCGATCTGGCGCGGGTGAGCTACCAGCGGATCACCTGTGGGCCAGAGTTCGTGCAGATCTCCGGTGAGGACGCGACGGCACATGGGTTTAACGCGCAAGGTGGCGTGGGTGTCATCACCGTGACCGGCAATGTCGCACCGCGCATGGTGGCCGAGGTGCAGAACGCCACGCTTGCGGGCGATTATGCCAAGGCGCTGGAAATTCAGGACCGGCTGATGCCGCTGCATAAGGCGATCTTTACCGAGCCGGGTCTGGTGGGCGCGAAATATGCGATGTCGCGGCTGGGTCTGTGCAGCGAAGAGGTCCGCTCGCCACTGACCGGGCTCAGCGATGAGACCAAGGCGCTGGTGGATGACGGGCTGCGGCACGCAGGCCTGATGAACTGAGACGGGGCCTTTCGCTCTTTTGTAAGATCTTTGTCTGACACCACCGCTCAGACGAAACTGCCGTGGCAGAACCAGCCCGAACTCATCGTGGCGCCATGAGCGTAGTAGAGCCAGAGCCTGTCGCCCCGTGTGGTTACAACCTGCCAGTAATCGCGCTGACCAGAGCGCCAGTCAGGTTCGTCCAGCCACCATTCTGGCGCGATGCGTTCGGGGCCGCGCGCCTCTGCCAGATCATGATCGCGCCCGCGCCAGCGGAACCGCGCCGCAGGGTGGGGCGCGTCGGGGGCCAGCACCGGTTCGGGCCGCCAGAGCAGAAGGGGACGCGCGGTGTCGGGCATGGGCCAGCTTTCGGCGGGGTCAGACCATGCCGCCGCAAGCACCTGCGCCGTCTTTTCGGGAATATGGCTGCTGACCGGGTGGCGGCGGGTGATCGCATCCAGCCCGATGCGCGCGCCAATCCGGGTTGTCAGATCCTCCAGCCCGGTATCTTGCGACAGCCGTGCGTGCGCCGCCTCGCCTGCCTCCAGATGACCGGCCATGCGGCGTGGTTCCAGCGGTTCGACGCGTACCGCCTCCAGCCTAAGGGTGTCGATGCCGAAACCTGCGTCGATCTCTTCCAGCTTCATCGCCAGAAGCGGGCGTATGCGGTCGGGGGCGTCTGTTGCCCGGGACAGCCCCGCCTCGACAAAATCCGTGGTGCCGTCACATCGGATCGCCTGCAATCGTACCTGCCGCGCGCCTTGTCCCTGTGCCGTCAGCAATTCACAAAGCCGGGGCACCAGCCGGTCGAGCCCGGCCAGCATATCCGCCTCAAGCCCGATCGGGTCGGGCAGGGTGAGCCTTGTGGCGAAACGTGGTGCCTCTCTTGCGGGTGAGACCGGTTCCGGGGCCGCGCCGATTGCCTGATCCAGACGGTGCACCAGCCCGCGCCCAAAGCGGCGCGCCAGCGGGGCGCGCGGTTGCCCCAGCAGATCCCCGATATGCCGCAGGCCCAGCCGGGCCAGCGCCTCGACTGTCGCGGGCTCTAGCCGCAGGGCCGCGACTGGCAGAGCAGAGAGCGCGCCATGGGCGCGGCCCGGCGGTGCGATCCGGGCGGTGACGGCCTCGGGCGTCATCTGGGCAGGAGCTGTGCCGCCGCGTTCCCAGTGCCGCCGCTTTGCCGCGCGTGACCGCGTTGCGCGCGCCTCTTGGTCTATTGCGTCGCCTGACCTGTTCGATCCCGGCGTGGCCCCGGCATAGCGGGCCAGCGCCCATGCCGCCCCCACCGTGCCAGCCATGCCGCAGCGTGCCGTCAGTCCCAGATCCACCGTTTCGGCGGTGATCTGTGCTATCAGCCCTTCTTCGCCGCCAAAAAGATGCGTGCAGCCCGTTACATCCAGCATCAGCGCGTCGGGGCGTTCCATCGCCACCCAAGGAGAAAACTTGCCTGCCCACCTCGCCAGAGCCTCAAGAAACGCGGCTTCTGCCTGTGGGGTCTGCGCCCGTGTCACCAGTGTCGCGCACATCGCATGGGCATCGCGCAAAGGTTGGCCCACGCGCAGGCCTGCGGCCTCGGCCGGTTGCGACAGGCTATCTAGCACCTGCATCTGGCCGGTTTCGCGCACCACGGCAAAGGGCGCGTCGCCGGGTAGGGCCAGACGCCGCAGCAGGCGTTCGGCCCCCAGCCGGGGAAACCAGAGGGAAAGAATACGCCGTTCGGGCATGGCAGCGAGACCGGATCAGCAGAATAAAAATGTTCTTGTTCTGTTCTTATAATTAGAGCGGACCCGACGCTGAGTCGAGTCCGCTCTTTCATCCTGTCCGATGTGATCCGCAACGCGGTGCCAGTGTCAGTCCGGGTTGCGCACCACGAGCACCGAGACCGGGGCATGAGAGGCCAGCCGCCCACCATGTGAATTGACGAGGTAATCCAGCCAGCCGGGTTGGTGCGTGGCCATCACTACGAGGTCCGCATCGATCTTTTCGATCGCATCCAGCAGCTTGCGGTCCAAATCCACGCTTACGTCATGGGCGTCGAGGACATGTGTGCCGATCTCCAGATCGTGCTTTTCAGCCTGTTGCTTGGCGTAGGTCTCGACCATCTCGGGGGTGGTGCGCGACGAATGCTCTTTGCCCGCCAGCGGACCGCCACTGATGCTGACCATGGTCAGTTTGGCATCATTGATCTTTGCCATATCGACGGCGGCCTTTGCCGCGCGGCCCATGTTTTCCTCGTGGGCCATGTCCACGGGTATCATAATGTGTTTGAACATATATAAATCCTCCTTGGGTCAGGGTATCTGTCTCGCCTAGGGTCCGCCTTGTTCGAGATCAAAGGCAGTTGACGCCACGCATGGCGCAGGGCTTTAAGGAAATCATGTCCAATTCGCTCGATACCGTCTTTGCCGCACTGGCCGATCCAACGCGGCGCAAGATCCTGTCGATGCTGCTTGAAGACGACATGGCGGTGACGGACGTAGCCCACCCTTTCGAGATGTCGCTTGCGGCGATTTCCAAACATTTGACAATCCTCACACGGGCCGGACTGATCAGTCAAGAACGCCGGGGGAGGGTAAAATGGTGCAAGCTGGAGCCTGACGCGCTGCGTGATGCCTCCATCTGGATGCAAAGCTTTGGCCAGTTCGAGGCGATCAATCTTGATGCGTTCGAGCGGTTCCTGCGGGTCGAGCTTGACGATGAAAGCGCTCTCAAGTGAGTGGCCCGACCCCAACGCTGGAAGAGGTCCGCGACGCACTGGTGGCGCCGGTTTTGTCTGAAGGCCGCATGGCATCGGGGGTGTTTCGCAACGATGGCAGCTTTGTCGAGGCGTCGCGCACCTTGCTGTCACGCGGGCGGCTGACTGACACGCCGCCCTGTCCCGATCCGGCGCGCGCGCGGGCTTTGACAGGGCGCTATCTCTTTGCGGGACTTGCGCGTGATCACTTTGGGCATTTCCTGCTGGAAAGCCTTGGCCGGCTCTGGGCGGTACCAACGCTTGATCGGGCACCTGACGGGATCTTGTTTTTGCCGCGTGGCGCGGAACTGCCTCTTGGTCCGCTGGCATGCCAGCATGCCGCATTACTTGATGCGCTCTGCCCCGGTTTGCCACTGTTGGCGACAACCGAGCCGCTGAAGGTCGAGCATCTGATCGTGCCCGAACAGGCCTTTGGCCATCAGGCATTGATTGCCGCCACACCGGCCTTTCGCGGGTTTCTTCGGGCGCGGCTTGAGGCGGCCTTTCCCGTCGAGGGGCCAGAGCGGCTTTATGTGTCGCGCAGCCGTCTGCGGGGCGCGGAAAAGCTGGTTGATGGCGAGGCGCGGATTGAAAAACTGATGCGCAAGGCGGGCTATGAAATCTTTCACCCGGAACGACATGATATCGCGACTCAGATAGCGCGCTACCGTGCCGCCCGCTGGCTGGTGGGTCCTGATGGCTCCGCCTTTCATCTTGCGGCCTGCGTGGTGGCGCCGGGCACGCGCGTCGGGCTCATCCAGCGACGCTATCGCACCGAGGTCGTACACTCCTTTGTCGATCAGTTCGCGGCCTTTGCGCAGGCGGAAACCCATCTGATCAACCCGCTCTTGCCCAAGTCACGGCTGAGCGAAGAGGACCGCGCCGAAAACCTTGCCCCGATCAGTTTTCGCGCGCTGTCGCGCCAGCTTGCTGAGGCTGGTTTTCTCTGACCTTTCAGGCGGGATGCTCGTCCTTAAGCAAAAGCGCCAGTGCCAGACTTGTCAGCCCAACACCGCCAAGGATCACCCAGCCCGGTAGCCCCCGGCCCAAGGCCGCTTGCCAGCATATCACCCATGTCGGCGTGAGATAGGTATAGGCCATGACCTTGGCCGCGGGCAGCCGCAACGAGGCGTATTGCAACAGCACAAAGGTCAGCGCCGTGGCAAAAACAGTGGTGTAGACCAGTGTGATCCACACGATCGGCGGCAAATTGGCCCAATCCGTTGTGATCATATCCGCGCCGCCCGCAATCAGCAGGAGCACCGCTGCCCCCGTCATCGCACCAAAGGAAAAGATCAACGCACGCTCGCCACGATTGAGTTTTCGTATCATGGGCGTGTAGAGCGCGTGCGCGATGCAGCCGACGAAATAGATCGCCTCACCGCGCCCAACCTCAAGGGCCAGAAGGGCTGACACCTCGCCGCGAAAGATCACCCAAAGTGCGCCCACGATACCAACCGCAAGCGCTGCTGCCATCCGCCGGGTCATCGCCTGACGCAGGATCAGATAGCCGAACAGCCCCGACACCACGGGCGTTAGCGTAAAGACCGCCGCGGCGCTGACAGGCTCTGCCGTTTTCAAGCCTTCGAACATAAGCACGAAATAGATCGCCATGGACCCACCCAGCAGCAGGTACCGCCAAGGTGCCGCAAAGCTTGTCTTGGGTATGCCTCCTGTGGCCATGGCCGCGGCGCCCAGAATACCTGTCGCGATCACGAAACGCAGCGCGGTGAATGCCTCTGGCGAAATATGTTGCACCGTCATGGCGCCCAGAGGAAAGGACCCGGCGATCAGCCCTGAAAAGGCAAGCATCGCAAGATGCCCGCGCAGCCGGTCGGTCACAGGGTGCTCCAACCTTCGGCATGGGATTTCAGAAAGGTGAGAAAGGTCTGCACCTTGGTTGTGCGATGCAGGTCCATATGCGTGACGATCCACAGGGGCGCCACCCAATCCTCACGCGGGGGCACCACCTCTGTGAGGCCGCCTATTTCCTGCGCCTGAAGCCGCGACATAAAGCCGATACCAGCCCCCTGCGCCACGGCGTAGCGCTGTGCATAGACATCGCCGCTGCGAAAGACGATGGCGCTTTCGGGCACGGTTTGGCGTAGCCATTTGTGAAAGGGCGCGCGGGAACTCGTATCGTCCGCGCTGACAAAGACATGCCCTGCGAAATCATCGACGCTCTTTGGCAGGCCGCGGCGCGCGATGTAGGCGTCACTGGCATAAAGCGTGATCTGCTGCTTGAAAAAGGGCTGTACCACATTGTCGGGCTGATCCGGGGCGCTGCCTGCGCGGATCGCCACATGCGCCTCGCCGTATTCCAGCCGGAAAAGCCGCTCTCCGGTCAGAAAGCGCACGATGAGATCGGGGTAGTTCCTTTGGAAATCCGCCAGGACGGGCACAAGCACATGGCTCAGCCCGCCAAGTGAGGTCACGACAAGTTCGCCGGAGACATCATTGCCCCGCCCTTTGATGCGCCCCGACAGCTGGCTGAACTGTTCATCCGTGGCCTGTGCCACCCGCAACAAATCCTGCCCCGCCTCGGTGGTGGTATAGCCGCGCGCATGACGCTGAAAGAGTTTCACGCCAAGCCGGTCCTCCAGAGAGTCGATATGGCGGATGACGGTGGCGTGATGCACGCCAAGCGCCTCTGCCGCGCCGCTGACCGTGCCCACGCGCGCGACATGAAAAGCGGTGCGCACCTCATCCCAGCTTTGCATAGCCGTTCCTTTTTCGTGCGAAAATAAACGATACCAAGTTGCTGCGCATCGTTTCGTTTTGCTGGGCACAAGTCAAACGCAATCGGAGGTTTATCCGCACCAGACACGCTGAATGTCGCCGGCGGTGTCGACGTCCACATTCAACCGCTGGGGACGGTGATCCATGGTCATGACCCCATTGGGCAGGATCACACGCACCGGCCCGGTCCAAGCGCTTGACTCGAACCTGTCCGCTGGCTGACCGACAAGGGATTGCAACGTCTGAGCGCCGCAGGGGTCGTCGCTCTGGGTCTGCGTGATCTTGCAGGCTGTGAGGCTACTGACCAGCACGAGCCCTAAAAAGGGGATATAGACCATTTTTCGCATTCTTACCCTCATCGGTTGCCAGGTTAACACCAGGATAGACACACCCCTCTGGATGTGTTGCCCTGCCCGGGCAATCCGCTAAACATCGCGCACATAACCAATAGCAATAGCATAAAAAGGACAGTGTCATGAGAACAAGAGCCGCGGTCGCCGTAGAGGCGGGCAAGCCGCTTGAGATCATGGAAGTTGAGCTTGACGGCCCCCGTGCCGGCGAGGTTCTGGTCGAGGTGAAGGCGACGGGTCTTTGCCACACCGACGAGTTCACCCGGTCTGGTGACGATCCAGAGGGCATTTTCCCCGCGATTCTTGGCCACGAGGGGGCTGGCGTCGTGATCGAAGTGGGCGAGGGCGTGACCTCTCTTGAGGTGGGTGACCATGTCATCCCGCTCTACACCGCCGAATGCCGCGAATGCGAATACTGCCTCAACCCCAAGACCAACCTGTGTCAGGCCGTGCGCGCCACGCAGGGTC
>CBFHML010000076.1:0-4390 GCA_965656855.1 Roseovarius sp.
TGAAAGATCAGCCGCCTGTGGCGTAAACCCGGATCTCGGGAAGTGAGGTCAGATCGGCCTCGATCAGCCGCATCGCCGCCAGCGATATGCGGCTACCTGATCCCGGCTCTCCGTCAATGGGGATCAGATCCACGGCCACGCTTGTGCCTTTGTCGGGAAATTCCACCCGGCCCCGCGACGGCGCGCTGATCAGTGGCGTCTTGAGCCATATGCCCGGCTCTGTCACGGCCCCGAGAGACGCGACGCTGAGACCCAGATGCCGCTCGCCCGAGGGCACGGCCGCCTCTGCCACGGCTTGGGCGCGTTCGGCCTCGCTGGTGGTGTCGAATTCGTCCACCGTGCGGGCATTTTCGGGCGGCGCATTGAGCACCGGCTGCGCCACCTCTGTCGCATCAGGTGGCGTCGTCTCGGAGGCTGGCGTGGGCGTCTCGGTCTGCACGGGCAGCCAGCGATCGGGCACCGCACCGCAGCCCGAAACGGCCAAAACAGACAAAAAGACCCAACTTATACGTTTCATAACCCGATCCTAGGCCGCTCTGACCCTCGCTTCAATCCTCAAGATCAAGCATCTTGCCGCTGGGCAAACGATTGCATAGGTTGCGGCGCATGACAGCACCTTTGATAGACCCGTTCCAACGCGCCATTTCTTACCTGCGTGTCTCCGTCACGGACCGCTGCGATTTTCGCTGCGTCTATTGCATGTCGGAAAACATGACCTTTCTGCCCAAGAAAGAGTTGCTTACGCTGGAAGAGCTGGATCGCATGTGCTCCACCTTTGTCCGGCTCGGCGTGGAAAAATTGCGCATCACCGGGGGTGAGCCGCTTGTGCGGCGTGACATCATGCATTTCTTCAAGGCCATGACCCGCCATCTGGACAGCGGCCAGCTAAAGGAACTGACGCTGACCACCAATGGCTCGCAGCTGGCGCGCTTTGCGGATGATCTTTACGCCGCTGGCGTGCGCCGGGTGAATGTATCGCTTGATACGCTGGACGATCAGAAATTCGCCGACATCACCCGCTGGGGCCGTCTCAAGCAGGTGATCGAGGGGATCGACGCCGCGCAAAAGGCTGGCTTGCGGATCAAGATCAACACCGTGGCGCTCAAGGGCTTTAACGAGGACGAGCTGTTCACGTTGGTCGAATGGTGCCGGTCCCGCGATATGGACCTCACCTTTATCGAAGTCATGCCAATGGGCGATATCGGCAACGAAGACCGGCTGGATCAATACTGGAAGCTGTCGGACCTGCGCGGCACGCTGGCAGAGCAATATACCCTGACCGAACTGACAGAGCGCACGGGCGGCCCCGCCCGCTATGTGCAATTGCAGGAAACGGGTCAGAAGATCGGCTTTATCACGCCGCTCACGCATAATTTCTGCGAAAGCTGCAATCGCGTGCGTCTCACCTGCACGGGCGAGCTGTATATGTGCCTTGGCCAAGAGGATATGGCAGATCTGCGCGCGCCGCTGCGCAACAATCCGGCCAGCGATGCCCCGCTTGAGGACGCCATAAGAGAGGCGATCACGCGCAAGCCCAAGGGCCATGATTTCGACTATTCCCGCCAGACCGTCGACGGGCGCGTATCGCGCCACATGAGCCACACCGGCGGCTGATGCGCAGCCCCGGCGCGCCCTGGACCGTGCGCCTGTATGGTGTTGCGGCGAACCTGATCGCGCCACTGGCCTATGGCCGCGTCAAGCGCAAGCTGACGGCACAAGGCACAGACCCCGCGCGCCTCAAAGAACGGCTTGGACATGCCACGGCCCCCCGCCCCGGCGGGCGGCTGATGTGGTTTCACGCCGCGTCCGTGGGCGAATCCCTGTCTGTGTTGCGGCTCATCTCGCATCTGGGCGCGCGGGACCCCGCGCTGTCGTTTCTGCTCACCTCGGGCACTGGCACCTCTGCCAACGTTCTGGCCAAGCGTCTGCCACCGCGCACGACGCATCAATTCGCGCCTCTCGACACGCGGGCCGCGCTGGACCGGTTCCTTTCCCATTGGGAGCCATCGGCCGCGGTTTTTGTGGAAAGCGAGCTTTGGCCGCATATGCTATCGCGCACGGCGGCGCGGGGCATTCCCATGGCGCTGATCAATGCGCGCATCTCTGACAGGTCGGCGCGCAACTGGGCGCGTGCGCCCAAAACCGCCCGGCACCTGATGGACCATTTCCGCATGATCCATTGTCAGGACACGCGCACCGCCGATCACCTGACCGCCCTTGGCCTGACGCAGGCGCAGGCGGGCGTCAATCTGAAGTCCCTTGCCGGTGCCCTGCCCTGTGACCCGGCAGAGCTTGACCGCATGAAGGGCGCGATACAGGACCGCCCCGTATGGCTCGCCGCCTCTACCCACCCCGGTGAGGAGGAGGTGGTGCTGGAGGCACATCGCGCCATGCTGGGCCAAGACCCAGACGCGCTTTTGATTCTTGTGCCGCGCCACCCGGAACGCGCGGATGCCATCGAGGTGCAGATCGCCGAGGCCGGGATGGAGGGCGCGCGCCGCTCTACCGGCATGGTGCTGACCGGGCAAACCCGCGTCTATCTGGCTGACACGCTGGGGGAAATGGGGCTGTGGTACGCGCTGAGCCCGCTGACATGCCTGTGCGGGTCTTTCTCGGATGTGGGCGGGCATAACCCGTATGAGCCTGCACATGCCGGCTCCGCCATTGTGCACGGGCCCCGCTATGCCAATTTCGCCCCCGCCTATGCAGAGCTTGCCGCACAAAACGCCGCGATAGAGGTGGCGGATGCCAAGGCGCTGGCCCGGGTGCTGCACCGGTTTCTTGATGATCCGGACGGGCTTGATGCGATGCGCGACCGCGCCCATGCCTTTGCCGATGCGCGCGACGATGTGCTGGATGGCTTTGCCGACCGGCTTTCCAAGGCGCTGGCGCTGGGATAGTCACGCGCCGAGGCAAAGAGGGGTCCGCGCGATGACAGAACTGATCGTCACGAATTTCAACCGCAATTTCACCGGCGTTTCGGCGACGGCGGCCAATGTCGTGCGACAGCAGGCGGACCGCTATGATATGGCGCTGGTTGGGCAGCCCCTGCCCGGTTGCCCTGATCCCGTCACCCCGGCCGCGGCCCGCCGCCTGTCGCACACACCGCCACCGGACAAGCCATTTACGATCTGGCATGTGCGCCGCAACACCGAAATGCGCGCCGCCCTTTGGGCGCGCGATGTGCTGCGCCTGCCTGTTCGCATCGTCTTTACCTCTGCCGCGATCCGGCGGCATTCTGCCTTTCCGCGCTGGCTGATTTCGCGCATGGATGCGGTCATCGCCACCACCGACACTGCCGCCAGCTTTGTGCCACATGTGCGCGCCGTCGTCCCGCACGGCGTGGAGTGCAGTCTATTCACCCCGTCGCGTGACCCCAGCACCGCATGGGCGGCCACAGGTTTTCCGGGCACGCGCGGGATCGCCACCATCGGGCGCATCCGGCCCGAGAAAGGCACAGACAGGTTTGTCGACACCATGCTGCGGCTGTTGCCCGACCATCCAGACCTGACAGCCCTCGTCATTGGCCGCGCGGCGCGGGGCGATGCGACGTTTCTTCAGAATCTGAAGGACCGGATCCCGGCCGAAGGCCTGACAGATCGCATCCTTTTCCCCGGAGAGATTGCCGCCAGTGATCTGCCCGGCATTCTGCGTGGCCTCTCTGCCGTGGTGCAACTGCCCCGCTACGAAGGCTACGGCATGGCCCCGCTCGAAGGCATGGCGAGCGGTGTGCCGTTCGTCGCCACCGATCAGGGCTATTACCGCCGTTTTGCCAAGGCCGGCGCGTGCGGCGTGATCGTCTCTGGCGACAGCCCGGAGGAGACGGCGGGCGCGCTCGGCGCGCTGCTCAACGACCCGGAGCGGCACGCCACAATGGCCCGTGCCGCGCGCGACCATGCCACGGCAGAGTTCAGCGCCAAAACCGAGGCCGACGCCATCGGACGCGTCTATGAGGCACTCTGGTCCGGATCATAATTCTACCTGAGCCGCCAAATAAGATCAAAGTTGCCACCCGGACCACAACGGGCGAACCCGCGTCATCGGACGGGCCGCTTATCGGGAATTTTGTCTTTCCAGTCGATGCGCGCCAGAACAAAGTTCTAAATATTCATCCGAAACCCCCGCGAACGCGGCTTGATCGGAAATGATTTCCACGCCATCTGGAACAATATTCTAATCCCGCGCGAGGAAGACCCATGTTTGAATCCCTTGGCTTCGAAAACTACACCGCCCCCCAGGTCGCCGTTGGCTTTGCTCTTCTGCTGGGCCTCGTTTATGGCGTGCTCGCTGAACGCACCGGCTTCTGCCTGCGTCGCTCGCTGATTGGCGAGGACCGCCGCGCCGCTGCTGGTGTCTGGCTTTCGGCACTGGTCGTCGCCCTTCTCGGCAC
>CBFHML010000077.1:0-2381 GCA_965656855.1 Roseovarius sp.
CTTGTTGGCGAGCCGCCCGACCGCGCCCTTCAGCGGGTCGAGCTGCTGGTCGAGATAGGCGCGCAGGCGTTCAAGCTCTACCGGATCGGCAAGATCCTCGGCGCGGATTTCCTCATCGAACTCGGTGCGATAGACGGCATAATCGGGGTCCGCATCCGAGATGGGCTGCGCCTGTGGCGGCTCCAGCGGGGCCTCGCCCTCGGGCATTTCGGTCTCGTCGCCCATATCCTGATCGGCAAGGTCATCCATGCTGACCTGCGCCTGTTGTTCGTCCTGCTGCTGTTCTTGTGCCTGCTCGGGATCTGCGTCGGCCTCGGTCTCGTCGCTGTCGTCTTCGCCGGTGCTGTCGGGCTCTTCTTGCTCTTCGGTGTCGGTCTCGGCGTCGTCGTCCTGATCGTCGTCCATCGCATCGGGATCATCGCCAAGCTGATCGCCATAGCCCAGATCGTCGATGATACGGCGGGCAAAGCGGGCAAATTCGCCCTGATCGGCCAGTTTCGCCTGCAGATCCTCCAGCGTGCCGCCGGCCTGTTCCTCGATAAATCCCTGCCACAGCTCCATCACGTTGCGCGCGCCCTCTGGCATGGTGCGCCCCGTGGCGAGATGGCGAATGAGATAGCCAGCCGCAACTGCGAGTGGCGCATCCGCGCTGTCGTTGATCTGGTCATAGCCCTTGCGCAGCGCCTCTGCGCCGATCCGCGCGTCGATATTGCCCGCCGTGCCGGGCATCTGGCGCGCGCCCACAGCCTCGCAACGGGCGGTTTCCATGGATTCGTACAGCTCGCGCGCCATTTCGCCGGGTGGCGCGTAGCGGGCATGCATCTTTTCGTCATGGAATTTGTGGCGCAGTGCCAGCGCGTCGGCGGCGCCGCGGGCCTGCAAAACCTCGTCGCGGGTCATGCGGCGGCTGATCTGGGGCAGGCGCATCGTGTCGCCGGAAATCCCCGCAGGATCGACCGAATAGCTGACCGACAGCTCGGGATTGTCGGCGAGCACCTTGGTGGCCTCTGCCAGCGCCTTTTTGAAGGGATCTGCGGGATTGTCAGACTGGGCCATGTCGCGCCTTGGATCAGGGTGTGTTCTGATCGCGCAACCTAGTGTGCGGCGCAGGGAATGACCAGTGGGCCGTGGCGATTTCAGCTTGGCAGGATAAGCTGGCGACAGGTGTCGAGGCGGCGGTGCATGTCACGGTCGGCGCGGGCCGGGCTGCGGGACGCGTCCGCGCGGGGATAATGTTTCTGTCGCATCAGGCGGGCGATCTCTGTCCAGCCGGCAACGCGCCAATGCAGGGCGGTGCGCGCGTCTATGTCGGTGGTGGCCGAGGCGTGGGGCAAAGTCGCCTCAAGCAGCATCTCAAAATCACCCATCATGCGACGCGAGGTTTCATGCGCGGGGTCGTGTTCGGCGCTCTGGCGGGTGGCCATCGCCGAAAACCGTCCGGCGCAGGTGGCAAAGGCCCGAGCTTGTTCCAGCGGCGAATTCAGGCTGCTTGCGACGGTGGCCGACATGCTCATTATCAGAAAAGCCGCCGCCACCAGGGGACGCTTTCCGTTTCTCATGTAACAATTTTATGACAAGAAAGGCCCATCGGTCAATTCCCGTGAAAGAGGAGCGCGTGATTTCTCTTTAAAATCAGGTCTATTCGATTAATTTTTGGTCAACACATCGCGCGTTTCAGAGGATGATCAGCCCAGAACGAGCGTCGCGCAGCCGTTCAGATGACGGCGGATCAGCCGTGCGGCGCGGTCTGCCCGGCGCGGATCCGTGTGGAACTCTGCGATTTGCAAAAGCGCGGCAAAGCGCATCTTGGCGTCTATCCTCTGGGCCATGATCTCTGCCGGGGAAAATGCGCCCGGACGGGTCGCGTCCAACAGCGCGGCAAAGGCGCGCTGGCGGTGTTCGGCCTCCCCGGCATCGCGGCGCATCAGATATGCATGCGATATTTGCGCAGAATAGCGCCCAAGGCAGGTGGCAAAGCGCAGCGACAGCGCATCCCGCTCATTTTGTCCGGCCATTGCGGGGCCGGCGGCAAGGATCACAACAAGCGCGATTGTTTTCAAACTGCCCATCATTTAAGCAGTTAAGCATGAGTTCCGTCTGAAACCAAAGCTTTATGTTAAGGCGGTCTGACATGTGTCATCGGTTGGCCACGGCGCGTGACCGGATCGCACACAAAAGAAGGACCGGATTTTTGGAAAAATCCGGTCCGAAATCTTGCAAGATTTCGATACGTTTTCTTCGAAGAAAACGGATCCTAGCCGAGGCTGACGCTTGCCGCGCTTTCGGGCAGTTCCTCGTCAAAGCAGCGCTGATAGAATTCCGCCACTGTCTGACGCTCAAGCTCGTCGCATTTGTTGAGGAATGTCAGCCGGAACGCATAT
>CBFHML010000078.1:0-22380 GCA_965656855.1 Roseovarius sp.
TAGGTTGAGCCGTTGCAGGATCGGGGTGCCGTCATAGCCCGTTGAGGCGCTTTCCAGCCGCAGGATGGGGGGTGACAGCTCCTCTGGTTCGGGGAATGTGAACCGTTTGAGCGCGGCCTCTTGCGGGGTGGTGATCGGCTTGAGCTTGGCGATCATCTTGAGGCGCGATTGCGCCTGCACGGCCTTGCTTGCCTTGGCGCGGAAGCGGTCCACAAAACTCTGGAGATGCGCGCGACGGGCGTCTTGTTTCTTGGCCTCGGAGGCGGCGACGGCCAACCGGGCCGCGCGGGTTTCCGCGAATTTCTCATAGCCACCCTGATACAGCGTAAGCTTTTTGTCCTCCAGATGCAGGATCGCGCCCACCGCACGGTTCAAAAGGCCGCGATCGTGGCTGATGACCAGCACGCTATGCGGATAGCGCGAGAGGTAGGTTTCCAGCCAAAGCGCGCCTTCGAGATCGAGATAGTTCGTCGGCTCGTCGAGCAGCAGCAGATCTGGGGCCGAAAAGAGCACGGCCGCGAGAGCCACGCGCATGCGCCAGCCACCCGAAAAGGCCGAACAGGGCATCGCCTGTTCCTCATCGGTAAAGCCGAGCCCCTTGAGAATGGACGCGGCGCGGCCCTCGGCGCTCCATGCGTCGATATCGGCCAAGCGCATTTGGATTTCGGCGATGGCGGTGCCGTCGGTTTCCGTCTCGGAGCGCGCCATGAGGTCGGCGCGCTCGGTATCGGCGGCCAGCACGGTATCGAGCAGCGAGACCTCGTTGCCTGGCACCTCTTGGGCGACACCGCCGATCCGGGCGCGGGCTGGCAGGCTGATATTGCCGCCGTCAAGGACAAGTTCACCGCGTATCAATTTGAAAAGAGTGGTCTTTCCCGTGCCATTACGCCCTACGATGCCAACCTTGTGGCCTTCGGGGATCTGGGCGGATGCGTCCTCAATAAGCTGACGGCCCGCGACGGAATAGGATATGTTGTCAATCTTGAGCATGGCCATCCCATGCCCCATTGCCGGTCAGGGGTCAATCGCGGCTTTTCAAAGCGGGGCCTGCATGCTATCGGAGCGCAAATTCCTGCGTCCGGCGCTTTTCGGATGCGTCAAACCCCTGCAAAACAAGAGGCTCAAATGGCTGTCGAACGTACACTCAGCATCATCAAACCCGATGCAACCAAGCGCAACCTGACCGGCAAGATCAACGCCAAGTTCGAGGATGCCGGCCTGCGCATCGTCGCGCAAAAGCGTATTCAGCTGACCATGGATCAGGCCGGCGTGTTCTATGCCGTGCATGCAGAGCGTCCTTTCTATGGCGAGCTGTGCGAATTCATGGCGTCTGGCCCGGTTGTGGTGCAGGTGCTGGAAGGCGAGAATGCCATTTCCAAGAACCGCGAAGTGATGGGCGCCACCAACCCGGCGGATGCCGCGGCCGGCACGATCCGCGCCGAGTTCGCTGAATCGGTTGGTGAAAACTCGGTTCACGGCTCGGACGCGCCGGAAACCGCCGCGCATGAGATCGGCTATTTCTTCTCCGGTCTCGAACTGGTTGGCTAAACGCGTCTCGTATTAGGTGAAGCAAAGCCGTCGCGCCCGTCGCGGCGGCTTTGTTGTTTTTGGGGGGTAGGCCACACGCGCCTCGGGTCTGGCTTGTAAATCCTGCACAGGTCTTTCATTCTTGGATGATCGTTTCTGGTGGGAAATAAAATGTCTGCGTCCCAACTCAATCAGGATCCGCACCGGATCCGTGACACGCGTGAAAAAAACCTTGAGACCGCGATCGGACGCGAGGTGCGCGAGGTGCGCAAGGCGCGCGGCATGACGGTCGCCGATCTGGCAGAGTCCACGGGCCTGTCGGTGGGCATGTTGTCCAAGATCGAAAATGGCGTGACTTCGTCGTCGCTGACCACGCTGCAAACCCTGTCGGCGGCGCTGAGCGTGCCGATCACGTTCTTTTTTCGCCGGTTCGAGGAACGGCGCGAGGCGGTTCATGTCAAGGCGGGCGAGGCGCTTGAGGCCGATCGCGCTGGTACGCGGGCGGGGCATCAATACCGGCTGTTGGGCCATCTGGGCGCCAATAACAGCGGTGTCGTGGTCGAGCCGTACCTGATCACGCTGGATGAGGAATCGGATATCTTTCCCACGTTTCAGCATGACGGCGTGGAGCTTCTTTATATTCTCGAAGGTGAGTTTCGCTATCGGCATGGGGATCAACAGTTTCAGCTAAGGGCCGGTGACAGCTTGTTTTTTGACGCGGACGCCCCGCATGGCCCAGACGAGCTGACCAAGCTGCCGGTGCGCTATCTGTCGGTCATTTCCTATCCGCGGAGCAGTCAGACCTGAATTTCTCCACAGGAAACATTAATTCTTCTATTGAATTATAGCTTGGGCCATCATAGCGTGACGTGAACTCACGCGATGGAGGCACGGATGTGTGGAATCGTCGGACTTTTCCTCAAGGATAAGTCACTGGAACCCCGGTTGGGCGAAATGCTCACCGAAATGTTGATCACGATGTCAGATCGCGGCCCCGACAGTGCCGGGATCGCCGTCTATGCCAAGGGCGAGGCGGGTCAGGGTAAACTCACGCTGCAAGCCGCTGATCCGGCTGTGTTTACCGGGCTGGAGCAGGAGCTGTCAGAGGCGCTTGGCAATCCTGTCACCCTGCGGGTAAAGGACACCCATGCGGTGATCACGCTGCCCGAGGCGCAACTGGCCGAGGCGCGCGCCACCGTGAAGGACCTGCGCCCCGATACCCGCGTGATGAGCGCCGGGGAAATCATTGAGATATATAAGGAAACAGGCCTGCCCGGTGATGTCGCCAAGCGCTTTGACATCCCGCAACTGACGGGCAGCCACGGCATCGGGCACACCCGCATGGCCACGGAAAGTGCTGTGACAACGCTTGGCGCGCATCCGTTTTCTACGGGCGCGGATCAATGCCTTGTGCATAACGGGTCGCTGAGCAATCACAACTCGCTCCGCCGCAAGCTGGCAAGGCAGGGCGTGCGCGTGAACTCTGAGAACGATTCCGAGGTCGCTGCCGCCTACTTGACATGGAAAATGCAAGAAGGTCAGAGCCTTGGAGAGGCTCTTGAAAGTGGTCTCGACGATCTTGACGGGTTCTACACCTTTGTCGTGGGCACAAAGGATGGTTTTGGCGTGCTGCGCGATCCGATTGCGTGCAAGCCCGCCGTAATGGCCGAAACCGAACAATATGTGGCCTTCGGTAGCGAATACCGCGCGCTGGTCAACCTGCCGGGCATCGAGGCCGCCCGCGTATGGGAGCCTGAACCCGCAACCGTCTATTTCTGGAAGCACTGACATGCAGACATATGATATCGAAGCCGACGGTCTGCGCGCGCTCAACGCCGCGCTACAGGGCCAGTCGCAGCAGACCAACGAGACCGCGTGGGAGGTCATCAACCCGCGCGGCAGCCACGCCATTGCCGTCGGGCTGGATGCGCCCATAGAGGTGACGGTCAAGGGCTCTACCGGCTATTACTGCGCAGGCATGAATGCGCAGGCGACCGTGCATGTCACCGGGAGCGTCGGCCCCGGCGTGGGCGAGAACATGATGAGCGGCACCGTCATCGTGGATGGAGATGCCAGCCAATATGCCGGGGCCACCGGGCATGGCGGGCTTTTGGTTATCAAAGGCAATGCCAGTTCGCGCTGCGGGATCTCTATGAAGGGGATCGACATCGTGGTGCAGGGCAATATCGGCCACATGTCGGCCTTTATGGCGCAGGCGGGCAATCTGGTGGTGTGCGGTGATGCCGGTGACGCGCTTGGCGATTCCATCTACGAGGCGCGGTTGTTCGTGCGCGGGTCCGTCAAAAGCCTTGGCGCGGATTGCATCGAAAAAGAGATGCGACCCGAGCATCTGGAGATTCTGACCGATCTGCTTGAGCGCTCCGGCGTAGAGGCCAAGCCCGAAGAGTTCCGGCGCTATGGCTCTGCGCGGACGCTTTATACCTTTGACATCGACAACGCGTATTGAGGGGGCAATCATGGCCACAGACGATCATTCACCACGCACATTGCCCAAGTATTCCAACACCTTCACGCCTGATGTGAATGCGGAAATCCGCCGCGCGGCGGCCACGGGCATCTACGATATTCGCGGCGGCGGGGCCAAGCGCTGCGTGCCGCATTTCGACGATCTGGTGTTTCTGGGGGCAAGCATGTCGCGCTACCCGCTGGAGGGCTATCGCGAACGCTGTGATACCAACGTGGTTCTGGGGACGCGGTTTGCCAAAAAACCAATCGAGTTGAAGATCCCCGTGACCATTGCCGGCATGAGCTTTGGCGCGTTGTCGGCGCAGGCCAAAGAGGCATTGGGGCGCGGTGCGTCGCTTGCTGGCACCTCCACCACCACGGGCGATGGCGGCATGACGCCAGAGGAGCGTGGCCAGTCGAAAACGCTGGTTTATCAGTATCTTCCAAGCCGTTATGGCATGAACCCGGTGGACCTCCGCAAGGCCGATGCGATTGAGATCGTGGTGGGCCAAGGGGCCAAGCCGGGCGGTGGCGGGATGCTCTTGGGGCAGAAGATTTCTGACCGGGTCGCAGAGATGCGGACGCTGCCGAAGGGGATCGACCAGCGATCAGCGTGTCGGCACCCGGACTGGACCGGGCCGGACGATCTGGAGATCAAGATCCTTGAGCTGCGAGAGATCACCGGCTGGGAAAAGCCGATCTACGTCAAGGTCGGCGCGGCGCGGCCCTATTTCGACACGACGCTGGCGGTCAAGGCGGGCGCGGATGTTGTCGTGATCGACGGCATGCAGGGCGGCACCGCGGCCACGCAGGACGTGTTCATCGAACATGTCGGCATCCCGACGCTGGCCTGTATTCGCGAGGCGGTGCAGGCGTTGCAGGATCTGGGCATGCACCGCGAGGTGCAATTGATCGTGTCGGGCGGCATCCGGTCCGGTGCGGATGTGGCCAAGGCGCTTGCCCTCGGGGCGGATGCGGTCAGCATCGGTACGGCGGCGATGATCGCGCTTGGCGACAATGACCCGCAATGGGAGGATGAGTATCGCGCGCTTGGCACCACGGCGGGCGCCTATGACGACTGGCACGAGGGGCGCGACCCGGCGGGCATTTCCACGCAGGATCCGGAACTGGCCAAGCGGCTTGATCCGGTCGAGGCGGGGCGCAGGCTTAACAATTATCTCAAGGTGATCACGCTGGAGGCGCAGACGCTGGCGCGTGCCTGCGGCAAGAACCACGTCAACAATCTGGAGCCAGAAGACCTGGCCGCCCTGACCATGGAGGCCGCCGCGATGGCCCGCGTGCCGCTTGCGGGCACAAAATGGTATCCCGGCATGCCCGGCACCTCTTTTTAAGGCCATTTCGGGCCGGGATCTTTGACAACCCGGCCCGAACGCGGCTTCATCTGATAAAGGCCAGTGCGGCCCAAACAATAAACGACCAAAGCAACAGGGAGAGTGACATGACAAAGGATCTTGCCAGCTTCGCCGCCGAGAATGGCGTGAAATACTTCATGATATCCTTCACCGATCTGTTTGGCGGCCAACGCGCCAAGCTGGTGCCTGCCCAAGCCATCGCCGACATGCAAGAAGAGGGCGCGGGCTTTGCCGGGTTCGCCACCTATCTGGATATGACACCGGCGCATCCTGACATGCTGGCGGTGCCTGATCCGTCTTCGGTCATTCAACTCCCGTGGAAGCCGGAGGTGGCGTGGGTCGCCGCCAACCCGGTGATGGAAGGGCAGGACGTGGCCCAAGCGCCCCGCAACGTGCTGCGCCGCCTGATCGACGAGGCCGCACGCGAGGGGCTGCATGTCAAAACCGGGGTGGAGGCGGAGTATTTCCTGCTCACCCGCGATGGTGAGGCCCTGTCGGACGAATTCGATACCGCCGCAAAGCCCTGTTACGACCAGCAGGCGGTG
Source organism: Roseovarius sp. (assembly GCA_965656855.1). Lineage (GTDB taxonomy): Bacteria > Pseudomonadota > Alphaproteobacteria > Rhodobacterales > Rhodobacteraceae > Roseovarius. The sequence goes on from CBFHML010000078.1 coordinate 5,912, forward strand.
ATGCGCCGCTATGACGTGGTGCGCGAGATCTGTGACTACATGCTCGATCTGGGCTGGGGTCCGTATCAGAACGACCATGAGGACGCGAATGGCCAGTTCGAGATGAACTGGGCTTTCGACGACGCGCTTGTCACCGCTGACCGGCATTCCTTTTTCAAATTCATGACCAAATCCGTGGCCGAGGCGCATGGCTTTCGCGCGACCTTTATGCCCAAACCCGTCGAGGGGCTGACCGGCAATGGCTGTCACGCGCATATCTCTGTGTGGGATGCGGCAGGGGCGGAGGCCAAGACAAACATCTTTGCCACCGATACAGCCAGCGGCAGCCCCACGGCGGAACTGGGCCTGTCGGACCAAGGCGCGCAGTTTCTTGGTGGGATCATGAAGCACGCCAGCGCCATGGCCGCGATCACCAACCCCACGGTGAACAGCTATAAGCGGATCAATGCGCCACGCACCAGTTCAGGGGCCACATGGGCGCCCAACACGGTGACATGGACGGGCAACAACCGCACCCACATGGTGCGTGTGCCGGGGCCGGGCCGGTTCGAGCTGCGCCTGCCGGACGGGGCGGCGAACCCGTATTTGTTGCAGGCGGTCATCATCGCGGCAGGTCTGTCGGGCATCCGGTCCAAGGCCGATCCGGGCAAGCGCCACGACATCGACATGTATGCCGAAGGTCACAAGGTGCGCGGCGCGCCCAAGCTGCCGCTGAACATGCTCGACGCGCTGCGGATCTATGAGCGCGACAAGGACCTGAAAGCCCTGATGGGAGACGAGTTTTCCGCCGCATTCCTAAAGCTGAAGCGGCAGGAATGGGATTCCTACGCCTCACATTTCAGCCAGTGGGAGAAAGAGAACACGCTGGATATTTGAAGGGGCTGGCTGGTTTGGGGCAGGGGGGACGTGTCCTTTTCTGCCCAAAACCGAGGCCGCGTCGACGATCTGTGGATCACCAGAACTTCCACCAAGGCTTGTCTGATGCAGAGGGCGTATCTGCGGCCGTATCCTCAGTTGCTTGGGCTGTGGCTGTTGCGTCAGCCTGCTCTGGCTCTGGGGCCTCGGTGCCGAAATTGACAGTCGCGCCCGCCTCTGCCAGTTCCAGCGCCTCTGTCAGCTTGACCTTGGCCGCTTCGACATCGCCTTCACCACAGATCGCAAAGCCCTCGTCCAGCATGGTCTGAGCCGTTTCTCTTGCCTCATCCGTTGTATGCGGCAGCTGCAGGCGGATGCGTGCGCGCAGCATCAGCGCATCGACATCATCGCATTTCTCGATGAGCGCCTGAAAGGTCTCAGCCGTGTTGCGGCTGGCGTCATTGCCGGCCTGCTGCTCTTGCGCAAAAACTGGCATGGCCATCGACAGGCTCAGAAGTAGTGTGAAACTGCGTGTCATCGTCATCTCCTTTTTCCGTGCGCCCCTCAAACCGAGGGCCGGTCATTGCCGATCAAGGCGCGGCGCAGTCGGGCCGAAAGAGCATCCATTGCGATCACGGTGCCAAGCACGAGCAACGCCATATACGCCACGTTTTCATAATCGCTGCCCGTTTGCAGCGCGCCGAGGAATTGCAGGCCGATACCACCAGCGCCCAACGCGCCGATGATGGTCGCACTGCGTGTGTTGGATTCGAGATAGTAGAGGGACTGGGATATGAACACGGGCATCACTTGCGGCAGGATACCGAACCGATGCTGTTGCACCGAATGGGCCCCGGTTGACTGGATCCCTTCACGTTGTTTGTTGTCGGCGTTCTCAATCGCTTCTGACATCAGCTTGCCCAATGTGCCTGTATCGGTAAAGGCGATCGCAAAAATACCGGTGAACAAACCCGGCCCGAACGCCCGCAAAAAGATCAAGGACCAGATCAGCGTGTCGATGCCGCGAAGCACGTCGAAAAGACGCCGCAGCACGAACCGCACCGCCCCCAACCGCTGGACATTGCGCGCCGCCAAAAAGGCCAGAGGCAAGCCGACACCGGCCGCAAGCATAGTGCCCAGCAAGGCCATAAAGATCGTCTCAAGCATGGCATACAGAACCGTGCCATGGCCCCAGATGGTGTTGTCGCGGAATTCCGTCCAGACCAGCCGGGCATTGGACATGTCCGGGTCAACCCGGTCGCCCGAGAACATCAGACCGATGCCGGAAAAGAACCCGTGATCGACAAGAGGGCTGTCAAAGTCAAACCAGAAAAACGCCCAGCCAACCTTGTAACGATGCGCTTCGACCCGGCTTGTGCCCACCTGCAGACGCTCGAACAGGGTTGGACGGATCTCGACCTTGTTCGTGGTGACGCGTATCCACTCTGGCAGATCCTCGGGGCGGTCTTGGTATCCGACGACATAGGGTTTGCCATCATCCCCGAGACGTATGGCAAAGGTTTCACCAAGATCGGGCCAGTAGAATGTGACCTCGTTCTCAAAGAACGTCGTTGTCGCCCCGTTGCCGTAGGTAAGTTGGTGCCCACCGTTCTGTGTGTTGGTGAACCACTCGGGCTTGGGCTCATAGACATGGCGACGCCCGCCTTCGAAGGAGACGCTGACATTCTCTGGCTCTGACCACCGCATCGTCATGTGGTCCTTGTTGGCGTAGCTGTCCAGAACCAGCAAAGCGGCTCTGTCCGGGCGGAACTTTTCTCTGATGTCCCCCACCTCGAACTGGACCCAAGAAAAGGCCATGTAGGCGGTGATGATCGCCATACCGAGCCAGAACCAAATGCGGTGGCGGCCGGCCTTTTTATCGGCGGCTGTTTCGAGGTCCTCGAACGTCGCGAAGTCGCTGCTCATGCTCATTTGTTGGCTCCGATCAGCTTGGAACGGATCCAGTCAGACAGGTAATCAAGGATGATGATGGTCACGACGATCATAAAGAAGATCGCCATGACCCGTCCGCCATCACGCCATTGGATCTGTGTGGACAGGGCCTGACCGATCCCTCCCAGTCCGAAGAACCCCAAAATGGTCGAGGCGCGCACATTGATTTCAAGACGCAGGATTCCGTAGGAAATGAACAGTGGCATGACCTGCGGCAACACGGCAAAGCGCACGCGGCTGATCCACCCGGCACCGGTGGATTGCAGCCCCTCGATCGGCTTGAGGTCGATATTTTCAATCGCTTCGGAAAACAGTTTGCCCAAAGCACCCACCGTGTGGATCCAGATCGCAAACACGGCCGGTATTGGGCTTTTGCCCAACATGTACAACAACACCAGCGCGATGATGATTTCCGGAAAGGATCGAAACAGGTCCAACATACGCCGCGTGACCGTCACCACCAGCGCGTTTGGCATGATGTTCTGCGCGGCGAAGCAGGCGAACAGGACCGCAAAGACAAAGCCCAGAAATGTCGAGGCAAGGGCCATGTTCAGCGTGATAAGAAGATCGCCAGAGAACTCTGAGATACGCGACAGCCAGCGCAGCAACCCGCCCTCATAGGCCATGGCGAACATGTCTTTGGGGAAGTCGAAAATCTTGCTGATGCCATCACTGAAGGGCGTGGCATTCGAGGTATTGGCCATGTCCACACCGAACAGAACAACTGCGGCTGTGACGGCGATGCCAATCATCGTGTAGGTGGTTTTCCGGCGCTGCAGGCTCTTGAGCTCGATTTCGAGCGATTGCAGGTGCTGTGGCAAAACTGCGGTCATGACGTCTCTCTGGGCAAAGGGGTGGGATGCGCGATCGCCGCGCATCCCGATAGGTCAAATCTTAGTTGCTTTTGGCAGCTTCGATTTTTGCCTGACGTGCTTTGACGATGACTTCGTAGAAGGAGTGATCGACGGGAACCCAGGCTTTGACGACACCGGCGGCGATGTTCTCGTTGCACACCGGATCATTTTCCAGGATCCACTGCTTCATGCCAACCAGCGTGTCTTTCGCTTCTTGTGGCAGGGACTTTTTGACAACGATCGGGCCGTTCGGGATCAGGTTCGAGGACCAGATCTGCTTGATGTCATCCATGTTCAGGATGCCTTTGTCGACCATTTTGCGCAGGTTGCCCGAGGTGTAACCCTCTTCCCATTCGCCAACGCCGGACACCCATGTGACAGCCGCATCAACGTCGCCGTTCAGAACAGCCAGAACGCCGTTTTCGTGGCCGCCCTGAAATTCAGCAGAGGCGAAGAACTCGTCGATCGGGCCCAGCTGGTCAACCAGCTCGATCGAGGGGATCAGGTAGCCGGATGTGGAGTTGGGGTCTGCAAAGCCGAGGTTCTTGCCCTTCATGTCTTCGACAGTCTCGATGCCGGAATCCGCCATTGTGACCATCACGGAATAATAACCGGTGTCGCCCGTTGGCTGCATGCGGGTCATGATAGGCTCGCCAGCTTCTGGATCCTGAAGGTACAGGCCAGCATATCCCGAGGCGCCGAACCATGTGTAGTCAAGGTTGCCGCCAGCAAAGGATTCCATCGTGCCTGCGTAATCCTTGAACGTGAATGTTTTGGCTTCGACGTTGAACGCCTGCTCGACATATTCATTCAGGCATTCGTTACGTGCGATGATGTCCTGAGCCGCTTCGTCGCCCAGATGGCCGATGTTGAAAGATGCCTGCGTGGCTGACAGGTCGAACGTTGGGCCCGCATAGGCGGGAACGTCGCTTTGTGCGAAGGCAGCGGAGGAAACGGAAGCGACAGCAAAAGTAGCTGCAACGCGTGCGATAAGATTGGTCATTGTGTCTCTCTCATTCGGTTTGGACATAAGGCGAGCTTTACGCCGTTTCAGTGTGCACCGACTGTGGTGGCGCGGGCACTCGTTGTCTCTGTGGGGGCAGGGCCCGCGTTCAGAGATGTGGAGGTGATGGAGCCTTCGAACGCATCGTCCGCTTCGGCCCCATAAATTGAACGCGCCATTTGTTCGGTCAAAGCCGCAGGCGCATCATCGAAAACCTTTTCACCGGCCCGCATGCCAATCACACGGTCGCAATATGTGCGCGCCGTATCGAGCGTGTGCAGGTTGCAAATCACGGTGATTTTTTCTTCGCGGTTGATCTTGTGCAGTGCTTCCATGACGAGACGCGCGTTGAGCGGGTCGAGCGACGCGATCGGCTCATCCGCCAGAATGAAGTTCGGGTTCTGCATCATCGCGCGGCAAATCGCGACGCGCTGCTGCTGACCGCCCGACAGGGTTTCAGCCCGCTGCAGCGCCGTTTGGGCCACACCGAAGCGATCCAGCAGACGCAGGGCCTGATGGCGTTCGTCCTTGGTAAAGAACATCAAGCTGGACCGCAGCACAGACTGCTGGTTCAGCTTGCCCAGAATCACATTTGTCAGCACGTCCAGACGCGGGATCAGGTTGAACTGCTGAAAGATCATCGCGCAGTTCCGCTGCCAGTCGTTTTTGGCGCGCCCCTGCAGTCCAAGGACGTTTGTCCCGTCGACGATGATCTCGCCTTCGGTGGCGTCGGTCATGCGATTCATCATGCGCAGAAACGTGGATTTTCCCGCACCGGATCGGCCGATGATGCCGACGACTTGTGGTCGGTCCACCTGAAAAGAAAGATCTTTTACTGCATTTACGTTGCCGAAAACCTTCGACAGGCCATTGACTGATAGCATTTGTCATCCCCACTCTTTGGCGGGGTGGTACGGACGGAATGTAACACTTGAGAGTCATTGCCAGACACCGGATGTCGGGTGGTCTCGCCTCAGGGATGGGACAGGGACCACCCAAAATGCAGGTCAGCGTTCGGCCCCAACCCGGCCTGTGGCGATAGCGCCAAGCGCGACAATCCAGCCTGATCGAACGTCGAGGCAGGTGTGGCTGAGCCGGACCAGTTTGCTCCTCAACCTGCGCCAATCAATGCAAAAAAATCTCCTCACGGATGGCCTGCAACCTGGGGCAGGGCACTCAGGCTCGGCGTCTGACCTCGTTGACCCAGCGGTCGCATCACCCGCGCAAGACCACGGCGGAATTGGTCTTTGCACATGGTTTTATGCCGGTTGGACCGACAGCTGCGCCAAAGGCCGTCACAAAAATTTATTAATTCTGTATCCTAAGCATCACCTACGAGTGGTCAGAGCAGCTGAGCGTCTGTGAGGACGCGACATTGTATGCGCAAACATCTGGGGGACATCATGTCATTCAACCGCCGCACCGTTCTGAAATTCTCTGCTGCTGGCCTCGCTGCACCTCTGGTGCTCAAAGCTACGGACGCGCTCGCCTCGTCCGGCTCTGTCAAAGTGTTCGCTTGGGGCGATTATGTGCAGCCCAACATCGCCGAAGCCTTCGAAAATGAAACCGGCATCAAGCTGGAACTGACAACATATGGCTCGAACGACGAGGCCGAAAGCACCGTGCGCGCGAATGGCGGCAAGGGCTTTGATATCGTTTTCCCGTCGATCACCAACTCGGCCAATTATGTTGACGACAGCGGCGAAAGCTTCTTTGCGGAGATCCCCGCAGGCGTGAACATCGAAAATGTCATCCCGTCTTTTGTGCGCGACAGTGCCGCCTTGGGCGGTATGTTCAAAGGCAAGCAAATCCTGCTGCCATTTGACTGGGGCACCGAAGGTGTCACCTACAACAGCGCCATGATGCCGATCGACGGTCAGGTTTCCTATGGTGATCTGTGGTCCGAGACGGCAAAGGGCAAAGCGGCCTTCCGCCAGAAATCCGTCATCATGGGCACGGGCCTTTATCTTGATGCCACTGGCGAAGTGCCCTCTAACCGCATGCTGGATGTATACAAATCCGAAGAGGATGCACGCCGCGTTTGGGGTGCCGTGACCGCTTGGATGCTGGAGCGCAAAGACAACTTCGGCGCGTTTTGGAACAACGGCACCGAGGCGACAGCCGCCTTTACCGACGCGGGCTCGATTATCGGCCAGACATGGGACACAACCGGTCTGCTGCTGAACCGCGACAATTCCGACTTCCTCTACCGCGCCCCCAAAGAGGGCATCATCACATGGCTCGACAGCTTTGGCGTGCTGAAACAAGCTGAAAACCCGGAGCAGGCCGTCGCGTTCATGAACTTCATGCTCAAGCCTGAAACTGGCGGAATGTTCGCCAACAACACCGGCTATAACTCGGCTGTTGCGGGCGCGGCTGATTTTGCCTCCGAGCAGTTCAAGGCGCAGTTCAACGAAGTCTACACAGCAGACGTTCTGGGGAACATGTGGTGGTGGCAAGCGGATACGCCGTTCTTTGGCCCCGTGCGCAACGAATTCGTTGAAATCATCACAAACGCCTAACCGGCATTTTTATGACGCAAGGCAGTCCCGGCTCTGGTCGGGGCTGCCTCATTTCAGGTTGGGGGCTTGATGCGCGGAAAATCAGTGACCTTGGACGGGATGGAAGTGACCTATCCCAACGGGTTTCAAGCGGTGCACAAAACGGATTTGGTGATCGCCGCCGGTGAATTTTTTTCCATTCTTGGGCCATCAGGCTGCGGCAAAACGACGATCCTGCGTGCGGTCTCGGGATTTTTGACCCCGTCGGCGGGGCGCATTCTGATTGGTGATCAGGACCAGCGTGGGCTGGGACCGAATGCGCGCGAGACTGCGCTTATTTTTCAAAACCTCGCTTTGTTTCCGCTTATGTCCGTGTGGGAAAACGTTGCCTTTGGGCTAGAGGCGCGCGGCATGTCAAAACGCGACCGCCGCGCCAAAGCCGATGAATTGTTGCATCTGGTCGCCCTGTCCGAGCAGGCTGATAAGAAACCCGGTGAGTTGTCGGGGGGACAGCGCCAACGCGTTGCGATCGCGCGGGCTTTGGCCGTGGATCCGTCGGTGTTGCTGCTGGATGAGCCTCTTTCTGCGCTGGATCTGAAACTGCGCCAGCACATGCGCGCCGAGTTGCGCCGCATTCAGCAACAGACCGGGGTGACCTTTATTTATATCACCCACGATCAGGGCGAGGCGCTGACCATGTCCGATCGCATCGCCGTCATGAATGCAGGCCGCATCGAACAGGTCGGCGGGCCTGATGATGTCTATGCCAATCCGGTATCGGCCTTTGCTGCGTCTTTTGTCGGCGAGGCGAACCAGTTCTGCGGCCGTATCGCTGCGCTTGACGGGGATATGGCCCAAATCGACACGCCTCATGGATCGCTTTGGGGCACCAATTCCACTGACCTTGGGGTAGGGGCCTCGGCGATCCTTTTTGTGCGCCCCGAAAGTATCGGGCTGGCGCCTGCGGGCAATACGCTGACTGCGCGGCTGATACGTCGTGATCTGGAAGGGCCCTTTGTCAATCTGTATCTGAGCACGGAAAGTGGCGCACAGGTCGTGATGCATATGTCCAATACCGGGCGCAACACAGCAGATACCGGCACCGAGATGACGTTGGGCTTTGCCCCTGAAAAGGCGATGATCCTGCCGGATGGGCCCGTCGCGCGCACCGGTCAGGACATCGCAGCACAATGAGCGACCTGATCCGTAGTTTTGGCCGTGGGCTTGTCGTGCTGTTCTTCGGGGCGGTTCTGGTCTGGGCGCTTTTGCTGATCATCCTGCCGCAGTTGGCCATGCTGGAACGCGCGATGACCACGCCTAAACGGCAGCTCGACAGCTCTATCGCGGCGCAGTTGGAACGTGACGCGGCGACATGTGTGAACATTCTCGCGCAATATGAAAAACCGGCTGATGCCACAACGGGGGCAGGTGGGCTGGCCATCCCGTCGGCGTCGGCCATGGCCGTTCCTTCGCCCGGGACGATGGCGACACCGTCGCTGTCGAACATGGCCTCGCCCACGACAAACCCGGCTGTGCGCCCCTACATCCTGCAATGCGACCGCACGACCACGCGCAAGCAAATGGTGCGTGAAAATGAACGTGTGTTTCTCAATGACCTGTATGATCTGCCATTGCTTCAGGTTGCCGCCGATGCGCCCCTCACAGAGCAAACACAAACAGCCACCGAGATCGAGACGCTCGCCCGCGCGCTCTACCAAGATCTGCTGATCCAAGAGGCCAACGACCCCAGATTCAGCCTCAACAATTTTTCCGCCATCAGCAAACCTGTGCTGATCCCGCGCTCGGACGCGGCGCAGGCGGCCAGTGATGCCACCCTCTCGGCCAAGCTGATGACGCTTGTGGGGCTCCGTTATACGCAAGACGGTGACAGCTATCAGCGCATCGGCTTGGAGATCCTGACGCGCACGCTTTTCTTTGCCATTTGTGCGACGCTGTTGGCGCTGATCCTTTGCTATCCCATTGCGTATAAGGTCGCGTTGGCCACGCCGCCAGACCGCGCGGTGTGGCTGATGCTGGGGCTGATCATCCCCTATGCCATCGTGGAGTTGATGCGGATTTATGCCTGGACCTCGATCATCGACAATCAGGGGTTGATTAACGCGGCGCTCTTGTGGGGGGGCGCCATCACAGAGCCGATCCAGTTCAAACGCTCTGCGCTGACTGTTTTTGTCGTGATCGTGTATACGTATGTGCTGTTTATGGTGTTCCCGATTTACAATGTGATGAGCACGCTGGACCGCAATCAGATCGACGCGGCGCGCGATCTTGGGGCCTCAACGCCTCGGTTGCACTGGCGGGTGATTATTCCCCACGCCAAGCCCGGAATCGCTGTGGGGTGCATCGCGACCTTCATGCTGGCCGCCGGCGCGTTTTCGGTGCCACGTATCATCAGTCGCGGGTTGCAGTCGGAATGGTTCAGCCAGACGATTTACAACAAGTTTTTCGAGTCCGCGAATTCAAATGTCGGGGCCGCCTACAGCTTTTCCTACACGCTGGTCTGCTTTGTGATCGTTGCGGTGTTCATGTGGATCATGCGCACGCGGCTCAAGGATTTTGCGAGGGTGCAATGACGTCGACCCGGGTTCTCAACCTTTATATGTGGGCCTTTTTGGCCTTTATGTTCGCGCCTCTGCTTTTGATGATCGTGTCTTCGTTCAATGACACCTCCCCCCCGTCTGTCACCGATTGGCGCGGGATTACTGGCAAATGGTACGCGTTTTTCTGGATGCCAGAGGTCGAGATCCGTGCAGATCCGGTTCTGCGCACATTGGATCGCGACCGCTTTGGGCAATGCTTTGCCAATTCCCTGACGGTGGCCGCGATTGTTGTGCCCCTGTCCTTGTTGCTCGGGTTGTCGGGCGCTGTTCTGCTGACCCGCTGGCGCAGCCGCGCCAATGGGCTGTTGTGGTGGGTGTTGCTGTCGCCGATGTTGGCGCCCGGCGTGATCCTTGGGCTGTCGGCACTGGTGTTCTGGGGGCGCTTGGGCGTGGGCGCGGGGCTTTTCACCATCATGATGGCCCAAGTGACCTTTGTGGCGGGCTACCCTTTGTTGATCCTGATGGCACGGCTTCAACGTCAACCAATCGAGCTGGAGGAAGCGGCTCTGGATCTTGGCGCCTCTCCGTTTCATGTATTCCGCCGGATCACCTTGCCGTTCTTGCTGCCCGCTCTGATCTCGGCAGCCGTCATCGCTTTTCTATCCTCCATGGAAAATTACAACACCACGATGTTCGCCAAGGGCGGGGCCTGTACCTTTGCCACCGAAATCGGCGCGATGAGCCGCAATCCAAACGGCCATCCGCCTGTGATCAACGCCGTGGGAACCATCATTATTGGACTTACGGTCATTGCGGCCTGTGCCCATGCGCTTTTGTCGCGTCGCGAAACACGGTAAGCCAAATTCTATGGACATCACTGCGCGCTGCCATCCCTTGCTGGACCCCTTGCTCCCCAAGCCTGTCCCGGCAGGGCAACTTTTGCCCGAATGGATAAAATCCATGCCGGGTGAGGTCGCAGCCGCCAGCCTTGGCGGTGCAGATGTGCGCACCCTCAAACACTGCCCCCCCATGATCGACGCGATGCGTCTGGGTGTTCTGATCCTTTGCCCAACAGATATCACAGTGCAGGATAATGAGGTCAGCTGGGATTGGGATCCGCCCATTCTGACGGACGCCGATATCAGCCGCGCACCGGTGGGTGTGCATGTGCCCGAGCAAGCCGCCGGCACCCCGCTTGCGCAAGAGCGGTTGATCCTGAAATTCGTGAACTACTGGACCCTGCAGTCCGCGCCCGGCTGGTCCTTGATGTTTCATCACCCCGTGGGCTTTGACGATCTGCCCTTCAAAACGCTCAGCGGGGTTGTTGATTGTGACGTTTTCAAAGACGGGTATGTGCATTTTCCCGCTATGCTTGACCCTGAATTCTCGGGTGTGATCCGGCGCGGGACCCCGATTGCCCAAGTGGTGCCTGTGCAAAAGGAAACCGCGCTGAGGGTGGCGCCGATGTCAGAGGCTGAAATTGCCCAAAATCGGTCGGTGCAACAGACGCTTGGGGCGCAAAAGGGCGCATATCGCAAAAACTACCGCAGATAAGTCTTTGCAGACCGCATCAGAAGTGTAACAATTTCATGACAAGCTCGCCCCACCATGAGGCAGGTCATGCGATATCTATCGGTCGTTCTGATGCTCACGACAGTCCCCGCATTCGCGGCAAGTCCGGACGCGCGGCGCATGCAATGCGTGGGCTGGATGATGTCGGGCTATCCCTCTGGCCTTGAGGAAACCGCCTGCACGGCACAGTTTTCGCTGCCTTCGCCGTTCTTGTTCAAATGCGTTCGTGCACAGCGCACAGGGTTTGAAAGCCATACACAAAAGAAAGCCTGCCAGCTCTTTTTTGAAGAGGCCTCAGCCAAAGCCGAAAGCGGCTATCTGCGCAATCACTGATCCAGCACCATCGGCAGGCGGCCCTTGGCCACCCGCGTGAGGGTTTTCAGCACCTCTGACCGCAGATCGCTCTGTGCCAGCAAGTCTTGGCTCAGGTGTGTCGTGGGCTCCCCACGCTCTGCGGCGATACGGTAGAGCGCCAATTGCGCTTCGCTGTCGGCAAACTCTGCGAAACACTGCGCCGCCACGTCCCATTTACCCAAGCGCAGCGCGACGCGCCCCAAACTTCGCGCCGCGTCCCGGTCATGTGGGTCTGCGGCATGGGCGCGACGGAACGCGGTGAAGGCATCTTCCAGCGCATTATCGTCAAGCGCCCGGCGACCTAATTCATACCATGCCAAGGCGTAATCCGGCTTGGCCGCGACAGCGCGTTTCAGCCATTGCTGCATCTGTCTTGTTTTGCCCGCCGCCTCCAGCACCTTTGCGAGGTTGTAAAACACGTCCGCCGACGCGGTCTTTTTGGCCGCTGCCGCGCGCAACAGCTTTTCCGCGCGCGCCCAATCCTGCGCTGCAAGTAACGTCGGCAGGTCAACAGGTTTTGCCAATCTTTCCTCCGGGGGGTGCAGGTGTCATCAAGCTATCACACAGCCCCATGTAAATACCGCCAACAAGTCAAAGGCGTAACATGACCCAGAATATTTTCGAGCAGCCCGGCACGTTCTGGCGGGGCAATCTGCACACCCATTCGACCCGGTCCGACGGTGTTCTGCCGCCAGACGAGGTGTGCCGCCGTTACAAGGCGGAAGGCTATGATTTTATTGCGCTGACAGATCACTTTATCGGCCAATACGAGTACCCGATCACGGATACGGCCCCGATGCGCGATCCCGGCTTTACCACGATCCTTGGTGCCGAACTGCATTCCGGTGCGATGGAAAACGGAGAGCTGTGGCATATCCTTGCGGTTGGTCTGCCCGCTGATTTCGAGCGGCCCAATGCGCCCGGCTTTGTGCCTGTGCCCGATCAGGAAAGCGGCCCCAGCATTGCGGCGCGGGCACGCGACAGCGGCGCGTTTGTTGCGATCGCGCATCCGGAATGGTCGGGTCTGACCACGGCGGATGCCAGATCGCTGGACGCGGCCCATGCTGTTGAGATCTACAACCACGGCTGTGCGACGGGATGTGACCGCCCGCACGGGTTCTATACGCTGGATCAGCTATTGACCGAAGGGCGCAAGCTGACGCTGTGTGCGACGGATGATGCGCATTTTTCAGAGCCCGATCACTTTGGTGGCTGGGTCATGGTCAAAGCCGTTGAGAATACCCCAGAGGCCTTGCTGGACGCGCTGAAAGCTGGCCATCACTACAGCACGATGGGCCCCGAGCTGCGCAACATCACGTTCGATACCGAGGCCGTCTATGTGGAAAGCTCTGCGGTGAGCAGCGTTATCGTGCAGGGCAAAGGCTCGGCGGCACATGCGGTGCACGGCACGTCGATGACCCGCACACGGGTGCCTTTTGACCGGGTCGCGGGGTCGGACTGGTTCCGCATCACCGTGATCGACGCCGCGGGCAAGCGGGCCTGGTCCAACCCGTTTTTCCACAGCTGAGAGTCCACGACCATCGCGCCGGGCCTGTCGGGCCGCCGGTCCAAGGCCGGGGCAGGGACCTGCGGGATCTGATGGGGGGCGAATTCCACGCTGCGTCCCGCAAGCTGACGCGGCAGGAAAAAATTGAGCGCTGCCAGCCCCTCAAAGCCAAGGTCTTAATCCGATCGTCTGTGAGGTCGAAAAGATATTTTTCTTGACGCTCAAGCTGAACTTAGCGGAAAATACTTCACTCATGATGAATATTTGGGAGGATAATCATGGAAAAGCGGCTCGTATCAGCCCTCGCAGCCCTGTGTATGACGACAGCGGCACACTCCGCACTCGCACAGGCAAACGGCGAGGCGATGGACGTTCCGAAAATCACACCAACGGTTGTGTTGGAAGAGCTGGACGCCCCTTGGGACATGACCTTTACGTCCGACGGCGCCATGTTCTTTACCGAGAAATGTGATGGTCTTTCTGTCAGAACGCCGGATGGAACGGTGAACGCCCTTTACGGTATGGAGGACACTGAGGGTTACGCGGATATGGGCAGTGACCTTTTCTGCGAAGGACAGGCCGGGATGCTCGGCGTGGAGCTGGACAGCAACTTTGCCGAAAACCGTAGGCTTTATCTTTATTCGAGTTCGACCAAGTATCACGGCGACGGTTGCAAGACCAACTTCGAGAGGTGCGACGGAAACATCGTGATGAGATTCACGGTGAGCGATGACCTGACAGCCGTGTCCGACAGAACCGATATTGTCACGGATATCCAGTTCAAGCCGTTCGATTCCGATCAGCCCTTTGGCGGCCCCGGCGCGCATAACGGCGGCAGAATGGGCATTGGCCCAGACGGCTATCTCTGGGTCGCAGGTGGTGATCGTCACCGGGGCATCTGTCCGCAAGATGGTACCTTGCTGTGTGGTAAAGTCCTGAGGATCGACGGCGACGGCAATGCGCATCCGGAAAATAACCCACCCGAAGGGTTCGACCCGCGCATCTACACCTACGGGCACAGAAACGTGCAGGGCATTGATTTCCGCCCAAGCGATGGCCGGGCGTTCACTGCCGAACATGGCCCGTGGCACAATGATGAGGTCACCGCGCTTGTGAACGGTGGCAATGCCGGTTGGGATCCCGCCCAGAATACAGGTGGCCGGGGTGAGTGCCCGGACGAGTACTGTGGCTATGAGCCCAACCAGACCGATGGCATGGATCCCGCAATCCGCGCGGCCTACACGCCGATGAGCGATACGCGCTTTGACGATCTGATGCCGCCTTCGTGGAACAACAACGGGTTCTCTCAGGGCACCGGGTCCGCAGCGTTCCTCACCGGTGAGAACTGGGGCTTTTACGAGGGTCGGTTGGCCGTCGGTATCATGGGCATCGGCTTTGGTGACACACCGATCGGGTCACGCATCGACATGATCAGCCTCACGGATGACGGCATGGGGATCAACAATATCACGCGAATGCCGCTCGGGTTCGAGGCCAGGTTCCGTGGGCTGGAGATGGGGCCGGATAACGCGCTCTATGTCGCCACGGACGAGGGCGAAATCTACAAGGTGACTGCGGAAAGCATGCAGTAATCTTTTGCAAAGAAAGAGCCCGCGCCATTCAATTGGCGCGGGTTTTTTGTGGCGAGTTTGACGCCGATCTTATTGCTCAGAAATCAAGCTTTCGGGCACTTCATAGCGCTGACCGCCCACCTCGATCATGTACATGCCGTCCTCAAGGCGCCACTCGGTGTTGGTGCCAACCCCGGACATCGTCACGCTTGCCTTCAGGAACTTACCGTCCCGAAAGAAAAGCCGCCGCTCAAAGCCATTGGTGAAAATCACCGTGACCGTCGTCTTGGCCTTGTCGGCCTTTTTGACGCGATAGTTACAGTGACCAAGGGCCGCGCCACGCTCCTGAGCACAGGCAATTGTGGATGGTACATGCGGGGCCTTATGATGGCGAATTCCACGCCGCGTTCCGCTAGCTGGCGCGGCAGGACCGGGAGGCCTACGCCGCGCATGTCCGTCAGTGGGAGAACGAGAACATGGTGGATATTTGAGGGTTTGGGGACTTCAAAAGTAAGCGTTCCGGCCGATCCGTATCACACCGTCATCCTCGGGCCAGACCCGAGGATCTCTTGCAACAAAGAGATCCCCGCGTTCGCGGGGATGACGGTTATGCGGCTTATGTACTCAATTGATGTGGGTGGAGGTATCAATATGCCCGCACATAGGAATCTGGAAAGGCGAGTTGCTAGAGGTTGTGTCCGCAATCTTGTTTCGCTTAGAGTTGGTAAAAGTGTTTTGAAGGAGCGAAAAATGTACCGCCCCGAGTACCTTGTTCAAGGCGAAGCCGCCCGATTGTTTCCAGTTCTGGCGACAACGTCCAAAGAGGGTCGAGCTACATCAATTTTACTAGGCTGTATTTCGATAATAGAAGAATTTGGCTGTGAACTGATGCTTACGGTTGGCAAGCGGGTGGGCAAGCGTACAAAAATCGACTGTTACACCGAGATAGTCTTCAGCAACGAAAAAACGAAGGTTAAGGACCGCCCTGATGGGCTTATAATTTTACGCACCGGGTCTAACGAATGGCGCGCATTAGTAGAGGCCAAAGTCGGAAACGCCGATATTGGTGCTGAACAGATAGAAAAATACAGGGAAATTGCCAAAGAACAGGGCCTTGATTGCGTGATTACAATATCCAATCAATTCGCCACTCAGCCAGAACATCACCCAGTAGAGGAGGTACGTAAAAGCCGCTCGAAAATCCCTGTTTTTCATTGGTCTTGGATGTCTATTCTCACAATTAGCGATATTTTGCTCAAGCAAGACAATGTTGTAGATACAGATCAGAAGATGCTTCTCAACGAATTGCGGAGATTCCTTACTCATGAAAGCACAGGGGTCAAAGGATTTGACCGCATGCCTCCAGATTGGAGTGAATTAAATCGGCTCATATCTGCTGGGGGTAAGATACCTGCTAAGTCGGTTGAAGCCTCCGCAGTTGTGGATGCTTGGCACCAAGAAACTCGCGATCTGTCTCTAATTTTGAGCAGGCAGACTGAAACTGTAGTCAGTGAAAAGCTTTCTAGAAAACACCAGATAGACCCTTTGCTGCGCAAACGGGATGAACTTCAGCATTTGCGCGAAGAATGCCAACTCCGGTCGATATTGGAAGTACAAGACGCTGCTGCACCGGTTGAAATAGTTGCAGACTTGGCCCGTAGAACAATTGATATTGGTATGTCTCTTCGTAACCGGTGTTCCGGTCACACCTTGGGGTCGTAGTTCCAGGGCATGAGGTCCG
>CBFHML010000079.1:0-1300 GCA_965656855.1 Roseovarius sp.
CGCCTCTGCCCCGTCCCTTGGGGAGTTGACCCTTCAGGCCAAACAGAACCTGCAGGCGCCGTGGCTGGCCTTCACTGCGTTTTTCACCTTCGCCATCATGCTGTCGCTGCTCGTCTTTATCTTTGAGGGCGTGCGCGACGCGTTTGATCCCAGAAAGACCTTCCAATGAGCCTGCTCAAGGTCGACAACCTGCGCGTCGCCTTCCGTCAGGACGGCGCAGAGAAAGAAGCGGTCAAAGGCGTGTCCTTTACCGTGGATCGCGGCGAGACGGTCGCACTTGTGGGCGAAAGCGGCTCGGGCAAATCCGTGACCGCGCTTTCCACCGTGTCGCTATTGGGTGAGGGCGCACGCGTCAGCGGCAGCGTCACCTATGAGGGCAAGGAAATGATCGGCGCGGGCGACAAGCGCCTGCGAGAGGTGCGCGGCAACGACATATCCTTCATCTTTCAAGAGCCGATGACCTCGCTCAACCCGCTGCACACGCTCGAAAAGCAGCTGCGCGAGTCCATTGAGTTGCATCAGGGTGTGAGCGGTGCCGAGGTGCGGACGCGTATCATCGACCTCATGCACCGCGTCGGCATCCGGGACCCCGAAAGCCGGCTTGGCGCCTATCCGCATCAATTGTCGGGTGGCCAGCGCCAGCGCGTGATGATCGCCATGGCGCTGTCGAACAAGCCCGACATTCTTATCGCGGATGAGCCGACAACCGCGCTCGACGTGACCATTCAGGCCCAGATCCTCGATCTTCTGGCCGATCTCAAGCGTGACGAGGGGATGGGGCTTCTCTTTATCACCCATGACCTTGGCATCGTGGAAAAGATCGCGGACCGAGTCTGCGTGATGAAGGATGGCGAAATCGTCGAGAGCGGCCCCACAGCCGAGCTTTTCGCCAATCCGCAGCATCCCTACACCCGCAAGCTGCTTGGCGCCTCTCCCTCGGGCGCGCCAGAGCCTGTTCCACAAAACGCGCCGCGCCTGATCGAGGCGGAAAACCTCAAAATATGGTTCCCGATACAAAAAGGCCTGCTCAAGCGCACCGTGGGCCACGTCAAGGCCGTGAACGATGCCAGTTTCACGCTCCATGCGGGCGAAACTCTCGGCATCGTCGGCGAAAGCGGCTCAGGCAAGACCACGCTCGCGCTGGCGCTGATGCGCCTGATCCAGTCCGAAGGGACGATGCGCTTCGAAGGAGAGGACATGCGCGGTTGGTCCACCCGCCAGCTTCGCCGCCGCCGTGCCGATATCCAGATCGTGTTTCAGGACCCTTTCGGCAGTCTCAGCCCGCGCATGACCTGCGAAC
>CBFHML010000080.1:0-7229 GCA_965656855.1 Roseovarius sp.
TGGCCAAAATCTTTCCTGCACCGCGGCAAGCGCGCAAAGCCTGATTACAAAGGCGCTCGTGGCCAGTTCAGAACGTTACTTTCTGCGCCAGCAACACGTTGTTTTTCCACAGAATCGGCTCTATCAAGCCCTTCGCTGCGCGGTCCACTCAGGTCTGGTTTGGGAAACTACCCCGGCGATGCGCGGTGGTCTGACGGCCTTGAAGCCGCGCCCATTGCCGGGCTTGCTGTGCCTCATCCAATTCCGCCGGCTGGTAGGGCGCCTGTGTCGACATCGGTCAATCGTCCCGTAGGATCGTTTTGGCCATACACTTTGCGTGGTTGATCAGGGCGCCGGGGGGTGCCATCTGTGCTGCAGGATGGACACGCCGGGAAATCACCACAGGTTAGCCACATGACCAAGTCTCGCAAAACAGAGCTTCGCCCCGATTGGGAATATGTGCCCGACGGCGTCATGGGCGGCGTGTCAACGG
Organism: Roseovarius sp.; assembly: GCA_965656855.1. Taxonomy (GTDB): domain Bacteria; phylum Pseudomonadota; class Alphaproteobacteria; order Rhodobacterales; family Rhodobacteraceae; genus Roseovarius. The sequence continues at coordinate 473 of CBFHML010000080.1, forward strand.
GCGGCATTTCTCATGAGACCATAGCCGATCGCGCGGCGACGGTCTTGCGCGGTGAGGTGTCGCTCGACAATAATGGCGGGTTCATCCAGATGGCGTTCGACCTGCGCGATGACGGCACCGGCTTTGATGCGAGCGGCTGGGACGGGGTCGAGCTTGATGTTTACGGCAATGGCGAAAGCTATGACATCCGCCTGCGCACCGATCAGCTGACGCGCCCGTGGCAATCGTTTCGCGCGACCATCGAGACGACGCAGGCATGGCAGACGCGGCGCGTCCCCTTTGACACGGTGGAGGCGCATAAAACCGATGCCGGTTTTGACCCCGGCCATCTGCGGCGCATCGGCATTCTTGCCATCGGGCGTGAATTCCACGCCGAGATCGCCGTGGCCGGGCTGCGTCTTTACCGCGACGGATGATTAAGCTGCGCCCTTCCAGATGTCGGGCGTGACGTAGACGACGCTGTCCTCGACGCTGACCATGACGTCGCCATCCTGAATATTGACCTGAAGCTTCATCGCGCGGCTTGCCAGATGTGCCAAGGCTTCGCTGTCCGCCTGAGGGAAATTGATCACCTGAAGGTTGTCGAAACGGGTGGTGCCGTTCCTGACCTTATCCCACCACATATCGGCCGTCCTGCCACCATAGGGATAGACGCGCACCTGTGCCGCCTTGCTACAGGATTGGCGCAGGATCTTTTCGCTGGGCAGGCCAAGGGCGACCCAGACGTCGATCTCGCCGCTCAGGCTTTTCTGCCAGATGTCGGGCTCGTCATCGGTCGACAGCCCCTTGGTCATTTCCAGATGCTCGTGAGCATTCAGCGCAAAGGCGAGAATACGGACCATCAGCCGCTCATCCGTCTCGGAGGGATGTTTGGCCAATGTCAGTTTATGGGTCTCGTAATAGTGCCGATCCATATCAGAGACCGACAGCTCGATTTTGTAAATGGTGGCATTCTGCGCCATGACGTGTCCCAAACCTTCAAGAATACGGTTGCCTACCCGGCCCTGTGCCCCTTTGAAAGCGGATACGGTGCCCGCGCGCCCCAAAACGCCAAATGTAACAGCCCTAGGCAGGACAGGTCAGCACATGGACCCACGCCGCACGCGGCGCCATCGCAGGGCGATCTCGGCAATCACGAGATAGGGCACGAAAAATGCCACAACCTGAATCTGGTCAAAGAGCCCGGTGAACGCCTCGTTCGAGGCAAGGCCGCCGGTTGTCGCGAACCAGAGGCCGTAATGCATTCGGTAAATCCACGAGCCAACCGCGAGCACGACAAATCGCACCGCCCAGTCAAAATGCCGCCGCATGTCCTTGGCCAGCGCATGATAGACCGTGTTGGCCGCAGCCCAGATCATGGCCGCGCCATAAATGGCGAACCAAAGGCTCATCCACCAGCCGCCGATGGTGCCATTCAGCGTGATATAGACCAGCCCGCCAAGCCCCGTCACCACAGCCAGCACAAACAGGCCATACCCGAACCGCCGATGCAGACCGGGCCAGCGACGTCGAACGACCGGCAGCGCCTGAAGCGGCGCGCCAAGTGTCAGAACCGCGCCCGCGATCATATGCAGGGCAATCCCGGCATTGGCCAGAACGCCCCCTGTCTCAAACACACGCGACACCGCAGCCGGGGTCTGGGACAAAAGGCCACGCAGGCCAAGATCGCCGGAATAGATCACGAACCAGCCCGTGTTCAGGGCCAGCACCAAGAGAAGCAGGGTCGGAACATAGCGCCGCATGGGTCACGAAATAGCGCGCCGGGCGGGGCAACGCCACTGGCAAACCCGCCGCAGACACAGTGCCGCGCTATCTGGCGGAGGCCGCCTCAAACCGCCTGCCGGAGGATCACATGATGATCTTGCCGATGCGGTTGTGGGCGGCCTCGGCGGCGGCCAAAGCGCCTTCCAGAAAACCGCCATCTTCTGGCGCGGTTTCCGTCCCTGCAAAGATCACGCGCTCTGTGCCGGGCAGGGGCCGATAGGTCGGGTGGCCCGGAGGCGGCGTGCGATCGGCTGTGGTCGCGGTTGCGGCGTCGGTGCTCCAGTCCTTGATGATCAGATCATCGGGGTGGCCTGCCGCCTGTCCAAAGAGGCGCGCAAGCTGGCTCAACGCAGCCTCTTGGAACGTGGGCTGGCGCGCCGCACCGGGCAGAGCAAAGCCAAAGAGCGCGCCGATTTGCGCATCGGCGGGAGAGGCATCGTGGATCTCGGCCAGCGGGCCGCGATGTGAAATCGCGTCCCCGTTCAGCCCTTGGTCGCGCCAGAAAGGGGCCGGATAGATTGCAACAAGCTTGGCATGTCCGGCCATCCACGTTGAAACATCCGGCACCGAAACGCCCAGTCCCGCAGCAAGGCGCGGCGGCAAGGCCAGCACGACACGCGCAGCCCGCATGCGACCCGCGTCAGTGGTCACGGTCACGCCGCTGGAATCCTCACTCAGGTGGCGCACAGGGCAGGCAAGCCGCAGGCTGTCGCCCGCATGATCGGCCAGTGTCGCCGTCACCCGTGCCAGCCCACCCGCCACACGCAAGGCACCGCCCATCGTGGCAAAATCCAGATCCCGGCGGATCGTCCCGGCTTGGTCCTCAAAGACCAACCTGCCGGTGGCATGTTGGGGAAAAACCTCTAGGCCCAAGCGGTCGAGCAACGCCAACATCCGGTGGTTCTGTGGCCAGATCCAAGATGGCCCAAGATCTAACCCTCTTGGGGATAGCACCCGTCCGCCCGCGCGATCCCGCGCCTCCAGCAGAGCCACGTCGCGCCCTTCGGCCCGCAGCGCTACAGTCAGTGCGAGACCCGACAGCCCGGCGCCAATGATACAGATGTCGTGTGCCGGGGTCATGTGGGGGCCTTGGTTGATGGCGCTTGTGGCCCGTCTTGGATCAGACACGCGGGGCTGGGTAAAGCGGGCAATTCTTCGTCACCGTATAGAAATCGTTGCAAGTCCCTGTGGGGCAGAGTCGTATTTCACTGGCGTGTGACCACGACCAGAGCCGATTTTCCACGTTCAACATCAGGAACTTTTTGTGATTATGGCTGGGGTGGTAGGATTCTATCTTAAGTTACTGACATATATATAAAATATAGAAAATTAGAGGATATGGTGTCAAGTCGGGCATAAGCAAAGCACTCAAAGTGCACCAGTCGGTGACCTCCTGAGAACCTCAAGCTTGGAGTGTCTCCAGTTTTCTCGCGCAAGACCACATTGCACGGAATTGGTAGGATTACTGTGGGGTTCTTATCTCGGGCGACTGGAAAGACAGAAACGCCATCGCGGAGGTTGAGCTCGCAAAGCAAGCCGAATCCCGGTTCGGCGATACAACACTCTGCGAGTGCACCTCGCTCCGAGTCTGCTCATCGACGTCAGTATCCATGAAGGTAATTAGTCGGCCGCCTGCGGATCTTCGTCGGACGTCTTGCCAATGGCCGGGTCGTGTTCTTTCTGCATGTAATGGGCTATTCTGAAGCTTGGATTTTCCATCACATTCCGGGAAGCGAACACAGCTGAGAAATGCGCCATAGCGGCCGCGCCGTTCGACCAGCCAACCCGCGTCACAGCTGGGGCAGGCCGGCTGGCGCTGGCCGCAATCTCCGCAAACCAGTTCTCCAGAACCTCCGGAAGTTGGCAAAGATCTTTCCCGCACCGCAGCAAACGCGAAAAGCCTGACAGGTAGGGCGCGCGCCCATGTATGATGCGCCGGATTTTTGCGGGAGCGAACGGGTGTTTTTCCACAGAAGGGGCGGAAATCGGTCATTCGCTGCGACTTTCGGGAACGGCGGTTTTGAATCTTCGGAGCGATCATTGGAACGCCATTCAAATAGCGTGAAACGCGGGGTTTGGCTTTCGATCAGATGAGAAAAATTGATCTCCGTCATTGAACCATATTTATCCGACATGCCTTATCCTGTCGCTAATTCCCGCACCGACATCCAAAAACTCGTCCATGAAAAGGCTCATCAGTTCCATGCGCGACGCAACGCCCGTCTTGCGGAAGATATTTGAGGTCTGCGCCTTGATCGTGCCCTCGGCGGTGGACCTGGCCGCGGCAATCTCGGCGATGCTGAGCCCCTTCAGCATATACATCGCGATGTCACGCTCGGCCGAAGTAAGACTCCACTCGTCGAACTTTCCCTGCACAAAACTGTCCATCTCGCCGCGCAGGAAACTCAGCGATTGCGACTGCTGCGTGTTGCGGTCCTGAAGCCAGCGTAACTGGCGGACAAGGACCCGGATCGCCAGGATCAGGGCCCCCGCAGAGAACACCTCGAAGAACAGGTGCGTCAGGTCAAGCACGCTTGGTGCGCTACTGGCGATTACGCGCTCGTAGATGTCACTTGCCACGTCGAAGACGAAAAAGACGACGCTGCCGATCAGGAAGTGGGTGACGTATTTCAGGGTGCTGGCCTGCATGGACCCGACGTGCTGCATGGAACTATCCTCGAAGATCGCGTGGGCTATGAAAGGGCAAAACCGGCGCCGGGGCAATGCCAACTTGCTCTCTTGCTCTGCGTCACTCCGCGCGTCAGGAAATGGCGAACAGGCCCTTCGAAAAGGGCCTGCGCTTTCGTCTCGGGCCAGGACACCGGACCGCATCGGGCCATCGTCGTTACTGCACCCGCGTCCACTGGCCGCCGTTCCGGCAGATCAGCCCGCCCAGAACGCAGCCATCGACCGAAATACGGTTGCCTGACAGCTTCAACTTCGACATGTACTCCTTGTCGCGGTCCGGGGCATAGATCCGACCTTTGTACTCATTTGACGTGCTATGGGTCAGGTTCCAGACAATCTTGCGCCCCAGCGTATCGGGCTGGATCGCCTTGCCTTGCGCGTTTTCCGCGCGTTCCAGCACACCGCAATAACTTGCTCCGCAGCTGCCCACACGGATATAGCCGATGTCGCCGTGATCGTCCGGCGCGGTCCGCCACAGACCCTCAATCGGGTCGGCCACTGCCGGACCGGCGGCAAAAAGGGACAGCAGGATAAGGGTCGTGATACGTTTCATGGTCTTGGTTTCCTTTGATGGGATGGATAGATCGACCGCAAAGCCTCATACGTTGCCCATGCCAATGAAAAGTTGCCGATTGGTGTCGACGATGGCGCGGCGGCCATGCATGACCCGCGTGTTGTCCAGAACAGCGATATCGCCATCCTGCCAGTTGATCTCGTGTGTGAACGTCTCGGCGAGCGCGCGCATTTCCTCGATCTCGGCTTCGCTGACGAGATCTGCATCCCCGAACCGGTACCGTGGCGGGGCGTAGTTGTGCGACGGGCCCAGCACCGCGTTGGCAAAGCCCTGTCCGCCGGATAGGGCCGAGCCGCGCACGGGCGCCACTGTCAGGCGATAGTTGATACCGCCATCGTCCAGCATATCGAAATCCTGGTTCGGGATTGCGGCGCGAAACTGTTCGACATGTTCCGGCGTGACCTCTTCGGGACGGGAAATGGCGGGATGCTCATTGGCCAGGTATCGCTTCCAAAGCTGCTCTGGCAGGTAGCGTTCCACCACCATGTCGCGCTGCCAGCGGGACTTTTGGGTGCCGTTCATCGCATCATAAACCGCCCGCCCATCACAGACCGTGGTCTGTGATCCCTCGAAGGCCGCAACCGGGCTGTAGAAGGCCACAATATCGGGGCAGACCGGCGTATTGCCGTTTTCGGTATGCAGGCCGATCGGACCGGTCCCGGCATCGACCTTTTGCGTGTTGGCGTCGCCGTATTCCCGCGCCGGGTCAAACGTGATCTTGCGGCAAAGCGCCGTGGTCAGCGCACTGAACGCCATCATATCGGTGCGAAAGCCGCGCAGCAGGGTCCAGCCATCCTCGTCCAGGTGCGACCGGATTTGCGCCACGACGGGCGCGTCGGTCAATGGCTGCCCCTCTGCGGTGGGGCGAATGATATTGTAGCTCATGGATCAAACCTCTTTCTGTGTTGTGTAGGAATTGAGCGCCGCCTGCGCCCGAGCAGTCCCGGCCTTGTGGGTCAGCGCGGTGTCGATCAGCGACGGCGCCAGCGCCTGAAGCAGGGCGAAGACGCGTTCGCCGAAACCGGGATAGATCGTCTTGCGCCCCGCCGTGATGCCCGTCCAAACCCGCTTGGCGACACGCTCGGGCGTGTCCAGCGCCATGCCGAAGGGCTCGACAAGGTGGGCGAAGGCACCCTGTGCCGGCGTGCGCGTGGCACGCGGCGCGACATAGGTCACTTTTATGCCGAACTCCGACAGTTCGCGGCGCAGCGCATCGGACAGCCCGCGCATGGCGAACTTCGTGGCCGAGTAGGCCGAGAAATAGGGAAAGGCGATCATGCCGAACATCGAGCCGATGTTTACGATCCGGCCCTGCGCCCGGGACAGCGCCGGCACAAGGTCGCGGGTCAGTTGCACAGGGGCGGTCACGTTGGTGCCTACGGTCTGGGCGATATCCTCGTCACCAAGGTCGGTCAGCCGACCCACCGCCAGCCGCCCGGCGTTGTTCACGAGGATATCCAGCCGCTCCCCGGCCGCCGCGACGATCGCTGCGCGACCCTCTGGCGTGGTGATGTCGGCAGGCACGAGCCGCGCCGTTCCGGCCACCAGAAGGCTCGCCGTTTCTTCAAGCTGCGCCTGCCTGCGGCCGACCAGGATAAGGTCATATCCCAACTGTGCCGCCTCGATGGCCAGCGCGCGGCCTATGCCGGAGCCGGCGCCGGTGATCAGGGCAACGGGTGTCTTGGGTGTCATGCGACACGCTCCTTCTGTTCGTTGGAAAGGGAATGATAG
>CBFHML010000081.1:0-4743 GCA_965656855.1 Roseovarius sp.
CGAGGCGGGAGAAATCCCGGATTTTGAGCCGGTTTATCCGCTGACCGCCGGGGTCACGCAACGGGTGATGGCCAAAGGCGTGGCAAGCGCGCTGACACGGGTGTCGGACCTGCCCGAATGGATCGATCCGCCACAAAAGGCGCGCGCAGGCTGGCCTGACTGGCAAGACGCCGTGCGAGCGGCGCATCAGCCGCTGACGCTTGGTGATCTGGCCCCCAGCCATCCCGCGCGCGAGCGGCTGGCCTATGACGAGTTCATGGCGCATCAGCTGACGCTGGGTCTGGCGCGGGCGAAACTGCGCCGGGGCAAGGGGCGGGTGACGCAAGGCAGCGGTGATCTGCAGGCGAATGTGCGCGCGGCGCTGCCGTATCAGCCGACAGGCGCACAGGAACGCGCGGTAAAAGAGATCGCCGCCGATATGGCGCGCCCGCAAAAGATGAACCGCCTGCTTCAGGGCGATGTGGGCGCGGGCAAAACGCTTGTGGCGCTCATGGCGCTGCTGGTCGCGGTCGAGGCGGGCGGGCAGGGCGTGATGATGGCCCCGACCGAAATTCTGGCACGCCAACATCTGGCGGGCCTGCGCCCCTTGGCCGAGGCGGCGGGCGTCCGGCTGGACTTGCTGACCGGGCGCGATAAGGGGGCCGCGCGGCGCGAAAAGCTGGCCGCGCTGCTGAGTGGTGAGATCCAGATCCTTGTCGGCACCCATGCCGTTTTTCAAAAAGACGTGGAGTTTGCCGATCTGAGGCTGGCCATCGTGGACGAACAGCACCGGTTTGGCGTGCGGCAGCGGCTGGAACTGGGCAAAAAGGGCGTCGCGGTGGACGTTCTGGTGATGACGGCCACGCCGATCCCGCGCTCGCTTGCGTTGGCGCAATATGGCGACATGGATGTGAGCGTGCTGGATGAAAAACCGCCCGGCCGCAAACCGATCAAGACCGCGCTGATCAATATGGGCCGCATGGATGAGGTGGTCGCGCATCTGCGCGGGGCCATTGCGGAGGGGCGGCAGGCCTATTGGGTCTGTCCGCTGGTCGACGAAAGCGAGGCGGTCGATCTCAGCAGCGCGGAAGAGCGATTCAAGCGGTTGCGCGCCTCACTGGGTGAGGGGTGCGTCGGGCTGGTTCATGGCCAGATGCCCCCCGATCAAAAGGACGCCGCGATGGCCGCGTTCCAGCGGGGCGAAACCAGCGTGCTGGTCTCGACCACGGTGATCGAGGTGGGGGTGGATGTGCCCAACGCGTCGATCATGGTCATCGAACGGGCAGAGCATTTCGGCCTTGCCCAGTTGCACCAGTTGCGGGGGCGCGTGGGGCGCGGTGAGGCGGCGTCGACCTGCTTGCTGATGTATCAGGCGCCACTCAGCGAAAGTGGTCAGAGACGGCTGGACACAATGCGCGAGACCGAGGATGGTTTTCGCATCGCGGAGGTGGATCTGGAAATGCGCGGCGTGGGCGACCTGATCGGCACGGCGCAATCAGGGCTGCCCCGGTTTCGCGTCGCCGACCTTGAGGCGCAGGCATCGCTGATGGCCGTGGCACAGAGCGATGCGCGCAAATTGCTGGCCGATGACCCCGAGTTGCACAGCGAGCGCGGAACAGCGGCGCGTGTTCTGCTGTGGTTGATGGGGCAGGACGAGGCGATCCGGCTGATTGGCGTTGGATAAATCTATTCAATTTAATCAGTGGCTTGGGCTTTTTTGTTCTCACTCGTTCACAAATGTTCTTAAAAAGTTCTTTACTTTATCCACAGGAATTGAGAACAAAGGAGCAACACAAACGACCGAAGAGGGAGACAGCCAATGCTCAGCCAGATCAAGACCGCCGCACGACGCTCTAGCGATACGTTGCTTTCGGATTTCATCGGTGCTGCCGCTCTGAGCGTGATGCTCGTTGGCGGGCTCTATCTTCCCGGTTTGATGTAAGGATTTCTGCCTGCGACTTCTCGTGACCGTCGTCTGAATCGCGTCTCCTGTCCCAAACCTGACGTGATATCGATACTGTCCCATCGTTTCTGCCCGGCGGCTTTTGCCTCGCCTCGGGCGCGCGACGGCCACCACGGGATCCGCATTCTTGCCGCCGCCGCTGTTTCAGCGTGCGGCGGTTTTTTTATGCTTTGCCGGTATCCGGCGTGTCGATGTTGGCATGGCTGGCATCGGGGCGCACGCGCTGCACAAGGGTCGTGCCGGATTCGATGATGCCTTTCAGGCGCTCCTCAAGCCGGTTCATTTCCGCCATCGCCTCGCGCAGGGTTTCCGATTCTTCGCCCAGATCGGCGAGATCCGTAAACAGCGCCTCGGAATTGCCGATCTGTGCCTCGGCGCTGGCGATCACCTCTTGCAACTCGTCCAGCAGGGCGGCTGTTGCGTCGGGATCGTCCTTGCCCTCCTTATGCGACAAGAGAGACAGGCGCGCCGCCTCGAACCAGCGCTGCGACAGGCGCGGCTCCCCCTTGGCAGAGACCATCGCGCCGCGTTCCAACTTGCGCAGGCGGCCGATCACGCTGTCGATGCGGGTGCGCAGATCGTACTGCACGCGGACAATATCGTCATTGACGTTGACCACGCGGCTGAGCACCTGATCCAATTCGCCGATCACGCGGCTGATCCGGTCGAGAAACTGGTTGAGGTCGCGGGCCAATGCGCCGAATTCATCCGCCGTGCGGATATCAGCCCGGTGATGCAACCCGCCATAGGCCCGCGCAAGGTTCGACACGACCGAGCGCAGTCCGATCAGCGGCTCCATCCGTGCGCGCAGGATCAAAAACAGCAGGACCGAATGCAGCAGGATTTTGCCAACAGCCAACCCGCCGGACAGCTGTATGTCCTTGGACCACAATGCGAAATCCTTTGCGAGATAATTGCGCACGGTCACCGTGCCCAGAACATCGCCCACATTGGCAGAGGTGTGGCAGGCAAGGCAAAAGGGTTCTGCGGTGATCTCTTCTACAGAGACCTTATGGCGCCCTTCGGGCCACTCTCCGGCGGGTATGCCCTCGGGGGTGAAGCCGAAATTTTCCTCGATGGAGGTGATGGTGACGGGCGCGGGTTCAATCGCGATCTCATAGCCCAGATCGTTCCAGTTGGTCTCAAGGATCGGGTACATGGTGCGCGCGGCCACGGGCCCGCCTTCGTTGCGCATGATGGAGCGCACGTTATCGGCAAGGTTTTCCGTCACGCGGGCGGCCTCGGTTTCGCCGTTGGTGGTGAAATTGTAGTAAACGAGGGATGCCTTGATCGAGAATTCCACGATCGTGACCAAGACGAGGATCAGGAAAAAGTCCTTGATCATATGCACAAGGAAGGATTTGTCGAAGCGCCCGATGGCGGCACTGTTCTGGTCGATCATCCGGGGCTCTCCAAAAAGGATGCCTCACAGGTAGGTCGAAAGATAGGGTGGGAAAGACGTGGCCTGACTCAGGCAGAGGCGCGCGCGCCCTGCATGGCCTCGGCAGCGGCCTCCAGCGTGAGCAGGATAGAGGCGTGGCGGTTCTTGTAGTCGCGCGCCGGGCGCAGCACTTCGAGCCCGTCAAATGGGGCATCCGGCGTCGGGCCGTCTGATTTCAGCATCGCCTTGAGCGCATCGCGGGCCGCGGTCACCTGATCCTCGGTGCAGCCGATAATGGCATGGCCCACCACGCTGGCCGCCGCCTGACCCAAGGCGCAGGCCTTTACGTCAGCGGCATAGGCGGTGATGGTGGCGCCATCGGTTTTGAGGTCTACCGTCACGTTAGAGCCGCAGAGCGGCGCGCGGCGTTTGGCCGTGGCATCGGGCGCCTCAAGACGCCCCGCATGCGGCATGTCCGCTGCAAGCTCCAGGATCTTGGCAGAGTAGAGTTTGATCAGGTCCGTCTCGCCGCTCATGGCTTTCCCTTTTCAGCCTGACCCCATAGATAAGGGACCAAGACAAAGTTTCAAAAGGTTTCTGCGATGAAGTTCGATCCGTCAAGCTTGCGCTACACCGACCAAGGTCTGATCCCGGCCATCGCGCAGGACGCGGCCACCGGCGACGTGCTGATGATGGCGTGGATGAATGCGCAATCCATCGCGCAAACGCTGGAGACAGGGCGCGTCACCTATTGGAGCAGGTCGCGGCAGGCGTTCTGGATCAAGGGCGAAAGCTCGGGTCACGTGCAAAAGCTGGTCGAGATGCGTGTGGATTGTGATCGCGACTGCTTGCTCATCTTGATCGAACAGACCGGACCAGCCTGTCACACCAATCGACGCAGCTGTTTTTACACCAGTATCCGCGAGGGCGCCGAGATAGAGATCATGGCGCCGATCGAGGACTGAGACCGCCAGCTTGCCGGGGTCACAGGTCCAGCATCGCGCGGATGTCCTGCGGCGTTTTGCCCGCGTCCCGATAGGTCGACAGTGCGCGGGCGTCGTCACGCTTGGCAAGACGCTTGCCCGCGTCGTCTCGGATCAGGCGGTGGTGGTGATAAATAGGGGTCGGCAGGCCCAACAGGCGCTGTAACAGGACATGGATCTGCGTGGCCTCGAACAAATCCTGGCCTCGGATCACATGCGTGATTGCCTGATCGGCGTCATCCATAACAATCGCCAGGTGATAGGACGCGCCCATGCCGGGGCGGGCCAATGCCACATCGCCGACGCAGGTCGGCATGTCGCGCAGCGTGATGCGCCCGCTATCCCCATCCGGGCCGCTGCCCGTCTCGGTAAAGGCAAGGGATGGACTTAGCCGCGCACAGGCGCGCGCCATGTCGAGCCGAAGCGCACCACCGGGC
>CBFHML010000082.1:0-13312 GCA_965656855.1 Roseovarius sp.
TGCGCGGCGACAACGTGTTTCAGGGCTATTGGCGGATGCCGGACAAGACCCGCGCGGAACTGCGCGACAACGGATTTTTCATCACGGGTGATCTGGGCAGGATCGACGCCGACGGCTATGTTCATATCGTCGGGCGCAACAAGGATCTGATCATTTCCGGCGGGTACAACATCTACCCCAAGGAAATCGAGCTTCTCCTGGATGATCAGCCCGGTGTGCTGGAAAGTGCCGTGATTGGCGTGCCACATCCCGACTTTGGCGAGACTGTGGTTGGCGTGCTCATCCCTGAACAAGGGGCCGCACCTGATACCGACGCCATTATGGAGGCGGCCAAGCAAAGCCTCGCACGGTTCAAGCATCCGCGTAAATTGGTGTTGGAGGCCGAATTGCCGCGCAACACGATGGGCAAGGTGCAAAAGAACATATTGCGGGACCGCTACAGCGATCTGTTCCTGCCAGCCTGACCCCTGAACTGACGGCGCCGGGTTTTTGGCCCGGCGCTGTCATGTCGTATGATGTTTTAGTTTTCCATGCCCGCAGCTTTCAATCGCTGCTCAATACCATCGCGCGATAGTGCCGATTTGGGCTCGTCACTGTTGCGCAGCTTTTCTGTTGCGCGAATGCTCAGATAGCTGAACACGACAATGAAACCGATCTTTCCAAGAAACAGAATTCCAACAAGCGTTTCCATGACAGTCCCCTTCGTTGTGAATAAAGGGGTTACGCTGCCCTTGCGTAAGCGGATCAGGCGAAGCGCCTTACTGCGACAATCTTGATAGGTATGAAAGCCGTGTCCGATGCAGCCCACAGGGCTTAGTTCACCAGCAGGATCACCGCCAACCAATAAACCAAAAGCCCGGCCCAGCCGAATTGTGCCGCGATGAGACTCAGGCCAAAAAGCAGCCCGAGAACGCCAAGGGTTATCCAGACCTGATCCTTGGTCGAACGGCTCTTGACCGTGTCGTTGATCTCTTTGATAGAGCGCGACCGCCATATGCCCGCAATCACGGCCACAGCACAGGTGCGGCAGACCGTCACGATGCGAAAGGCGAGTGTTTGTGTCGTCGTGGCCATGGTGATCCGCGTTGTCCCGATCTCGATTCTCGGGTGCCACGTTAGCATCCAATTGTGTACTGTCGCAACCCGGCGGCCTCTCCGCTCAGGTTTGGGGCATGCGCGGTGACACGCAGGTTTCTCTAGCGCCCTTTCCAGACCGGATCGCGCTTTTCTGCGAACGCTTTCGCGCCCTCAAGCTGGTCTTCGGAGTCGTACAAGCGATCCACTGTGTCAAATTGCCGTTTGGTGATCCGGTTCATCGCATCCTGAAAGGTCATATCCTCCGCCTCGCGAACGATCTCTTTGATCGCGGCATAAACAAGCGGCGGGCCGGAGGCGAGCAGCTCTGCCATGTCATGCGCCTGCTCAAGCAGTTGATCCGCCGGGTAGACATGATTGACCATGCCCCAGCGATGCGCCTCCTCGGCGTCGATCCAGCGCCCGGTGAACAGCATTTCCATCGCGATATGATAGGGGATGCGCTTGGGCAGCTTGACGCTGGCCGCATCCGCCACGGTGCCTGACCGGATCTCTGGCAGGGCAAACTGCGCATGCTCGGCCGCGAGAATGATATCGGCGCTCAGCGCCCATTCCAGCCCACCCCCACAGCATATGCCATTCACGGCTGCGATCACCGGCTTGCCAAGGCCGCGCAATTCCTGCAACCCGCCAAAGCCGCCAACGCCGTAATCGCCATCCACGGCATCTCCGTCTGCGGCGGCCTTCAGATCCCAGCCGGGACAAAAGAATTTCTCTCCCGCTCCGGTGATGATGGCCACCCGCAATTCCGGATTATCGCGGAAATCCCGAAACACCTCGCCAAGCGCGATGCTGGTTTGCAGATCGATCGCATTGGCCTTGGGCCGGTCCAGCGTCACTTCGAGGACGTGGCCGGAAACTTTTGTTATCACTGGGCTGTCGCTCATTCTTTCTCTCCTTTTCGGATCAGCGCATCCACCGCGACCGCCCGGTCGGGCGTTACGATCAGCGGGTTGATTTCCACCTCGTCCAGCAGGTCCCGATACCGCACCACATAGGCCTGTACGGCGAGAACAGCTGCCACAATGGCCTTCATATCCGCTGCGGGCGCCCCTCGATATCCTTGCAAAAGCGGCGCAATGCGCAACCGTGTCAACATGTCCAAGATGTCATTTTCGGTCACGGGCAAAAGGGCAGACACGGTATCACGCCACAATTCCGTCAGTGTCCCGCCGGCGCCAAGCGTCAACACGAAACCATGCGCCGGGTCTCTGGTCACCCCGATCAAGAGTTCGGCTATGGCGCCGACGATCATCTCTTCGATCAGCCAGCTTTCGCCGCCCATGGCCAAAGCGATATCAACGATATCGCGAGGCTTTTCATGGAAAAGCCGGACGCCCCCGCTCTCGGTCTTGTGCGCCTCGCCGTGGATCTTGAGCACGAAGGGAGCAGGGAGATCACCCAGTACCGCCTTTAGATCTGCCGCCGCATGCGCCGTCTGAGCGCGTGGCACCGTCAGGCCAAAGCGTGCCAAATCCGCCTTTGCCTCGGTCTCATAAATGGTTTCAATCCCGTGCGGCTTGCCCGGCAACAGAACTGGTGCTGCCGTCCATTGCGCGCCCCTGACCAAGGCCGCCGCCTCAATAGCTGAAAGCGCATCATCCAGCCCATGCAGTGGGATCATCCCTGCCGCGATGGCACGGTCTGCGATGACCTCTGGCAGTGCTTCGGGCAGGGTGGCCAAAAGCGCAAAGGGCTTATGCTGTGCGGCCACGACCTTGGCACCTGCCTCCAACACGCAGTCCCAAGCAGTCATCTCGCAGCGGTCGGCACGGGGGAAATCTACGATCAGGCACCCCATGGCCGCCTCGCCATCCAACATTGTGCAGAATACGTCCGCCATGCTTTCGACATCGGACCAGATAAAGGTATGATAATCCAATGGGTTGGCCAACGGCACCATGGGCGCAAGTGTGATCCGCAATCGGGCTTTCTGTGCCTCGCTCAAGGGCGGAAAACAGACGTTATGGGCCTCGGCGGTATCCGCGATCAGGCTCGCTTCGCCGCCTGAACAGGACATTGATACGATGCGGTTTGACGCCAGAGGACCGGCAAAATGCAGGAGTTTCAGGGCTTCCAGCAGGGCAGGCAGGCTGTCCACCTGCGCAATACGCAGCCTGTGCAGAAGCGCACGTGCGCCGGCGTCACTGCCCGTGAGAGATGCTGTGTGCGATAGCGCGGCGGCCTGCGCCAGATCCGATTTACCTGCCTTTAACGCAACAATGGGCTTGCCGAGGCGCTGCGCGGTCGCGGCCAAATCCTCGAACGCCCGCAGATCGCCGATGCCCTCGATATGTAGCCCAAGTGCTGTAACACGCTCATCTGATAAAAGTGCTGAGCCGATCTTGGCAACCCCGGTTTGCGCCTGGTTGCCGGCGGTTACGACATAGGCCAGCGGTAGGCCCCGTGTCTGCATGGTAATATTCAGCGCCATGTTGGAGCTTTGGGTCAAGATCGCCACGCCAGAAGAGACCCGCGTGCCGCCATGTTGGTCCGGCCAGAGCAGCGCACCATCCAAATAATTGATAAGCCCGTAGCAATTGGGGCCAATGATAGGCATGTCGCCCGCTGCGTCGATCAGGTCCTGTTGCAGGGTTGCGCCATCGCCGATCTCGGCGTCGGCTTCGAGAAACCCACTGGCGAAACAGATCGCGCCGCCCGCACCCATGGATCGCAATTTGTCGACCACCCTGACTGTCGCGTATCGGTTCACCCCGATAAAGACGGCGTCAGGCGCGTGCGGCAGCGCGTCCAAATCCGCAAATGCGGCCACACCGCCGATGCTCGGCTTGCTTGGATGTACCGGCCAGACAGCCCCGTCAAAGCCCATCTTCAGACATTGCTCCACAACACTGCCACACCAGGCCCCGCCACCGATCACGGCAATCGATCGGGGCCTTAGAAGCCGCGACAGCGCCCCGTCCGTCATGGGGCATCCGTCGCAAACACGAAGGGGCGCTGCCCCTCTTGATCTCGGAACAAGTCCGAGATCAATTCACCCCGAGGTATTTTTTGCCAGATGAAGCAACGGCTTATTAACCTTGACCGGGCAATCTGTCTAAGCGGAACAGGCTGAGGAGCCGATGACCGCGCCAGGTGAAGCCCCCTGTCCTGCTTGGACGGGGGGTGGACTTGCTTTGCCCCTGTATTCATCTGGCTGAAAATACCTCGGGGGTTTGGGGGCAGAGCCCCCATTGTGTCGACGGGCCGAAGGCACGGCGAAACCATTTTCAGGCGCCCAAGGGCCGCAGCAATTCGCGGCTGATGATGTGACGCTGGATTTCTGATGTGCCGTCCCAGATCCGTTCCACCCTGGCGTCCCGCCAGAACCTCTCGATCGGCAAATCGTCCATCAATCCCATGCCGCCAAAAACCTGAAGCGTCGCATCCGTCACCCGGGCGAGCATCTCTGAGGCGTAGAGTTTGGCCGATGCGATCTCTCGGTTGGCGGACAGACCCTGATCCAACCGCCATGCAGCGGCGAGCGTCAGCCAATCAGCGGCGTCGATTTCCGTGATCATGTCCGCGATCTGAAAGCTGACTCCTTGAAACTTGCCGATCTGCTGGCCGAATTGGCGGCGGTCGGCGGCATGGTGCAGCGCGTAGTCAAAGCAACGCCGCGCGCGTCCGACGCTCATGGTGGCGACGGTGATCCGAGTGGCGTAAAGCCACTCGTTCATCACGGCAAAACCGCCGTCGACCTCGCCAAGGACCTGCGCATCCGGCAACCGGCATTCGTCGAAATCGAGGATCATGTTCTTGTAGCCGCGATGGCTCACTGATCGATATCCCTCGCGGATCGCAAAGCCGGGCGTGCCGCGATCCACCAGAAACGCTGTGATGCGTTTCTTGGGGCCCTTGTCGGTCATGTCCTCACCCGTCGCGATGAAAACGATGATGAAATCAGCGTGATCCGCGCCCGAGATGAAATGCTTGGTGCCGTTCACCACCCAGTCGCCGCCATCGCGCCGGGCCGTGCATTTCATTCCCCGCACGTCTGATCCGGCATCGGGTTCGGTCATGGCCAGCGCGTCCATACGTTCGCCGCGCACGGCGGGCAGCAGGTAGCGCTCGCGCTGGTCTCCTTCACAGGCCATCAGGATATTCTGTGGGCGGCCAAAGAAATGCGTCAGCGCCATCGACCCGCGCCCAAGCTCGCGCTCGACCAAGGCGAAGTCGAGATGACCCAGCCCTGCGCCGCCGACCTCTTCGGGAAAGTTGCAAGCGTAGAACCCCAGATCGAGCGTCTTGCGCTTTATGTCCTGCGCCAGATCGGCGGGCACCTCACCGGTGCGCTCGACCAGCGCCTCATGCGGATATATCTCGTTCTCGACAAAGCTGCTCACGGTCGAGACGATCATCTCCTGCTCCTCACTCAGTCCGAACAGCATCTTACGCCTCCTTGTGCAGGGTCACGAGGGCCGCGACCTTTTCGGCCACATCTTCGGGCGGTTCGCAGGTCCGGCGAGTCTCTAGGCTGACATGCAGCATCAGCTGGTCGCAGGTCGCCATCACCTCGCCATCCTGCGCGCGGCGCATCTCGTGAAAACAGCGCAGTTTTTTGCCGCCGCCCTCGGTGATGCGGGTCAGCACCTCGATATCCTCGCCGGCATATGTCTCGGCGAGGTATTTGATAGTGGTTTCCACGGTGAAATAGCTCATTCCGCGCGTCACATAGTCTTCGTCTGCGCCGACATGGGCCATCACCACCTCGGCCGCGTCCGAGAAAAGCTGCCCGTAACGGCCCTCATTCATGTGGCCGTTCATATCCGTCCAATCGACGGGGACCATGCGGCGTTGCGTGACCATCGGCATTTCTGCCCGCGGCTGGGGCCAGATCCGGCGCTGATGGTCCAGAATGAGCCTGCCAGAGGCGTTGCCCTGTTGCTTGAGCGCGCGCATCATCGCGATCAGGTTGCGGTCGCGCTTGCGCTCCAACTCTCGGATCGTGAGGTGCCCTGATTGCGCGTCGGACTGGTCCGCGATCAGATCGATGAGATCGTCGGTCAGGTCCGGTACATCCATCAGCTTGGTCCAAGGCCATTGCAGCGCCGGGCCGAACTGGGCGATGAAGTGCCGCATCCCGGCCTCACCACCTGCGACGCGGTACGTCTCAAAGAGGCCCATCTGCCCCCAGCGAAGACCAAAGCCGTAGCGGATCGCATCATCGATTTCCTGCGTTGTTGCCACACCGTCGCGGACCAGCCACAGCGCCTCGCGCCAGACCGCTTCGAGAAAGCGATCGGCGATATGGGCATCGATTTCCTTACGCACATGCAGGGGGTAAAGGCCGAGTGAGGACAGGATCGTCTTGGCCTGCTCCACTGTCTTTGCATCGTTGGCGGGGGAGGGGACCACCTCGATCAGTGGCATCAGATAGACGGGGTTGAACGGGTGCGTGACCATGATGCGCGAGGCATCAATCGCGTCTTGCTGCAACTCGGATGGTTTGAACCCGCTGGTTGATGAGCCGATGAGAACCTCTGGGTTGGCGGTCTGGATTTCGGCAAAAACCTTGTGCTTGAGTGCCAGTTGTTCCGACACGCTTTCCTGCACCCAGTCCGCGCCTACGACCGCCTCTGCGATAGAGCCGCAAAACCGCAGCGTGCCCTCGGTAGGCATCGCGCAGTCATAGAGCATGGGCAGCGCGGCGCGGGCATTGGTGAGCACCTCGTCGATTTTGCGCTTTGCCTCTGGGTCGGGGTCAAACACCGCCACGTCCCAACCGTTGAGCAAAAAGCGCGCGGCCCATCCGCCGCCAATGACGCCGCCGCCGATGATGGATGCTGTTTGTGCCATTGCTGTCTTTCCTTTTAGCGTTCGGTCAGGCGGCTGGTGTCATAGCCGTTGAAGTCGAGGATCTCGCGCGCCGCGCGCAGGCGGTCCGCGCCGCCTGTCGGTTTGCGGTCAATGAGCCATCCATAGCTGCCATCAGGCGTGCCGATGGCGGCGGTGCGAAAATCGTCATCTACCCAGATCACCCATAGCTCGCGCGACTCGTCGCCGGTCAGTTGCCAGCGGTTTTGCCCGAGCGCCTGCGCGCGCAGAACCGTGTCAGAGGTCACGCAATCGCCTGAGAGGTCACAGCCCTCGCGGCGCAATTCCACGGCGTTGCCGCCCTCAAAATCCGGCAGGAAATTGACCATCGCAAGGTCGTAATCGCCCGAGTAGGAGGCCCGCAGGAACCATGGCCCCGACATGCGGCCGAACGCGCCCGCAGGTGCGCCCCGTGTTGTGACCGAAAGAGGCTGGTTGGTGTCGCGGTTGCCGGGCTCGAGCCCCGGCACCGTGCAGGCACCTAGCAAAAGGGTGAGGGCGAGAAAGTGGGGTTTCATGGCACAAGCGTCTCCGTATGTCCGTCGATGGCCAGCACTTGCCCCGATATCTTGGCCGCGGCAGGCGAGGCGAGATACATCAGCGTGTCGGCCAGATCATCGGCAGTGACCCATGATCGCAGACTGACGCCCTTGACGTATTGTGCGCGCACCTCGGCCTCTGTCTTGCCGCTGGCGCGCGCCTCCATCGCGACGACACGGTCCATCCTGTCGCCTTCGACGGCACTGGGGGCAAGCGCATTGACGCGCACCCCCGCTGGACCCAGCTCCATCGCGAGTGTCTTGGTCAGGCCCACAAGCGCCCATTTCGACGATGCATAGGGCGAGCGGTAGGGGTAGCCCCATTGCCCGGCGGTCGAGGTGGTGAGCACGATAAGCCCCGCCCCCTGCGCCCGCATCAGCCGCGCGGCCCACCGGCAGGTGAGGAATGTGCCATGCAGGTTGACGGCGATGCAGTCTTGCCACGCGTCGTAATCCAGATCCTCGATCAGACCCGCCGGGCCGCCGGTTCCGGCATTCGCGCAGACCACGTCAATGCCGCCGAACACCTGTTCCACCTCGTCCAGAAAGCCGGTCATCTGTGCCTCATCGGTCACATCGGCCTGTCTGACCAGCATGTCGGGGTGTGCCGCCGCCATATCGGCCACCGCCTCGGCATTGGTATCACAGACCGCCACCCGATCGCCGCGCGCGGCAAATCGGTGGGCAAAGGTGGCCCCAATGCCAGAGGCACCCCCGGTAATCAGGACGCGCGACGCGCTCATCCCTGAGGGGCCTGCTTGGTCAGGCCAAGCTTGTCGCGCACCTCTTGTGGGCCAATGACACGTGCGCCAAGGCGCTCGGTGATTTCGACCGCACGTGCGACCAGCTGTTCATTGGTGGCCAGAACCCCGCGATCCAGCATCAGATTATCCTCCAGCCCGACGCGCACATTGCCGCCCGCCAGCACAGAGGCCGCGACATAGGGCATCTGGTTGCGGCCAAGGCCAAAGGCCGAAAATGTCCACCCCTCGGGCAGGTTGTTGACCATTGCCATAAAGGTGTTGAGATCATCTGGCGCGCCCCACGGTACGCCCATGCAGAACTGGACGAGCGCGGGACTATCCAAGATACCGTCCTTTACCAGTTGTTTGGCGTACCACAGATGGCCGGTGTCAAAGGCTTCGATCTCGGGCTTCACGCCAAGGTCGGTCATCATGCGGCCCATCGCCTGCAACATGCCGGGCGTGTTGGTCATGACGTAATCGGCCTCGGCGAAATTCATCGTGCCGCAATCGAGCGTGCAGATCTCGGGGCGGCATTCGGCGATATGGGCCACGCGCTCTGTCGCGCCTGCCATGTCTGTGCCTGCCTGCTTGAGCGGGAGAGGGCTTTCCACGTCGCCAAAGACGATATCCCCACCCATGCCCGCGGTGAGGTTCAAAACCACGTCGACCTCTGCGGTGCGGATCAGGTCCGTGACCTCGCGAAACAGCTTGGTGTCACGAGAGGGCGCGCCGGTTTCGGGGTCGCGCACATGGCAATGCACCACCGCCGCGCCTGCCTTGGCCGCTGCGATGGCGCTGTCGGCGATCTGTTGGGGGCTGCGCGGCACATGCGGGCTTTTGTCCTGCGTGGCACCCGATCCGGTGACGGCGCAGGTGATGAAAACATCGCGGTTCATGGCAAGCGGCATTGCGGTATCCTTTGTTGACGCAGGGTCGATCCTAGGGTGCTGGCCCCTGTTTAAATTTTGCTTTAAACGACAAAAATCATGCCGGATTGGACAAAATCACAGCCGCGCCCCATGCGCATCGCCTTGTTGTTGTTTGACAGGTTTTCCAACCTCTGTCTGGCCAATTGTATAGAGCCGCTGCGCGCCGCCAACACGCTGCGATCCCAGAACGCCTTTGAATGGTCGATCCTGACTGTGGATGGGGCGGGCTGCCGATCCTCCAGCGGGATAGAAATCGTGCCCGACGGCGCGCTGACGGCGATGGGGGCCGTGGACTATCTCTTTGTGCTGGCCAGTTATGAGCATGACCGCCACGATACGCCCGTCATCAGGCGCGAATTGCGCGTGGCGGCGGCAAAGGCGGAAAACCTTGTCGCGTTGGACGCGGGGCCGTGGCTTTTGGCGGCGGCGGGTCTGCTGGATGGGCGGCGCGCCACGGTGCATTGGGATTTGCTGGATGCGTTCACAGAGCGGTTTTTATCCGTCGATGTGGCCCGCGCGCGGATCCTGAGGGATAAAGGGATCGTGACCTGTGCAGGGGCTATGTCGGCGCTTGAACTGACGCTGGATCTTATTTCCGGGCATGTCGGCACCGCCACAAGACTGGATGTCGAGGCGCTCTTTTTGCATGGCGATCCGCCGTTGCGGCGCGGTCCGGATGAGCCGCCCCCCGACCCTCTGGTGGCCCGCGCGATGGAGGTGATGCGCGATCATCTGGAACGTCCGCTCCCGCTTGCCACTTTGGCGCGGCAGCTGTCATGTCAGCCGCGCACGCTGGATCGACGATTTCGCAGTCGTTTGGGCGCGCCGCCGGGCACTGTTTATCGGCACCTGCGACTGGCCGAGGCCCGCAAGCTCATTGAGGACACGCGCATGGGATTGGCGGAAATCGCTGTGCGCTGCGGATACGAGTCGCCTGCCGCACTTAGCCGGGCGATATCGCGGGAATATGGAATGAGTCCGCGTGCGTTGCGGCGTAGTCCGGCGGCGGTTCGTTGACAGCACCGTCCATGCGTCCCTATTTGCACCGAAGGTTCCAAGGATAAGGCGAACATGCAGAGCAACGGGAAAAATATCGCCATTATCGGTGCTGGGATCGTGGGGGTCGCGACCGCGCTCTGGCTGCAACGCGCTGGTCACGACGTGACGATCATCGACCGTGCGGGCCCGGCGGGTGGCACCAGCTATGGCAATGCGGGCCTCTTGGCGTCGGCCGCGACGGTGCCCGTGCCGGTGCCGGGCCTCTGGACTCGCGCGCCGCGCATGTTGCTGGACCCAAGAGAGCCATTGTTCCTGAAATGGGGCTACCTGCCGCGTCTGGCGCCATGGCTGTTGCGGTATCTTGGCCATGCGACGGCGGCGGGCGTGCGCCACCGGGCGGCTGCGCAATTGCCTCTGATCGGCGACAGTCTTGCCGATCATCAGGCGCTATCAGGGGGCACAGAGGCTGAGCCGTATGTCATTCCATGCGATTACATCTATGGCTACCCGGATCACGCTGCCTATCAGGCCGATGCCTTTACCTGGCAGGTGCGGCGCGAGAACGGGTTCACATGGGACGTGCTCGATGCTGAGGAATTTCGTGATTATGATCCCACATATCAAGGCGCCATAGGCTGTGCCGTGCGGTTGCCGGGGCATGGGCGCATTTCTGATCCGGGGGTATATGTCAAAGCGCTTGCCGCACAGGCCGAGGGACAGGGCGCGCGGCTCCTGACATCGTCAGTGGAGAAGATCCTGGTTGAAAACGGCAGGCTGACTGGACTGCGGGTTGGGGGTGAAACACTTGATTTCGATGCGGTGGTCGTCGCCGGGGGGGCATGGTCCGCCAGCCTTGTGGCGCCTCTTGGGCTAAAGGTGCCGATGGAAACGGAACGTGGCTATCACATCGAGCTATGGGAGCCATCCGTCATGCCGCGCGCCCCTGTGATGGTGGCGGCGGGCAAATTCGTGGCGAACCCGATGGACGGGCGGCTGCGTCTTGCAGGGATTGTGGAATATGGCGGGCTGGAAGCAGCGCCATCCCGCGCGCCCTTTGACCTTTTGCGGCGCAATATTCGCAAGGCGATCCCCGGTCTGACATGGTCAAAGACAACCGAATGGATGGGCCACCGGCCCGTGATCGCGGACTCTCTGCCTCTGATCGGGGAACTATCGGCGGCTAAGGGTGTGTTTGCGGGGTTTGGCCATGATCATCTCGGTCTGACCGCTGGCCCTAAAACCGGGTACATTCTTTCGCAACTCGTCTCAGGACAACGGCCGAATATCGATCTTGCGCCCTATGCGCCGGGACGTTTCACGCAGAGGGGGTAGTGTGGGCTAGAGCATGTTGCGGTTAATTGGCCTCATATCCTGCTGCACTGAAGAAGTTATAGCATTCCTCTTCTGAGAACAGGTCGCAAACACGCCCGACGGCTTGTCAGAGGTCATCATATGTTCGAGCCGCGGCTTCTCGGATCAGTGCTTTGAGCTTCGAGAACGCCATTTCAATTGGGTTCAGATCGCGACTGTAGGGCGGCAGTAACAGGAACCGTGCGCCGATCTCGCGAAGTGTGCGGGCCGCAGAGGGGTTTTGTGACTGGACAGGTTGTCGAGGATGACGACATCGCCTGCCCGCAATGTTGGGGCCAGTTGTGTCGCTACGTATCGATCGAACATTTCGCCGTTCAGAGCCCCGTCGGTTACCCAGGGTGCATCTAGCCGGTCATGCCGGAGGGCGCCGACAAAGGCTTGGGTGCGCCAGTGCCCATACGGCGCATGGTCGATCAAACACTGCCCGCGCGGTGCCCAGCCGGTCGTCTTGGCAATGTTAGTTTTGACCGAAGTTTCATCGATGAAGGCCAGCCTTTCGAGATGGTTGACCATGAAGGGCTGATGTTTGTGATCCAGATATTGCGCAGGTCAGCAACATCATTGCGTTTCTCCTCAAGCGCTCGCCGATCTTTTTTATGCGTCAATCCGAGCCCATTCAGAACCCGCCACACGGTGCCGCGATGAACGTCGATGCCGTGGGTCTCGGCTAGTTCGGCAACCAACTCATCGAGTGTGATCTCAGCTTTTGCTGCCACACGCGCATCTATCCAATCGGTCACCCCAGCCAGCTTTCCATGTCCGCCGCCATTCCCCTGAAGTCGCGGCAAAAGTGATCCCGTTTCGCGCCGCAGTCTGATCAGGTCGTTTACAAATTCCGGTGACACCCGGAAATGATGCGCCGCTGCGCGGTGTCCGTGCCCCTGATCGACAAACGCGATAACACGCGTTCGCAGCTCTATTGCATGTGGTTTGCACATTTTTAACCCCTATATCTGCCTCAAGGGCAAGGAATTACATCAAACCCAGTATGGGAGTCCTGAATCTGAAAAACAGAGACACGCTCTAGTTGAAAACCTTGTTGGATCGCGGCACCATGAAAGGCCAAAGGGTGGCGGAACCTCAAGACCTCCGAACAGCGACCAGAATGGGCGTTAAAAAGGATAGAATGGACGCTTGATTGAATGACCTCAGATATGATGCCGACTGGTGCAGGAAATAACTGAAAGACAAAAGGGCAGGTGCGCGCATCCCCAAACGAAAACAGCGGTGGAAAGCTGTGAAGTGCAACAACCGCCGCAACTGGGGCAAGATCATGTTCAGCAGGTGCAATGGGTTGGGATCTTGAAAACATCGCTTACTACAACGGATGTCAAATGTGTTACATGATAGCACTGTAGGAGTGGTGTATTGGCGTGACTCATGAGTATGAAAGAATTCAGCACATCCACACGCTTTGGCCCCAACTGGCCCGGTCGCTGCTGTGGAGCGAAAACGCGATCGGGCACGCCTTGTAAGAAGGCCGCAACGAATGATCGTGCACGTTGCCGTAACCACGGCGGCAAGAGCGCCGGTCCAAGAACCGAGGAGGGACGCGCACGGATCGCTGCAGCACAAACCATGCAAGGATGACTAACGAAAGAGAAGCGCGCTGAGGCCAAGCATCGTGCGCAGGTTGGCTGTTAGATCAAAGCTGAGCTCAAGGACATCGCAGTACGGGCCGTGGCCTATGGGTGGCTTGATCCTGATTGGAGCGACTAGTTTCATTGATCAGCCGCCCTCTGTCTCTACCTCGTCCACCAGCGGGCCCAGAAACTCGCGCAGGGCGTCTTAGGACGCCTGCTAAGTCTCAGTGCGG
>CBFHML010000083.1:0-10911 GCA_965656855.1 Roseovarius sp.
CGCGGCGTCTGCCGTTGCGTCTGCGGGCAGGGTATTGGCCTCACCCGGGATCGAGACGGCTGACAGGCTTTGGGCCTGCGCGGCGAGCGGGCTCAGATAGCCGCCGATATCCTTGGTGTTGAGCATGCCGCAGACCAGATGCGTGGCGCGGGGTGGCAGGCTTGCCAGATGGTTTGCCAGAGCCTCGCCCGCGGCCGCGTTATGCCCGCCATCCAGCCAGATTTCAGCCTTTGGCGCGGCCTCGATGATCGGTCCGTGGCGCAGGCGCTGCATCCTTGCGGGCCAATTCGCACGGGTCACGGCCGCCTCACAGGCGTCCTCGCCCAAGGAAAGATGGCGCAGCGCCATGATCGCCGCGCCCGCGTTTTCGATCTGATGCGCGCCGGGCAGGTTGGGCAGAGGCAGATCGCGCAGGCCGGTTTCGTCCTGAAAGACCAGTCGCCCGTGTTCCGCGCCGACATGCCAATGCTGACCATGCGCCATTAGCGGCGCACCCAGCGTTTGTGCGCGTGCCTCGATCACCTCCATGCCGTCCTCGGCTTGTGGTCCCACGACGCACGGCACGCCGCGTTTGATAATGCCTGCCTTTTCGCCGGCAATCTTGGCGAGCGTATTGCCCAGATATTGCTCATGATCCATCGACACGGGCGTGATGACGCAGAGCGCCGGGCGCTTTACCACGTTGGTGGCATCCAGCCTGCCGCCAAGCCCGACCTCAAGCAGGGTGAAGTCGGCTTTGACCCGGCTCATGGCGAGGATCGCGGCGCAGGTCGTGATCTCGAAATAGGTGATTGGCGCATCGCCATTGGCGGCGTGGCATTCATCCAGAACCGCTTCCAGATCCGGCTCTGAAATCAGCTCTCCTGCGAGGCAGATGCGTTCGTGAAATCGCGCCAGATGCGGCGAGGTATACGCATGGGCGCGCAGGCCTGCCCCCTCGATCCCGGCACGGATCATGGCTTGTGTCGATCCTTTGCCATTGGTGCCCGCAATATGGATCACCGGCGGCAGGTTATCCTGCGGATTGCCGAGCGCCTCTAGCAGGCGCCAGACCCGGTCTAGCGTGAGGTCAATGATCTTGGGGTGCAGGGCCATCATCCGCTCGAGGATGAGGTCCGAGCCGAGCGGGGGCGTGGTCATGCTTCGTCGGCCGCTTTTGGTACCGTGTCGTCCTGTTCGGGCAAGGGCGGATCGGCCTGCTCTGCATCGGGTGGGGGCAGGTCGGCCATGATGGCGGGTGGCAGACCCAAGAGCATGCGGGTGATCGTGATCAGCTCTTCGCGCATCTTTGCGCGGGGCGTCACTCGGTCGAGCATTCCGTGATCCAGCAGGTATTCTGCCCGCTGGAACCCGTCTGGCAGTTTTTCGCGGATGGTCTGTTCGATCACACGCGGCCCGGCAAAGCAGATCAGCGCGTTGGGCTCTGCGATATGCACGTCGCCCAGCATCGCATAAGACGCGGTGACGCCCCCGGTTGTTGGGTGTGTGAGCACCACGATGTATGGCAGGCCCGCTTCTTTGAGCATCTGCACCGCCACGGTGGTGCGGGGCATCTGCATCAGGCTCAGGATGCCCTCTTGCATGCGCGCGCCACCGGCTGCGGAAAACAGGATCAGCGGGCGGTTGAGGCGCACAGCCTCTTCGGCGGCCTTGATGATGGCGTTGCCAACATACATGCCCATCGACCCGCCCATGAAAGAGAAATCCTGCGCCGCGGCCACCACGGGCGTGCGCCCAATCTCGCCACTCGCGACAAGCATCGCCTCTTTCTCTCCGGTCGTCTTTTGCGCACTGCGCATCCGGTCGGGATATTTCTTTTGGTCGCGGAATTGTAGCGGGTCGACCGTGGCCATAGGCACGTCGATTTCCGCGAAGGTACCGCCATCGAACAGCGCGGAAAATCGCATCCGCGGCGTGATGGCCATGTGATGCCCGCAGGACGTGCAAACATTCAGGTTGTCGGACAGTTCGCGGTGAAACAGCATCGTGCCGCACTCATCGCATTTGGTCCAAAGGTTTTCGGGGATCTCGCGGCGCGAAAAGATGGAGTTTATGCGCGGGCGCACATAGTTGGTGATCCAGTTCATCGGCGAAAGGCCCCCTGCTGCCGTCTGATGCCTCAGATAATGGGCACGCGCGGTAATTGCAATCAGCGTCGGATCGCAAGGCGCGCGGTGAGCCAGCTGCAAAACAGCACCATCAGGTCAATCGGGGCCCAGACCCAGACCGCGCCCCAATCTTCGAGCGAGAACGGAAAGTTGTAGAGGGCCAACCCGTCGAAATTCCCCTCGGGGGCGACCAGCAGGATTGCGGCGATATTATTGACGAAATGTAATGCGATTGCAGGGCCAAGTGTGCCCGCCCGCGCGGTGATGTCCGCCGCGACGATGCCAAAGACCAAGGCCCAGAGCACGACAACCATTGCATTGTCGCCCATCATCCCCGGATCGTGATGCAAAAACGCGAAGATGACCGATGGCACGCCGATCCAGATCAGCGGCGAGCGGAACTGCGCGGCAAGCTGGCTCTGCAAATAACCGCGAAAAACAAGTTCCTCGGTGCCGGTCTGGATCAGCAGCGCAAGCAGGGCCAGCGGCAAGAGGCTGAGCCAGAGGCCAAGATCCAGATTGGGCTGCGGCGTCATTTGCGGGCCTGACGGCATCAGGAGCGAAATCGCCACATGCAGCCCCACAAGGTAAAGCACGACGCGTCCGGCCTGAGCCACGGCGCTATTTACAGGGCCGAGCAGGCTGACAAAGCTGCGCCCATGTACCTGTCGCAGGGCCACGATCAGGGCGAGCAGCACAAAGGCAAAGATATAGAGGTTGCCCAGAACGCCGGTTGGCGTGTTCCCATCGCGTAGCGCGGTGCTCATCGTCTCTGACAATGATGGCGGCAAGAGCGAGCGCAGCAGGACCGACGCGATGTAGACAAAGGTAAAGAACCCGATGACCACCACGACACTGCCCGTGGCAAGCCGGGCCAGCGTGGCGGTTGGGCGGGCCGGGGCGATCAGCCTCTCGAAAAAGGGATAAGGGCGCTTGGGCATAGCGTTCTACCTAGGGTGCGACGGGGGAGGCTGCAACGGGGCCTCACCAAACAAAAAACCCGGGCGCGAGCGCCCGGGTCAGGTGTGTAAAGGTGTAATCCGGAAGGAGGAAGATTACCCTTTGGAAAACTCCGGATAGGCTTCCATGCCCATTTCCGACATGTCGAGACCGCTGATCTCGTCTTCTTCGGAGACACGGATGCCCATGGCCGCCTTCAGGATGAACCAGACAATCAGGCTGGCGACGAAGGTAAAGACACCATAGGCGACGATGCCTGTGAGCTGGGTCACGATGTTTGCGTCCGAGTTATAGAAGACCACTGCGATGGTGCCCCAGATACCCGCGAAGAGGTGCACCGGGATGGCGCCCACGACGTCGTCGATCTTGAGCTTGTCGAGAAGCGGCACGGTCAGGACCACGATCACACCACCAACAGCACCGATCATCAGTGCGCCGAACAGCGTCGGAGCAAGCGGTTCTGCAGTGATCGACACGAGGCCGGCCAGTGCGCCGTTCAGCACCATTGTCAGGTCAGGCTTTTTGTACATCACCTGCGTCAGGATCAGCGCTGTCACAGCGCCGGCTGCTGCCGCCATGTTGGTGTTGGCAAAGATGCGCGACACATCAGAGACGTCACCCACGGTGCCCATTGCAAGCTGCGAACCACCGTTAAAGCCGAACCAGCCGAGCCACAGGATGAACGTACCCAGTGTGGCGAGGGCGAGGTTGGAGCCGGGGATCGGGTTGACCTTGCCGTCTTTGCCGTACTTTCCAAGACGCGGGCCAAGCACGATGGCACCGGCCAGAGCGGCCCATCCACCCACAGAGTGCACAACGGTAGAGCCTGCGAAGTCGGAGAAGCCCATCTCGGACAGCCAGCCGCCGCCCCACTGCCAGGAGCCGGAGATCGGATACATAAAGCCGGTCAGGACAACGACAAAGATCAGGAACGGCCACAGCTTGATCCGCTCAGCCAGTGCGCCGGACACGATAGACGCCGTAGCAGCGACAAAGACCAACTGGAAGAAGAAGTCCGACCCAATCGAGGCGTAATCAAGCGCCGCATCTGCGGCCGAGATACCCACCGGGTCCAGAACGGTTTGTCCGCCGATGGCGAAGAAGCCGTTGAAGTCGCCGGGATACATCGTGTTGAAGCCGACGAGCCAGTACATGATCGCGGCAATCGAGTAGAGGCCGATGTTCTTGGTCATCTGCATGGTGACGTTCTTGGAACGGACCAGACCGCCTTCGAGCATGGCAAAACCAGCTGCCATGAAGAAGACGAGGAAGCCAGCCATGCAGAACAACAGGGTTGTCATGATGTAGGGGCCGATCACGTCGAATCCCGGCGCCTCATCCTGCGCGAAGCCCAGCTGCGGCAGGGCAACAAGTGCCGCCGCGGCAAGGCCAGTATACATATAGCGTTTCATGTTCATCTTATCCTTTTCCCCCGCTCGGTCTTAGAGCGCGTCGTCGTTGGTTTCGCCGGTGCGCACGCGCATCGCCTGCTGCACATCGAGAACGAAGATCTTGCCGTCTCCGATTTTTCCCGTGCGGGCAGTAGAGGCGATGGTCTCGACGACTTGATCGGCCATGCTGGCGGCGACTGCGATTTCAAGCTTGATCTTAGGCACGAAATTCACGGCATATTCAGCGCCGCGGTAGATTTCGGTGTGACCGGACTGAGAGCCGAAGCCCTTGATCTCGGTCACCATCATGCCGCGGACACCGATAGCGGTCAGTGCTTCGCGTACATCTTCAAGCTTGAACGGCTTGATGGTTGCGATGATGAGTTTCACAGATGTCCCTTTCGTTTCTGCGTGACAGGGTCGTGTTTGCCACTGCAGGAATGCGCGGATTACGGCCGACGGAAAGGTGTTAAGGGGGTAGGGCAGGGTAAAAATCGTACCGGAGCGATTAAAAAAAGTGCAAATTAACGTATTTGCATAAAATATAATCAAATAAGAATCGCGCCGCATCTGGCGGATGGGGGGTCTACTTTCGGTAGTCACCGCGATAGGGTGAGTCCAAAGGCAGAGTTCCGAGCAGGTAGGGACATGGCACAAAACAGTCGCAAGAAGCCCCGGCTGGTTGCGGACAAACGATATGCAAAACCGGCCCGAAAGGCTCCGGCCCCTAAGACTGCGCGCAAACCTGCGCGCAAGCCTGCCAAACCGCGCAAGGCGCGCGGCGGGCGTGGTGGCGCTGGTGGTGGGCGCGGACCTATCGGACTGTTCCGCCGGTTGATCGGCTGGGTTCTGCGACTTGTCTGGACCATCACATGGCGGATAGGTGCGGTGCTGCTGCTCGTGCTGTCGCTGGCCGTGGGCTATGTTTACACCACCTTGCCCGATGTCGCAGACCTGCTGGACGGGCGCGCGCGGGGCTCGGTCACCTTGATGGATCGCGAAGGCGACGTCTTTGCATGGCGTGGCGATCAGTTCGGTGGCGTTGTCACGGCCGATACTGTCAGCAAGCATCTGCGAAACGCCGTCGTGGCGACAGAAGACAAGAGATATTATCGCCATTTCGGGATCAGCCCGCGCGGCATCGCAGGGGCCGTGCGCATCAACCTGAGCGAAGGGCGCGGACCGCTGAGCGGGCATGGCGGATCGACCATCACGCAGCAAACCGCGAAACTGCTGTGCCTTGGCGTGGAATATGTCGAGGCCGACTGGGAGAGCGAAGCCGCCTATGTGCGCGATTGCCGGCGTGGATCGCTCTCGCGCAAGCTCAAGGAAGCGATCTATGCGCTGGCGATGGAGGTCAAGTATACCAAGAACGAGATCCTCTCGGTCTATTTGAATCGCGCCTACATGGGCGCGGGCGCACACGGGGTAGAGGCGGCGGCGCAGCGCTATTTCGGCAAGCCTGCGGCGGCCCTCACACCGCAGGAGGGGGCAATGCTGGCAGGGCTTTTGACAGCGCCCACACGGCTGGCGCCCACAACCAGTCTTGAGCGGTCACAGGATCGCGCGGCCACCGTGCTGCGCCTGATGAACGAACAGGGGTATCTGACCGACGAAGAGACCGCCGTCGCACAAGCCGATCCAGCCGGGCTGTCAGAGGCGGCAAAGGCACAGGCGGGCGGGTATTTCGCCGATTGGGTGATGGATTCCGGGCCGGAGTTCTTTACCCGCGACACCACCGAGGACGTGGTGATCCGCACCACGCTGGACCAGCGGATGCAGCGCGCCGCCGAAGACGCGCTTGATTATATCTTTGAAACCAAGGTACGCGCCGGATCCGAGGCGCAGGCCGCGATTGTGGTGATGAGCGCGGATGGTGCCGTGCGTGCCATGGTCGGCGGGCGCAAGTCGCGGGTCGTGGGCGCGTTCAACCGCGCGACCATGGCCAAGCGACAGACTGGGTCGGCGTTTAAGCCCTTTGTGTACGCAACCGCGCTGGAACTGGGGTATGAGCCGAACTCCACCGTCGTGGATGAGCCCTATTGCATCAATGTGCCCGGCTCTGGCCGCTACTGCCCCGAGAATTACACGCGCGACCACAAGGGTCGGGTGACTCTGACCGAGGCATTGCGCGACTCGCTGAATGTGCCCGCAGTGAAGGTGTCGGAAAGCGTTGGGCGTGACCTTGTGCGCAAGGTGGCCAGCGATTTCGGGATCGACAACGCGCTGGCCGACGGCCCCGCACTGGCGCTAGGCGCGTCCGAAAGCACCCTGCTTGAGATGACTGGCGCCTATGCGGGCATTCTAAATGGTGGCTCGTCTGTCACGCCTTATGGCTTGGTGGAGCTACGCCTGCGTGGCGATGATGTGGCGCTTATGGGGACTGCTGGCGGTATTGGTGAGCGCGTGATCCGTGAGGATGCGGCCAAACAGCTTATCTGGATGATGCATCAGGTCGTTCAAGGCGGTACCGGATCGCGGGCACGCCTGCCGGACCGCGAGGTGGCGGGCAAGACGGGCACGACGCAGGCGGCCCGTGATGCATGGTTCCTCGGCTTTACCGCTGATTACGTGGCCGGGGTCTGGATGGGCTATGACGACAATACGCCCCTGACCGGCGTGACGGGCGGCGGCTTGCCGGCAGAGATCTGGCAAGAAACCATGATGCGCGTGAACGAAGGCATCGCGGCCAAGCCTTTGCCGATGCAACGTCCGCAGGCGCGCCCCGACCCGCAGCCGCAACGCCAACAACAGCCACGCACAGCGCCGCGCGATAGTGGCAATGCCATCGAAAATATCCTGCGTGGGCTTATGGGGATCACCGACCGCTAGCCGCGATCACAGCGTTCAGCCAGCGCGGCGCAGATCGGTGATGAGCCCGTCTATGCTGCTGCCGTTCTGGTCGAGCATGGCACCGATTTCGGTACGTTCTGACAGACGCAGGCTAACACCTTCGATGACAAGATCGAAAAAGAGATCTCTGCCCGAGCGGTCCGAGACCAGAAACAGCACGTCAAAGGGCTGTGACCCGCGCAGATTCACCTCGGCGCGCACCTCATGCCAGGATTTGACCTTGCGCACGCCCTTGACCGTGATCGTGCCGCCAATGAATTCGCGGAAACGCTTGCCGTACTTGCGCGCGATGTAGCCCTGAAAGGCTTCGGTAAAAGCACGCATCTGAGCCGCCGAAGCACGACGGCTGTCGGCGCCAAGTGTAGAGCGGGCAATGATATTCACATCAGCATAGCGCGAGAAAATACGCTCAAAATCGCCGATCATCGCGCTTTGGTTTTTGCCGGAATTGATGACGCGATTGATCTCGCTCACCACCTGATCGATGAGCGCCCGTGCGCGAGCCTCGGTCAGGGCGAGGGCTGGCAGCGGGAGCGCCGTCGCGACCCCGGCTGCGGCGCCAAGTGTCATAATCTCGCGGCGGGAAAGCATGTTACTCGTCATAGGGATCCTCCAAGGCGGAGCTGTAAGGCGCGTCATAAGGGTCGGCATAGATACCTGCCGATCCGTCCCCGATTTCAAAACGCCGATTTTGGATATAAAGGGATTTTGCCTGCGCATAGCTGTCTGCGCTTTCGTAAAGTATCGAATCGATCGTATCGGAATAACGGCCCCGGTTGGAAAGACCCGAAGATACAGAGGCGGCTGTTCCGAAATAGCTTTCCGGGTCATCCAAAACATAGGTGAGGGGGTTGGTGAACAGATCCACAACCTTGCCCACGGCATCCCGCTCGGTTGATGGTCCGAGCAGCGGCAGTTCTATATATGCACCCTCGCGGGCGCCCCAGGCATGCAGCGTTTGGCCGAAATCGGAATCTCTCGCCTCGGGCATGCCCAGATCTGTGGCCGGATCGAAAAACCCGAACAGGCCGAGCGTCGAGTTCACCACGAAACGGTAGGTGTCCTCGGTTGCGCCCTTCATATTGGCCTGGAGGACGTTGTTCACCACGGAGCCGGGTATCGACAGGTTGAAGGCAAAGCGCCCGATCGCGTCCTCGATGCCGTCGGGCACCGCCCTTTCATAGCCCCGCCCAATAGGCCGAACGATGGCCCGATCAAGCGAACGATTAAATTCGTGGGTGTCGCGGTTTGCAGCCTCATAGGGATCATAGGCGATGTCTGTCGGATGCGTGGCCGGGACCTCGGTACAGGCCGAAAGACCAGCCGCCAGCGAAAACGCCAGCACCGTCCGAAGCACGAGGGAAGAATGTTTTTTGATGGCGAAAGTCACAGCTTAACAGATCATTCAATTGTTTGGTTCAAACATAGGGCGTCACAGCCCGATGCAAATACGGCCTGTCCCCCGGGGTGCAGACCTTCGGCAAGGTGAAGACAGCCCATGTAAGGCAGATTTGTGATCGGGATCAAGCACGCGAACCAACAGACAAGAATTTTCGATATGCAATTGAGCAGGGCAAGACTTGAGTCCGGACGCGAGGAATTGCGTGAGGCCCGTCGCGAAAACCGTGGACTCTACTGGTTTGTCGGCATTTGCAGTTTTTTCGTGAACCTTTTGATGCTGACCGGTCCCATATACATGCTTCAAGTGTATGACAGGGTGCTTGGCAGCAGGTCGGTCGAGACACTTGCCGCGCTGTCGATACTTGTTGTGTTCCTCTTTGGAATCATGGGTCTGCTGGACTATGCGAGGGGCCGTATCATGGGCCGTGTCGCAGCCCGGTTTCAGGCCCGGCTGGACCGGCGTGTGTTCGATGCCGTTGTTCGAAAGGCCGCGTTGGCCCCGGATGAGCGGACCGAGACAGGGCTGCGCGACCTCGAATCTGTACAAAGGCTGATGTCCTCGCCGGTGCTGATGGCCATTTTCGATATGCCTTGGACGCCCTTTTTTCTTGCGGGTATCTGGCTTTTCCATCCGTGGCTCGGGATCGCTGCTCTTTTCGGCGGCGGACTGCTTGTGATTGTGACCGTCATCAACCAATGGGTCACCCGTGGTCCGTCTGCCAGATCCAATCAGGCCACGGTTCTGGCTGAGACCGTGGCCGGTCATATTCGCAACGAGTCTGAGATGGTGCAGGCGATGGGAATGCGTGACGCGGCCTTCAACCGCTGGCAGAGGGCGCGCGAGGCTTCTCTGTCCGCGCAGATGAGTTCGGCCGATCTTGTCGGGACCTTCACGACATCGACCAAGACATTCCGACTTTTCATGCAATCGGCCATGCTGGGGCTTGGCGCCTATCTTGTGCTTTTGAACGAATTGACGCCGGGGGCGATGATCGCGGCGTCGATCCTTTTGGGGCGGGCGCTGGCCCCGATCGAACTGGCGGTTGGACAATGGGGTCTTGTTCAGCTTGCGATATGTGGCTGGGGCTCGCTTGCAGAACTTCTGGCGATCGTGCCACCTGAACAGCCACGTACACCGTTGCCGGCGCCCCGTGCCCTGATCGAGTTGCAGCAGGTGACCGTCGTGCCCCCCGGAGAACAGCACGCCGCGCTAAAAACGGTGAGTTTCATGATCGAACCCGGTCAGGCCGTTGGCGTGATCGGTCCTTCGGGGGCGGGCAAATCAACGCTGGCGCGGGCGATTACCGGGGTTTGGCGACCCGCAGGCGGGCGCATCCGTCTTGATGGTGCAACGCTCGATCAGTACGACCCGACGGCGCTGGGCAAGCATATCGGCTACCTGCCACAGCGTGTGCAACTATTTGAGGGCAGCATTGCCGACAATATCGCGCGACTGGCGGAGTACCCTGATGCCGTATCAGTGGTCGCCGCCGCCAAGAAAGCCGATGCACATGAGATGATCCTCAATTTGCCAAAGGGCTATGACACGCGCGTTACCGCCGGGGGCGGGCGCCTGTCGGGCGGTCAGGTGCAGCGGATCGGGCTGGCGCGCGCGATGTATGGAAATCCGGTGATCCTTGTGCTGGATGAACCCAATTCCAACCTCGATAACGAAGGCAGTGAGGCCGTGAATCACGCTATTCGAAGCTTTAAGGCCGAGAACCACTCAATCGTCATCATGGCGCATCGTCCGGCGGCGATCCGGGAATGTGATACGCTTCTCATGCTTGAAAACGGCGTCATGCGGTCCTTTGGTCCGCGGGACGCGGTGCTGCGGGATGTGGTTCAAAATCACAATGATCTTAACGAGATCCGACCGCCGGGCGGCTTTCAATGAGCGACAGGATACGGACTGCGTGGTCGGTACGCCGGCCCATGCTGATCGGGCTTTTGGGCCTGATCAGCCTTGTGGGTGGCTTTGGGACTTGGGCGGCCTTTGCCAGTATTTCTGGTGCAATCATCGCGTCTGGTCGTATCGAAGTGGATCAAAACCGCCAAGTGGTTCAGCATCCTGATGGTGGCGTGGTGGCCGCGATCGAGGTGGACGAGGGGGATACCCTTGAGGCTGGCGAGGTGATCTTGCGGCTCGAGCCAAGCAAAGTGGCATCGGAACTTGCGATCATCGAAAGCAAGCTGTT
>CBFHML010000084.1:0-27068 GCA_965656855.1 Roseovarius sp.
GATCAATGGAAGCAGGTCACGCTGAACGCCCTCACGGCTGACATCGCCACCGCGCGCATCGGACCGGGCGCAGACCTTGTCGATCTCGTCCAGAAACACGATACCGTTTTGCTCCACCGCTTCCATTGCGGTCTTGTTCACAGTTTCGTCGTCCAGAAGTTTATCTGCCTCTTCGCCGATCAGTATGTCGTAGCTTTCTGAGACTTTCAGTTGCTTGCGCGTTGTCCGGCCGCCAAACGCCTTACCGAAGATGTCGCCAAGATTCATCATGCCCATCTGGCCGCCTGGCTGCCCGGGAATATCCATCATGCCCATCGGGTTCGAATTGTCTGAAACATCAAGCTCGATGATGGTGTCGTCCAGTTCACCATTCTTGAGCTTTTTGCGGAACATTTCGCGTGTGGCGTCACGAGCGTCTTCTCCGGCGATGGCCTCGATCACGCGGTCCTCGGCTTGTTGATGCGCGCGCGCTTTGACGTCTTCACGCATCCATTCACGGGTCTGTGCGATAGCGATATCCACCAGATCCCGGATGATCTGTTCCACATCGCGCCCGACATAGCCCACTTCGGTGAATTTGGTCGCCTCGACCTTTATGAATGGCGCACGGGCCAATTTTGCCAGACGACGGCTTATTTCTGTTTTACCGACACCGGTGGGGCCGATCATCAGGATGTTTTTTGGATAGACCTCTTCGCGCAGGTCATCCGCAAGCTGCTTGCGCCGCCAGCGATTGCGCAGGGCGACGGCGGTGGCGCGCTTGGCGTCCTTTTGACCGATGATGTAGCGATCCAGCTCGGACACGATTTCGCGGGGGGTGAGATCAGTCATGAGGTCTCCGAATAGGGGGGAAGACGGGATTTGCCTGGAAATTCGGGCAGTCTGCGCATGAGGCGCACGCGCAGATCGGTCCAGAATGTACCGAGAAAGGTGATGACACTACCCAGAACAAGCATCAGCAGTGGAATCGACAGGTCACCGTCTCCTTGTTGCAGAAGGGCGAATATAAGCGCTGCCAGATATCCCAGTCCCGCAGTTAGAAAGGACCGGCGATCAATGATCAGTGCAAGCAACGTCACCAGTGCCAAACCAGAAATCGTGAGCACCGTGCCAAGCGTTCCCTGAGTATTATAGGCCGTTAACATCACCGTGTTCACCAATGCGGGTGCCGCCAAAAGATGTAGCCAGAATGCCGACCGTGCAAGGCGCCCCACGCGGTGTGGGTCTTGGATATCAAACCATAGGCCCGCCAAGAACGCAGCAAGGCCAAAGATCAACGTGGCCACGGCAAGCCCGCTTCCGGCACGCAGGTCGAACAGTGCCTCCCAATCGCCGAAAAACAGAGGCGCGACATTGGCATTTACGGTAAAGCCAAACACGACCGCCAGACCAAAGAGCCCGGCAAGAAACATGGAGAACGGCACCCGAAAGACCCGGAAATGCAGCAGCATCGCACAGATGCCGAGTAGGCCAAAGACGCCCGCAAACGGACCAGTTGTATCAAGGCGCATCGTCTCAAGGGTCCAACCCAGAAACCCGCTGATGCCGATCGCATAGCCCGAGACCAAAACGATGGATGGCAGTGTCATGCGCCTTTTGAGCGTGAAATAGGTGGCAGCAAGCCAGCAAAGTCCAGCCAGACCAAGAGTAATTCCCATAACACCGCCAAGTGCGGTGGCAAAGGTGACTGCGCTTCCAATCAGAAGGATAAGACCAAGTGAGACGAATATTTCGGCAAACCCGCGGAAAAGTTCGAACGGCTCATCCTCTGGAAGACCTTTGGCAAGCCGCCCGGCGCGTTGATGTGCAAGAGCACCCAGACGCGCGGCTTGTGCCTCGTCGATAATGCCCGCTGCGGTGGCGGCCCTGAGGTCTTGTTCGTCGATCATGACTTGGAAATCTTTTCGACAGTGAGCTTACCGTTCGTATACACGCAAATATCCGCGGCGATGGCCATTGCATCGCGCGCCACGTCCTCGGCGGATTTGTCGGTGTCCATCATCGCTCGGGCGGCGGCCAGCGCGTAATTTCCGCCAGATCCGATCCCGGTAACATCATGTTCCGGCTCAAGAACGTCGCCCGCACCGGTAATTACATAAAGTTCCGCCCCATCGGTGACGATCAGCATCGCCTCCAGCTTTTGCAGGTATTTGTCCGTCCGCCAGTCCTTGGCCAGATCGACGCAGGCACGCTGAAGCTGTCCGGGCGTCGCCTCAAGCTTGGACTCAAGACGTTCCAGCAGGGTAAAGGCATCTGCCGTAGAGCCGGCAAAACCGGCCACCACATCGTAACCACCAGGCGACAGGCGCCGAACCTTGCGCGCGGTGCCTTTGATGACGGTTTGACCAAGGCTCACCTGCCCGTCACCGGCAATTACAACCTCACCACCCTTGCGCACGCCGATGATCGTCGTGCCATGCCATCCGGGGAATTCGTCTTTCATGACATCTCCTTTGGTTACGATCTATATGGAAGGGTCCACTGAGTGACGCAAGGCCAGCGGGAATATCGGGGTCTGTGCCAAACGAAAAGGGCCGCACAGTGGCGGCCCCCGATCCCTATCAAAATCGGATCAGATCGCGTCTTCGATCCAGCTTTGCAGCGTCGCCTTGGGCGCAGCGCCTGCCCGATTGGAAACGACTTCACCGTCCTTGAAGATGAACAACGCCGGAATACCACGAACACCCATTTGCGAGGGCGCATTTGGGTTTTCGTCCACGTTCACTTTCACGATTTTTACCCGGCCGTCCATTTCGGTCGACAACTCTTCAAGTGCGGGCCCGATTTGTTTGCAGGGGCCGCACCATTCTGCCCAGAAATCCACGACAACCGGGATTTCGGAATTCTTCACTTCGGTATCGAAGGTCGCGTCGGTTACGGCAACGGTGGCCATTTGACATCTCCTGTCTATGTGTTTGAGCAGAACGTATGTAGCGCGACCCAGCCCGTCAAGCGACCTTGGCCCTTGCAAGGGCTTGCATCACTACTTCGTGGGGTAGTGGCATGAGCATTGCAGTGCGTGTCCATAGTATAGCTGTCTCAATCCTGTGGTTCGGATAGATCTGTGACAGGGCGCTGGCATAGGCACCCATCTGTCTCAGGATGGAGTCTGGGCAATCCTCCGGGGCTTGGGGAATGGTTGCATGTGTTTTGAAATCCACCGCCAGCACGCGATCCTCTTCGATTAGCAAGCGGTCGATCTGACCATGTATGCGACGATCCCCGAGACCGGTCAAATTGGCCGAAACCGGAACTTCAGCAAGCGCAGAGGGCGAAAACAAAAACGCCAAAGACGGTTTCAGAAGGATCTTTTCCGCTTCATTGAACAAGAGTTCAATTTCGTGTTCGGATGTGTCGGTGATCCCGCTATCCAATAGATCCTGGGCTGTCTCGCGCCATAGGTTCTGGGGCACCTGCGGCAGAAACTCTAGAAGCTTGTGCACCCGGTTGCCCCGAAGTTTTGCAGCGTCTTCATCAAGATTGCCCTCACCGGGAAGTGCGGAATTCCCGCCAAGCTTTGATGGTGAAACTGTATCTTCCGGCTTGATTGCAACCGGCGCAGGGTGGTGAAATATCTCGGAAAGAGGGCTGTCCTGTTTTGGCTGGGATTGTGGTGTATACGTCTCTGATACGTCCCAATTTCCGCTTTGCAGTCGCAGGCACTGACCGCCATCAAAGTCGTGTGCCTGTGCCTGTGATGTTATCATGCCAGCGCGGACCATACCGTACCAGTCGCGCTCCTCTTTGTTCAGTTTTCCGGCAGAGGCCACGATCAGCCACTGTTCGGCGCGGGTCATCGCCACATAAAGAAGCCGGTCACGTTCGGCTTGTTCCCGACTACGCGTTGCGTCGTCGACCTCTTGCTGTACTGGCGGGGCATCATCCTTTGCGGCGCGCCAGATAAGTGTGTCGTTGGTTCGGGCCAGCTTTGATCTGACAAGAAACGGTCGATCCGCACAATCGGGCAGGATGACGATCGGAGATTCCAAGCCTTTTGCGCCATGTGCCGTCATCACGCGGATCTGGTTCCCGCCAGTGTCTGTCTGTCGTTTGATTTCCAAGTCGTCGGTTTCCATCCACACCAGAAACCCCGTCAGGCTATCGACGGCCTGTTGTTCATAGGCCATCGCCTGCGACAAGAGCGCGTCTATGCCATCTTCTGCTTCTGGCCCAAGACGGGACAGCAGCCTATGTCGCCCGTGATGGCGCGTAAGGATGCGTTCGATCATGTCATAGGGGCGCAGAAAATCCGCAGCGTCGCGGAGCTGCCTGAGATCAGAGACTGTTTCAGCGAAATCAGTCTCTCTGCGCCGAAGTTCTGCCCACAGATAGCGGTTCTGCCGCGCATGAGCGAGATCGTAGAGCTGCGTCTCTGTCCAGCCAAAGAGTGGCGAGCGCAGTGCTGTGGCCAGCGAAAGATTGTCCTCGGGCGTAGCAAGAAACGATAACAGTGCGCGTAGGTCACGCACAGCCAGTTCAGCCCCGATCCGGAGTCTGTCAGAACCGGCAACTGGTAGGTCCGCAGCCTTGCATGCTCGGATGATGTCATGAAAGATCGCGTTGCGCCTTTGTACCAGAATGAGAAAGTCACCGGGCCGAACGCGGCGTCCTTCCTGTCCGTCTTTGTCCGGAAGCCGTGCCGTATCGATCATTTCTCGGATTGAGCCTGCAATCCGATTTGCAAGAACAGAGGCGGGATTGTCCGGAATGCGGATATCCACCGGCTGATCCCATTCCGGAATTTCCGGCTCGTCTTCTTTT
Organism: Roseovarius sp.; assembly: GCA_965656855.1. Taxonomy (GTDB): domain Bacteria; phylum Pseudomonadota; class Alphaproteobacteria; order Rhodobacterales; family Rhodobacteraceae; genus Roseovarius. The sequence continues at coordinate 4,762 of CBFHML010000084.1, forward strand.
TCAATCGGTGGCCAGAGATCGACACGACCTGGCATCTTGGATTTGAAGGCTTTGTGAGCCTCTTTCTGCGTGAAACCGCTTTTTTCGTAGGGCTCGAATGTACGGTCCACCAAAGAAAGAATAGCCTGAGCGGAGCGAAACGAAAATTCCATCTCCATGTCCTGTAGCAGCGCCTCGCCTGCACCGATCCTGTCTGCAAAGAGCGTTTTCATTCGATCAAAGCCATCCGGATCGGCACCCTGAAAGGAATAGATCGACTGTTTCTTGTCTCCCACCACAAAGATCGTGCGCGTGACGTCGGTTCTGGCGCCCTCGCCACTGGTGAATTCCTGGCTCAGCCGTTCGATAAGCTGCCATTGCGGTGGGCTCGTATCCTGTGCCTCATCCACCAGAATATGGTCGATCCCGCCATCCAGCTTAAAAAGGACCCATTCAGCGACTTTACGGTCTGTCAAAAGATCCCGCGCTTTGAGGATAAGATCGTCAAAATCAAGTAAGCCGCGTGTAAGCTTGATCCTGTCATAGATTGTGAGAAAGCACTGCGCGAAACCGTGCAGTGTTTTTGTGGCGTCACGTGCGTCCAGAGCGATCCGCTTCTTGCGTCCCTCTTCGACCCTCAACATCCAAGCGTCCAGACGCGGCATCAGGTCGGCTATATTTTTTTGCACAGCTTTAGTTGGCACAGCCCCAATTTTGGCAGTGAAAGGCTCTTTTGCGCCCACACCGGTGAGGAAGACATTTTCAAGTTTCGGCAAAGCGCTGGCATCTAGGCTCCCGAGATTGCTAAGCTTATCTGCTGTCGTCTGATCCCTTGAACCGCTTTCGCGTAGGCGTGGCAAAAGCGAAGACAGGATATCCGCCTCATCACCAAGAAAAGTCTTCTCGATCACCTGCGTTCGGGTCAGATCTGCCGGGATGCCGAATAGCTCTGCCAGTGTGGTATCTGAAACTGGTGGGTCAAACGCATCACGATTCTTGACGATATCACCGGTGATCTGGCCAAATGTCTCATCGGTTATCAGCTGCGCCATGGCGAAAAGCAGGTTGGCGTCTGGGCCAGAGGCGATTTCCTCGATGACGTCGGCACGGATCAGTTCTGCGGCGCGATCTTCCATTTCTCGAAATTGCGGGCTGACCCCCGCTTCGAGCGGAAAACGCCTTAAGAGAGACGCACAAAAGGAGTGGATCGTCTGAATCTTGAGCCCACCGGGCGTTTCGATGGCAATAGCGAACAGGCGCCGCGCTTCTGACAGGATATCTGTAGATGGATCCTGTTCCAGTCCCAGAGCATTCAGTTCCTTGCGCAATGCATCATTCGGAAGCATTGCCCATTTCCCCAAACGTTCGAACAGACGGTTCTGCATCTCGTTCGCCGCGGCCTTGGTATAGGTAAGGCACAGAATATTTTGTGGGTCTGTTCCGGCCAAAAGTAGCCGTGCGACCCTGTCTGTCAGAACCTTGGTCTTGCCCGACCCGGCATTTGCCGACAGCCATGTGGATCGCGAGGGTTGTGAGGCGTCGATCTGGCGTTGTGTCGCATCATCGCGCATCAGCCCACATCCTCTGGTTCTGGGTCATCGATCATATCCCATTCTCCAAACCTTGCGAGATGATCATAGTCGCCCTTTGTGGCGGCTTTGAACGTCGCCCGCCGGGAAACGTAGCCGCGTTCAGGCTCTGAATAGGCCGAAATGAGATTGGTGAGCTCTTTCCATACCTTTTCAGTCGGTTCCTCGTCCAAGGGTGCGGGGACTATTTTGGGTGTAGATCCAAGGCCGATAAAGCTGGCAGAGGCCACGGGGCAGGGCGCCAGTTTCCCAAAACCCGCCCGCTCGGCCAAGGCGGCCTCCAATAAAAGCTGCCTGTCGAAATTCTTTTGTTCAGATTTGGTCGGGGGTGATCCGGTTTTGTAGTCATAAATATGAAGCGCGCCGGTCTGGTCGATATCGATCCGGTCGGCCATTGCGGTCAATGTAAAGTCGAGCGGCGCAACCACGGCTTTTGCCCGCTCCTCGAAAGCGGTTGGAAACGCCTTGGCCTGTCGCTCTATTTCTGTACCGACAAACCATCCAGCAGCCCGCCCGATGCGAGCTTGCCAAAGTGCGCGCGCCTCTGCCCAAGGGATCTCTTTGGCCAGAATAGTCTCTGTCAAGTGCAAAAGATGCGCGTCGCATAGCGTTGTGGCATCTTTCGTCGTGTCCTTGACGAAACGTTCGAGCACGGAATGTAAAAGTATCCCCCGTAAAAGCGCATCAGGTTCGCGCATGATTGGATCAAGTTTGCGCAGATCAAGGATGTAGCGTGCATAGATCGCATAGGGATCGCGGATCAATCGCTGGATCGCCGTAACAGGCAGTTCCTTTGGTCTTGCCGAAACAGGCGGGCACGGGGCTGGCCGATGCGCTGGTCGGGTTGGTTTGGGCTTTTCAAGTCTGTGCGCTTGATCAAGCCAAGCTGCGCCACGCGCCTGCATGGCTTTATATGCGCCTTCTCCGCCCTGATCTGACAGGCCGCATAGCAGATTCTGCAGACGGTTGAGCCAACGGGATGGCACCGTCTGCGCATCGGCGGATTTGACAGCGCGTGTCAGCCATAGCTCTCCGGCGCAGGCGGCCTGTTGAAAATCATGCGCCGCAAGGCCGATCCGGCGCTCGGGCAGTAACAGACCCACTTGCTTGCGCAGATTACGGTTCAGCCACGGGTCCTGACCGGCCATCTCAGGCCAGCTGCCTTCGTTCAGCCCTGCAAGGATTAGAAGATCGGCGCCCTGCACCCGCGCTTCGAGTGTGCCCCAGATCAGGATATGCGGATGTGCGACGTTCTTTTCCTGAACGGTTCCCTGAGAGAGGATCGCGTGGAACAGGCTGGCATAGTCAACAGCATTGAGCGGATGACAGGCTGCTGCGTGCTGGGCAAGGTTCGTGACACAATCATGCGCCTGACGACCTGCTTCTTCTTTCCACAGTTCTCCAGTCCCCTCACCGCTGACGCCCGCTGCGAGGGCGTTGGCCAGCGCGAGGTGATCTTGCAATCGTGTTTCCAGCGGCCGCGCCTCTGGATCGTGTTTGCCCATCACATTTCTATTGACCCAATTCGCCCATATCGCTGCGGCGGGATCCTTTTGCTTTTCGGCCCAAATGTGCAGTGTATCTGCTGTTGGGAAGGGCGGACCGCTACGCCGTAGATGCAATTCAAGCTCTCGCGTTAGACGCAGATGCGGGCCACGGTCCGAACCGCTATGTGTCAGGGGATGCTTTAGCAGGGTCAAAAGCAGATCGACCCCAAGTTTGCCACGAAAGAGATCGCCCACATGCCGTAGATATCGACCGGGTGCGGATTGCTGCAATGGCATGCCAGCGCTGTCGTCTGGCACAATGTTCCAGCGATCAAGCGCGGCGGTAACCTGCCGGGTCAGCATCCGGTCTGGTGTCACAAGCGCGGCTGTTTGGCCGTCTTCGGCGGCCTGCCGCAGACGCATGGCAATAGCTAGGGCCTCCATCCGGCTTGATGGGGCCTCGACAAGGGTGATGTCCTTTGTTGCAGGCTCTATATCACCGCTGAGACTTGGCCCCTCTTGCAACCACTGATCGGTGATCGGGGCGGGGCGCATGGCAAGAGACACAAGACGATTACGCGCTGGGACAGAGGGTTCGGCACCGGGCCAAGGCCGAACTGATTGCGGGGTTTCGCCGAACCTGCCCATAAAATTGGCGAAGCGGAATTGGGGATGATCCTCTGCTGAGCGTGCCGTGCGAAGACTGTCCCAGACCTCTGTCGGTTGATCGAAATCGAAGCCGGGCAGTATGACGGCGCCCTTGGGCAGCATGGCGACTTTTTCCATCAACAGCCCGGTTGCCCCGCGCGAACCCGTCGACCCGGCGATGATCACGGGATGGTCGGGTGGTTGGTTTTCCCAGAGTCTAGCGTGGTATTCGATCACCATGCGTTGTCGTGTTTCTTTATCAGGCGCGTCTTGGCTTGCGTCAAAATAGGGTCTGAGTATGCCAAGAAACGATTTTATCCGGTCCCAATGACCGGATTGATCGCCGGTGTCGATTTCTGCAATACGGTCTGGCTCTACTCCCTCGCCGTGCATTTCATCCATCAGGTCCGCAAGACTGTCGGCCAGATCATAAAGTGCGCTACGCGGGGCGAGATCGGGCTCTGCGTCCAGCAACGCCGCAACGAGCTGCACAAGTTCAAGCCGCCGCCGCAAAGGGGGCAAGGCGTCAGGTATCTGTGCCAGCGTCAGTGTCTCGCCAAAGTCGGTTATTAGGCTGATGCGTGGCAACAGGCACGGCGGACCCTCGTCAAAGAGATCCCGAATTCGTTTGGCCATGCGCTTTGTGTTCACAATCAGATGGACCCGGGCAAGAGCCTGTGGCGGCTTATCCGTGAATTCCTTTCGCAAGGCGTCAACCACGGCTTTGGGGAAGTCGGCGCCCAAGGGCACGCCAAAAACGCGGGGCCCGTCGCAGGGCTCAAACATCTGCGTCCTCCAACATGGCCTCTGCGAGGTCTATGCCCTGAGGGGTTCCGACATCGCACCATCGTCCTGAATAAGGGATGCCGAACATGCGTCCGTCTTGCAGCATCTGGTCCCAGAGAAGATTAAGCGAAAAGGCCTTATCTGGGATTTCAGCTAAACCCGTCGTTTTCAGGATCTGTAGCCCAGAATAGACAAGGCCGGGACCGCGTGAGACGCGGCCCTGATCATCCAGCAGAAAATCACCATGGCCTGCGTGACCCACGGCCTTTTCCCGGGGGATGCACAACAAAAGAGCATCCATGCGATCGGGCTCCCATGCCGCAGCAAGCTGTGCCAGCGGGTTAGGCCCCGTCCAGACAGAATCCGTATTCATGGTAAAGACAGGCCGATCCCCAAGGAGAGGCAAGGCCAGCCTGAGACCGCCGCCGGTTTCAAGAATATCCGGTGTTTCGTGCGAGAAGAGTACATTTTGCCCAGACAGATGATCTTTGATCTGTTCGCCACGGTAATGCAGGTTCGCCACAATCCGGGTCACGTCGAATTCACATATCCGATCAAGCGCGTGGTCGATCAACGGTCGTCCAGCGACCTCCACCAATGGCTTGGGCCTGTCGGCAGTGAGTGCGCCCATACGCGTACCGAACCCGGCCGCAAAGAGCATTACAGAGTCAGGCCGGCTGCGCATTTCGATTTCAGCTTTTTCAAAAGAGTCTCGTCTGGCTCGGGAAAATGTGCGCAGGCTGCGCGAAGGTCAGCCAATGCAGGATGGGTCAGATTCCGCTGCAAAAGAACCCAGACACGGGGAATAAGGTCGATATAATGCGCCTTGCCATCCCGGATGCAGAGGCGCGCAAAAACGCCGAGAATGCGCAGGTTTCGCTGCGCCCCGAGTGTGGCATAAGCAAGTGCGAAATCCTGCGTATCCTCACCGGTTGCGTCGATATAGCGGGCGATCATCGCGGCTTCTATGTCTGGCGGAACATCGCGCCGGGCATCCTGAAGCAGTGACACCAGATCATAGGCGCGGTGCCCAAGCATGGCGTCCTGAAAATCAAGCAAGCCGACGCGGGCAAGTCCGTCGCGATCCGGTAGCCACAACAGATTTTCTGAATGGTAATCGCGCTGTACCAAAACGCTGCAATCCGGTGCATGCGCCTCCAGCGCGGTCTTGGCTACTTGGAAGAGGTTATTCCGTGCTTGATCATCAACTGCGTTGGTCGCGGCTGTCACGTACCAATCTTGTGCCAAAGCGGCCAGATCGGCGGCCAAGGCTGGCTCATACGCGTCCAACCCGGCCAGAGGTTCGTGCCTGTGCAACTCGGCAAGAAGGTCAGTTGCGGCAGAGTAGAGACTGTTTTCAATTTCAGTATGCTCTGCCACAGCACGGGCGAAGAGCGCATCGCCCAAGTCTTCCAGCAAGAGAAAGCCCGCCTTGGCGTCTTGGGCAAGAATACATGGTGCGCTGAAGCCTTGCTTTGTCAGATACGTGGCAACTTTCACGAAAGGAGTGACGTCTTCGCCCTTTGCGGGCGGCGCATCCATCAGGACCGCACGTTCGGAGTTGCTTGGCCGAATGAGCCGTAGGTATCGCCGATTGGATGCATCGCCCGCCAGCATGGCGCGCAAGGCGTCGTTCCAGCCTGCAGCCTTTAAAAAGCTTTCCAGCTGTGCATCGCGTTCAGCCATCAAGCAGACCCCGCAGCCGTTGTGCCCAGTTGCCAGATTGCCATGTGACGGTCAATTTTCGGTGGTTTTCATCCTCGCCAGTCTCGAACTCGAGCAGTACAGCATCTTGTGGTGCCATATCCCCAAGGCGGTCTGGCCACTCAACCAGACAAATCGCTGTCTCGAATGCTTCTGACAGGCCCAGTTCGATTATTTCGGAACTGTCATTGAGCCGGTACAGATCTGCGTGCCAGATCTCTTTGGAAGTACCTTGATAGGTTTGGACCAGCGTGAAAGTGGGCGAGGGAACATCCTCTGGAATAGCCAGAAGACTGTTGATGAGATGACGGGAGAAATGGGTTTTCCCAGCGCCGACCGGTCCTGATAAAAGAAGAACATCACCTGCATCAAGACGCGCACCCAAACCGGCGGCAAGCTGCCCTGTGGCCTCGGGTGATGGCAGATCAATTTTGGCGCTATGGCTGAACATGGGGCAACACTACACGCCCGTACCCAGCCTGCAACCGCCAACTCCAGCGCTGTCAGACGGCCAGAGGCGTCTTGATGATAGCGTCCGGCACAGTGGCCAATTGCTGCATAATCGAGATCTTCATCTTTCTGCCGGGAATGCGAGCCACTTCGCAATGATAAAGCCCGCCATCCGGGGCGCGAAAGAAATGATTTAGTTCTGTACGGTCTTGAACTGCGTGTTCCACCAATTGCCAGAAACTCTCTTGCGACAAGCGACTTTGACAGGCGCCAAGGAAGTCCGTCAGCGACATGTCGGCAAAGCTTCCGTCAGGATCGATCCCGAGCAGGTTTGTACAGGGCAGGTTGCACAGCACGATGGAGCGATCCTCGCCGACGACTGCAATCGCTTTGTCCAGAGTATCAAGCGCTGCTTGCCTTATGTCGAGCTGGGTCCGGATTTGTCGGGTCATCGCGACCTCGTCGGATATGTCCTCAAACAAAAACGCGATGGCTCCGTCGGGGTGGGGGCGCCCGGTTACCCGATATGTCAAACCGTCCAAGAGGTGCCAGTCCTCTTGATACCGGCCATCTGTGGCAGAACTAATCATGTCGTCGATCTGTCCACGCCAAGAGCAATAATTGCGCGGCTCTGGCAGCATCTTACTGTCCCGCAATTTGTCAAAGAAAAGCGCAAGCGGCGGTTGACCCGACAAAAAGACAGCGGGCAGACCAGTCAGATCAAGAAGCGCCGGATTGAAGAGCGCCAATCTCCGGTGATTGTCGAACACGGCAAGCCCGGTTGTAAGGTTCGCAAAGGTCTTGGTCAGGGTCTGAATGAATTCGCGCCGAACAGCCTCTGCCTCGACCACTTTCGTGACATCCGTGACATAAAGAACTCTGCCCCCGCGGAATTGTTGATACGCGACCTCGATATGTCGATCCTTTTCCATGCCTTGACCGGGCAGACAGAGACGGCTGGATTGCGCGTCAGTCTCCATAAGCTTTTTCGCATGATCGTCCGAAAAAGTTGCGAATTGCTGATTGCGCCAGATGCAGGTGCCCTTTTCATCCAGTTTGGCAATGGCGCAGGGGACATGATCAAGGATTGCATGATCCCGTGACAGGGCCTGTTGTACCTGTTTTGCATAGTGGCGCTGGGCTGCGTCGGACAGCTCTGGGTCATGTAGTATCACCCGAATTGTTCGGTTTTGGGCAATTACCTTGAGTGTCGCATGATCATCCGCTGCCTGAGCGGCAAAGATATCCGTGCTATTGTGCTTCATGTCTTGCAGAGTCACTGGCAGCACGCCGAACCGATCGCCAAGCCAATCGCGCAGGTCCATCCATGTTTCAAGAGAGGCGTCAGGTGTTCCCGGTGGCTGGCTGACCCAACAATCCCAGTCGATAAGCCGGTCATCGCGGAAAAGAAAATGGGCCCTGTCCTGAGACGCAACTTCGGCAATCGACCTACCGGCGCGGCGCCGCCAGATAAAATCGAGACACCATAGAACCAACACGGTGAGCGCACCGCAAACAGCGGTAATCCATATGAAATCGGCAAAGGTCAGGTCAGTCATGGTGTGCGTCCTTCCTTGGGGAAGACCTCCGCTACCTTGACTTGAGGGTGGTTAATCAATGGTTAAGGGCAACGGACCTTACGCGCTGATTTGGCGATTTTGCCCCAAGATCTGTCGATCTCCGCCGCCGGTTTCTTCTATGCGCGATCTTGGCCAGGTGACCTCTACAAAGGCACCTGTGCGCTCTGAAAAACCGTCTTGGCCGGCAAAGGATTCCGGTCCGTTTGCAAAGCTGAGATCAGCGCCAGACCGTTCAAGTAGGGTCTTGGCAATGAAAAGACCAAGCCCCATGCCCTCGTATTCGGGTCGTCTTGTGCTGTTACGCCCACTTCTATGTCGCATGAAGGGTTCGCCGATACGGCCCAGCAGATGTGCAGGGTAACCACGACCATCATCCATGATGCGGATCGTGATTTCATTTTCTGTCCACAGACAATCGATCCAGACCTTGTCGTCAGCAAAATCAACGGCGTTTTGAATCAGGTTGCGCAGGCCGTGAATGACCTCGGGCCGCCGGAGAACCGTGGGCTGAGTTCCCAGCGCCAGCGCCAGCGCGCCGCCATCAAAGATGATGTCCTTGCCCCGATCGCGGTGAGGGTTCGCCGCTTCTTCGACAACGGCGATCAGGGGCGCGCGGCGCAGATGAAGATCGTCCTTTCCGGCCTGACCCATTGACTGCAGGATATCACGGCACCGATCAGCCTGCGCTCTGATCAAGAGGGCGTCTTCGCGTAATTCTTCATTTTCATATAGCTCTTCGGCAAGCTCTGAGCTCGTCAGCTTGATTGTGGCAAGCGGTGTGCCAAGTTCGTGCGCGGCTGCGGCGATGACCCCGCCCAGATCTGTCAACTTTTGCTCGCGGGCCAAGGCCATCTGGGTCGCTTGCAGCGCTTCTGACATCGCGTGGACCTCTGATACCAGCCGTCTGGAATAGACCCCGAGAAAGGCGACAGCGATCACGATGGCACCCCAATTGCCGAAAAGAAACATGTCCGGGACGCGCAGGATCTCTCCATCTGCGGTGCGCAGAGAGATGTGAAACCGGGTCAGGATCGAGGTGATCAGGATAGCCATCAGGCCAAGAAAGACGGACGAGCGCGTGCTGAGCGCGGCGGCGGAGACAGTGACCGGTCCGACGATGAGAATGGAAAACGGATTGTGCAGCCCGCCCGTCAGGTAAAGCAGAAAGGCAAGCTGAAGCATGTCGAACAGCACGATCGAAAACGTCTGCCGCTCGGACAGCCGTTTGTTCTCAGGATAGACGAAGGTGGCGATCACGTTTGTTATCACCGACGCTCCGACAGCTAGATAGCAAAGACCGGTCAAAAGCGAGAGCTGCAGCACATGCTGAGCCACAAGAAGCGCAGCGAGCTGACCTGCGATGGCCCACCATCGCAACAAAACAAGCGTGCGCAGTCGGATCCAGTTGCGCGTATGGCCTGTTTCGCTCAGGCTTGTTCCGGTATCGCTCATGCGGCTTGACGTCTCTCTTTTTTCTGGCTGCCAGAGTACTTAGATTGACATAACGCTTATTGATTGCCCAGAAGGACGCAGGCACACCATGACACGCATTATCGCACTTCTTTCCGTTCTATTTTTGTTGGTTGTGCTTGGGGCGACCTATTTCCTGACCCGTGCGGCGGACAATGGTGACCAGTTTGCGCAGTGCCGCTCGGGCGCTGTTGCTGGCGGATCCAGTCAGATTGGCGGGCCATTCACGCTTGTAAGTGAAACCGGTGAGACCGTGACCGAGAAGGACGTTATTGATAGGCCAACACTCATTTATTTTGGCTACACATTCTGTCCTGATGTCTGCCCGCTTGATACGGTTCGCAATGTGGCCGCTGTCGATATCCTCGAAGAGCAGCAAGAGATGGTAAAACCGGTCTTTGTATCCATTGACCCTGACAGGGATACTCCGCAGGTTTTGAGCGAGTTCACGGACAATATCCATCCTCGCCTTCTTGGCCTGACAGGCAGTGCCGAACAGGTCAAAGCGGCAAGCCAAGCCTATCGCACTTTCTATAGCAAACAGGACACAGACGACGAGTACTACCTCGTCGACCACAGCACATTTACCTATCTTGCCCTGCCCGAGCATGGGTTCGTGGAATTTTTCCGTCGCGATATAAGTGCGGAAACCATGGCCGAGCATGTGCAATGCTTTATCGAGGCCCAGTAGCCTGCGTTGGTTTGACGCAAAACCCGGCACGGGCTACATCATCGGATCACTCGTGAGGAGGAGAACGAACGCATGGCGCCAGACTTTAAAGAGATCGGCGAAGATCGGTCTTTATTGCTCGTCGATGATGACGAGTCGTTTTTGCGGCGTCTTGCCAAGGCGATGGAAAAGCGGGGTTTCGATGTAGAAACCGCAGATTCTGTTGCGGCGGGTCAGGCTATTGCGACGGCCCGTCCACCGGCCTTTGCTGTCTGCGACTTGCGCCTAGAGGATGGCAACGGTCTGGATGTGGTCGAAGTCATTCGGGAAAAGCGCCCTGACAGCCGGGTGGTTGTTTTGACCGGCTATGGCGCCATCGCGACAGCAGTTGCCGCGGTCAAGATCGGTGCAACCGACTATTTGTCAAAACCTGCGGATGCCACTGACATCACCAATGCGCTCTTGTCGAGTGGCGATGAAATGCCCCCACCGCCGGATAACCCGATGAGCGCGGATCGTGTCAGATGGGAGCATATTCAGCGGGTCTATGAGCTTTGTGATCGTAATGTCTCTGAGACAGCCCGCAGGCTGAACATGCATCGCCGTACCTTGCAGCGTATCTTGGCCAAGAGATCCCCTCGTTAGGGGCCTCTTGTCAATCTATCAACCGACCTGACTAAGCAGGTCAGTGTAGCGTTCGACATAGGCGGCGCGTGTCTGCATCGGCGGGCGTAAAACAATGTCGAGACCCTCGATCACAGTCGGATCGGGCGCCCCGAAAAATCTGTTCGCCTCAGTCTCGGAAAAGCCGGCGATGCGTGTCGCTTCCATCCAGGCGCTGATCTTGTCGGCCTTCTTGATGCTTTTCTTCACGGTGTCTGGCAGTGTTGCAGGCAGTCCGAACCGGATATGCACAGCCGCAGACAACCGGTTTTCAAGCTCTGTATAGCCGGGTCCGACCGACGCCTTCACTGGCGAGATCATGTCGCCAATCACATATTCGGGTGCATCATGCAGCAGCGCGGCCAATTGCCATTTGGCATCGTTTCGGGCGTTCAGGCGCGCATAAAGCCTTTCCACGAGCAAGGAATGTTCTGCAACGGAATAGGCGAAATCGCCTCGCGTCTGGCCGTTCCATCGCGCCACAAATGACAGGCCATGCGCGATGTCCTCTATTTCGATATCCACTGGCGTGGGATCAAGCAGGTCTAGCCGACGACCAGACAACATTTTCTGCCAGGCACGCGGCGGGGCCATTCGCTTATCCTTCTTTCGCCAATTCGGATCTTTGGTTGCATACAAAGCAGCGTCGGAGAATGCAAAACATCATGGCCATGGCATCTTGTTCAAAGACTTTTTTGCCGACGCGTGCATCGTCGTTCAAGTCCGCCTCATTCTTGCCATATTTTCGTCTCAACCTTGCGAGCGTTGGGTATTCGCTGCCCGCGAGATCGGATGAAGAGGCACAAAGCCCGAGCAGCATCCTTTTCGTGGATATTCCAACACAAAAAGCGGGGCGGTCCGTTGGGATCGTTCCTATAAACCTGTGAAAGGAACCCGAGATGATCAAACATCTCCTTCGGGCCGTGGCAGCCATTTGCGTGATCGTTGTCAACTCCCCAGCCTGGGCAGATCAGGCACCTTGCGCCGAGCGTGACCGGGTCGTGGACCGGCTGGAAAGCCATTATTCAGAGATCCATGCAGGCAGCGGTCTTCAGGCCAGGCAGGACACCCAAGCACTGGTCGAGGTCTGGGCCTCTCGTGAGACAGGAACGTTCACCGTCATGCTTACGACACCTGATGGTGTGTCCTGCGTTCTTGCGACTGGCACTGACTGGCAATTCGGCGCTCTGGACTCTGTACTGTCCGATCAGTCCAGCTGACCTACAGGGCAGAGTGAACCGCACATTGCCCTGTTCACATTGCGGTGCTATCTGCCTTTGCAACATGGTATTTCAAGGAGTGGATCATGGCAAAGGATTACGTGGTCAAAAACATTGACCTCGCGGCCTACGGGCGCAAGGAACTCGATATCGCCGAAACCGAAATGCCGGGCCTGATGGCACTGCGCGATGAGTATGGAGAGAGCCAGCCTCTCAAGGGGGCACGCATCGTCGGCTCTCTGCACATGACCATTCAGACGGCGGTTCTGATCGAGACCCTCAACGCGCTGGGCGCCGATGTGCGCTGGGCCTCTTGCAACATCTTTTCCACGCAAGATCATGCGGCAGCGGCGATTGCCGAAGGTGGCACGCCGGTTTTTGCGATCAAGGGCCAGACGCTCGAAGAGCATTGGGATTATCTTGATAAGTCGTTCCAGTTCGATGACGGCCCCAACATGATCCTCGACGATGGCGGTGACGCCACGCTTTACATTCTGCTGGGCGCGCGTGCCGAGGCCGGTGAAGAGATCATTCCCGTGCCGCAGTCAGAAGAAGAAGAGGCGATAAAAGCGCAGATCAAAAAGCGCATGGAGGCGAGCCCCGGCTGGTTCACCAAGGTTCGTGACCAGATCAAGGGCGTCAGCGAGGAAACCACAACAGGCGTGAACCGTCTGTATCAACTGGTGCGCGACGGGCAGCTGCCTTTCCCGGCTATCAACGTGAATGACAGCGTCACCAAGTCGAAATTCGACAACAAGTACGGCTGTAAGGAATCGCTGGTCGACGGTATCCGCCGCGCCACAGATACCATGATGGCCGGTAAGGTTGCCGTGGTTCTGGGCTATGGCGATGTGGGCAAAGGCTCTGCCGCATCGCTGGCAGGTGCGGGCGCGCGCGTCAAAGTGACCGAGGTTGATCCGATCTGTGCGTTGCAGGCCGCGATGGATGGGTTTGAGGTCGTGCTGCTTGAGGATGTCGTGCAGAACGCTGACATCTTTATCACCACTACCGGAAACAAAGACGTGATCCGAATCGAGCATATGCGCGAGATGAAGGACATGGCGATTGTTGGGAACATCGGTCATTTCGATAACGAAATTCAGGTCGCCAACCTCAAGAACCACAAGTGGACCAATATCAAGGAACAGGTGGATATGATCGAGATGCCTTCGGGCAATCGTCTTATCTTGCTGTCTGAGGGACGCCTGTTGAACCTCGGCAATGCGACCGGCCATCCGTCTTTCGTGATGTCGGCGTCCTTTACCAATCAGGTGCTGGCGCAGATGGAACTTTGGCAGCGCGGCGAGCAGTATGGCAACGAGGTCTATATCCTGCCCAAGCATCTTGATGAGAAGGTCGCACGCCTGCATCTGGAGCGTATTGGCGTAAAGCTGACCGAGCTGAAGCAGGATCAGGCAGAGTATATCGGGGTCAAAACCGAAGGCCCGTTCAAACCCGAGCATTATCGGTACTAATAAACCTGATAGCTGCAAAGACAGGCCCGGGCATATTTGCTCGGGCTTTTTTTATGCTCATGTCCTGGATTGCGCAAAACTGAAGTGAATTAGCGAATATTTCTCATGTCTGGGGTCGTTGGCACAAAGTTTTCCCTTTGTGCGCCAAATCTCTCCGGCTATCGTCCATTTGCGCCAAAATTGGCATGTACCTTAAGGAATGTGAGCGATTGCTCCGGATATTTGGGAGAAGAGTATGGGACGTCGAGATGAGCTGATCGAGAAATACGCCGGCGATCTGAAGACGAAATGCGGCATGGAGCCGGATATGGATCTGCTGAGGAAAGTGACGATTGGCTGCGGTCCGTCTATTTATAATGCGGATGCCTCTACCGTTGCGGCGGGACAGGAACATGAGCTTGAGACCGTGAAAGACAATTTCCTCGTCAAAAAGCTCGGCCTCGCAGACGGTCCGCAATTGATGGATGCCATCAATCAGGTGATCGAGACTTATGGCCGTTCCGAGCGGAACAAGTATCGCGCGGTGATCTATTACATGCTGGTCAAGCATTTTGGCAAAGAGTCGGCCTATAGCTGATCCTAAGTCAGTATCTGTTTAAGCGCCCGCCAATTTGGCGGGCGTTTTTACATGGCCGCTCGAAACAGTCGTTCAAGGCTGTCTGTGTCGAGTGGCAGGGGATTGCCGCCGCAAGATGGATCTGAGATCGCATCGCGCACCAGATCGGCGATGGCATCTTCGGTCACGCCCATGGCATTTAGGCCTGATGGAACAGCAAAGGTTTTATTCAATTCGTTCACAAAGGCGAGGAATCCGTCAAATCCGCCTGAAAGCCCCAAATAGGCCGAAACAGTCTCGAATTTTTTCGCAATCGCGGGTGTATTATAGGCCAGAACGACGGGCATGCAGACAGCATTCGTGGTGCCGTGATGTGTGCCGAACCGCGCACCGATAGGATGGCTCATGGCGTGGATCGCGCCGAGACCTTTCTGAAACGCAACAGCCCCCATTGATGCTGCGCACATCATCTGGGCACGTGCCTCCAGATCGGTGCCATCGGCATAAGCGCGGGGCAAGTACTCTTTCACCAGCCTCATACCTTCTAGCGCGATGCCCTGACTCATCGGATGGAAATGCGGCGATGAAAACGCCTCGACGCAATGCGCAAACGCGTCCAGTCCGGTCCCCGCCGTGATGGCAGGGGGCATGCCGACTGTAAGCTCGGGATCACTGATGACGACCGAGGGCAGCACTTTGGGATGAAAGATGATCTTTTTTTGGTGGGTTTTGGAATTTGTCAGAACTGATGCACGCCCCACCTCTGACCCGGTTCCCGCCGTTGTCGGCACCGCTATGATCGGTGCAATCACAGAGGCATCGGCGCGCGTCCAGTGATCACCGATGTCCTCAAAATCCCAAACCGGGCGCGTCTGCCCGTGCATGAACGCCACCATTTTCCCAAGGTCCAGTGCAGAGCCGCCGCCAAAGGCGATAACGCCATCATGTCCGCCCTCGACGTAGGCGGTGATGCCGGCACTTAGGTTCAGTTCGGTAGGATTATGGTCTACTTCGGCAAAAAAACCACGTCCAAGGCCTGCTCTTTGCAGGATATCCAGCGCCGTTTGTGTGATGCCCAGCTTGGCAAGGCCCTTGTCGGTGACAAGCAAGGGACGTGTGATGCCCAGAGTTTGGCAAACTTCGGCCAGCTCTGCGATGCGCCCTGCGCCGAACCGGATGTTCGTGGGGTAAGACCAGTTTCCAACGAGGTTCATGGACGTGTCCCTTTTTATGTGCCCTCAAGCTGTGGCATGTTTGCCCTTGCCGGGCAATCTCATGAGTTTTTCCCGTTTGCCGCCGCATCGTGGCTTCGCTTGAGGTGGGTGCATACGTTAAGCTATTTGAATGACCTGCATAACACCTCTGCTTGTTTTCTCTGACCTCGATGGGACATTGCTTGATCATGGATCATATTCCTTTGAGGCGGCTCGCCCGGCGCTGGACGCCTTGCAGAGGCTGAATGCCGGTCTTGTTCTGGCCACGAGTAAGACAGCCGCAGAGGTTGCTCCGCTTCGTCATGCGATCGGGTGTGCGGATTGGCCGGCGATTGTTGAAAACGGCGGTGGTCTCTTGCCAGCTGAGACAGCGATGAAAGATGCGCTGGCGACCTATCCTGCCTTGCGCGCTCTGCTGATGGAACTGCCCGACGGGTTTCGGGGGTTCGGTGATATGAGCGATGATGAGGTTGCCGAGCTGACTGGCCTGCCATTGGAATCTGCCGGGCAGGCTAGAATACGCCTGTTCAGCGAGCCGGGTGTCTGGCAGGGTGATGACGCGTCGCTGGAGGTATTCGTCGAACAGGCTGCAGCCCAAGGCATTGCTGCACGGCGCGGTGGTCGGTTTTTGACCCTGTCTTTTGGTGGGACCAAGGCAGACCGCATGGACGAATTGATTGCACGCTACAGGCCGCGTCATACGATTGCGCTGGGCGATGCCCCGAATGATATCGAGATGCTGGAAAAGGCTGATATTGGCGTCATTGTGAAAAATGACGGGGGTACGGTCCTGCCGACCCTGTCAGGAGAGGCAACGGGGCATATACGCCGAACCAAGGCCGAAGGCCCGGCAGGCTGGGCAGAGGCGATGACCTCTCTGCTTACAGAATTGAACCTGATGAAAGACCAATAGAACCATGGCTGATTTCCACCAAAACGGTAATATCACGACGCTGCACGACTTACGCACGCGCTCCCTGGATGATCTTCAATACGAGCTTCAGGCCTTTGCAGAGACACGCAAGATCACCCTGATCCTGCCTTCCCTTTATTCAGAGCTGCAAGGTGAGGCGCTCTCCAAAATTCTGGATGAGCTAAGCCACGTTCCTTATTTGCACCGGATTATCATTGGCCTTGATCAGGCGGATGAGAGCCAGTTTCGACACGCACAGTCTTATTTTTCCCGCTTGCCGCAAAACCACATCGTTATCTGGAACGACAGCCCGCGTATGCTTGCGCTTGGGCAGCGGCTCGAAGAGCTGGGGCTTGCGCCGAAAGAGGCCGGTAAGGGCAAGAACGTGTGGACCTGCATGGGCTACCTTATTGCCTGTGCGGACAGTTCCGTGATGGCGATTCACGATTGTGACATCACCACCTATGACCGGAACATGCTGGCGCGGCTGGTCTATCCCGTGACCAATCCAACCTTTCCCTACCAGATGGCAAAGGGGTTTTATCCGCGCATTGACGGCAAAAGGTTGAATGGTCGTGTGACCCGCCTCTTGGTCAGCCCGCTATTGATCGCGCTGAAGAAGGTGGTGGGGGACCGGGACTACCTCGATTATCTGCGGTCGTTCCGCTATCCGCTGTCGGGTGAATTCGCGTTGCGCACACCGATCCTGCCTGATCTGCGGATTCCCTCTGATTGGGGTCTCGAAGTGGGTGTTTTGTCAGAGGCGTGGCGCAACATGGCGCCGCAATCGGTTTGTCAGGTCGAGATATCCGATGCCTATGATCATAAGCATCAGGATCTGTCGCCAGAGGATGCCAGCAAGGGTCTGAGCCGCATGTCCACAGACATCTGCAAAGCGATTTTCCGCAAGCTGGCCTCGGATGGCACGATATTCACGCCCAATATGTTTAGAACCCTCAAGGCGACCTATTATCGTCAGGCGCTGGATATACTCGATAGCTATTACAATGATGCCAAGATGAACGGCCTGTCGGTTGACCGTCACAAAGAAGAGAAATCGGTCGAACTTTTTGCCGAGAATATCATCCGTGCTGGCAACACCTTTCTCGAAAATCCGAATGAAAGCCCGTTTATCCCCACTTGGAACCGGGTTCATTCTGCCGATTCCAGCTTTTTGTCGGATTTCCGCAAGGCCGCAGCACAGGACGCTGACGAGTTTCGCTAGGGAATGTCAGCGGCGGTTTGAAATCCATCGACACTGATACGGCTGAAATGGGATTTCAGGCCCGCCTGCTACGATCTCATCACCGCTCAACAGATCGGTCCATCTGTCGCCCTCTATCAGATTGATTGCTGACGGGCTGACAGTGACGGTCTCGTCGCTGACGTTGTGGATCGCAAAGATCGATTGGTTCCGATCAAGGCTTTGGCGCCAGATCCCGAAAAGCCGATCGTCCAGCTGTAGTGTGAATTGCGTAGCATTGGGGTGGAATCCTGACTGCTTTTGCCGAATCCGAAGCCGACGAGACAGCTCATTGAGAACGATGGATTGCTGGCTTTCAGGCTCGGCCAGCTTTTCCTGCAAGCTGGGGTAATCCCAGCGATGGCGATTGATAGCGCGGTTCATACCGCGTCGCTCGACCGCGTCGTGATCGCTGGGCGTGGCGAGCATCGAATGGATGTAGAAGGCAGGAATACCCTCAAGCGACATGACGATGGTTTGCGAACAAAAGAAGCGCTCGAAATGATGCGCATCTTCGCCCTTGAAGGTACGCTGCATGGCATCGAACAGTGAGCAGTTAAGCTCATACGGCTCTTCGCCACCATCCTTGAGCGCACGCATCGACACTAACCCGCCAGCCGCGCGTACCGTGTCGATCATCTGGGCCTTTTCCTCGGGGGGCAAAAGACCTTCGGCCGGGCGCATTCCGATCCCGTCATGGCTGGCTGAAAAGTTGAGATAGGCGCATCCCAGCTGTGCGGGGGGCATTGCTGATTGCCATTTGTGGAGATAGCGCGCCGTGCCGGATTGCATCGCATGCAGGATCAGCGGAGGCAGTGGAAAATTGTAGACCGCGTGCGCCTCGTTGCGATTGCCGAAATAACTGAGGTTTTCGAGGCTCGGCACATTTGTCTCTGTCAAAAGCACCACGGTCTCTACGGCGTAGTCGCACAGCAGCCGCAATAGCTGCACGATGGCATGAGTCTGGGGCAGATGGATAGAGGTGGTGCCCGGCACCTTCCACAAGAAGGCGACAGCGTCTAACCGCAGAATTCGCACGCCTTCGTCGATATGCATACGGATGATCCGTAGCATTTCCAACAGCACCTCAGGGTTTTCGAAATTGAGGTCGATCTGGTCGTGGCTAAAGGTACACCAGACGTGCTTTTCGCCCTGCTTCGTCTCTACTTTTTGCAAAACGGGCGTGGTGCGAGGGCGCACGACCTCTGACAGGTCAAGGTCGGGATCAGACTCAAAGAAGAACCTGTCATAGGGCGGTTTGCCAAGCCGGTAATCGTTGAACCAGTGACTTTGGCTCGACACATGGTTCAGCACGAGATCGGACATAAGGTGAAACCGCGAGGCGATCCTGCGGATATCTGTCCAATCCCCAAGCGACGGGTTGACCGCGCGATAGTCGGTCACGGCAAATCCGTCATCGGAACTGAAGGGGAAGAACGGCAAAATGTGTATGCCGTTCACCACGCCCGTCAGATGCTCTGTCAAAAAGTCCTCCAACAAGTCGAGCGGCTTGTGACTGCCGTCGATGATGGAATTACCATAGGTGATCAGAACCGCGTCGCGTTCGGACCAAAGGTTATTGCTGGGCGCGCGTGACCGACGGCGGCGATGATGCTGATCCGGCCAAAACGCGTCAATGATCTGACCAGCGAGGATGCTGGAATCTACATCCGGGTAAATCTGCTCAAGCAACTCGTGCAGGCGGGCATTGAAAAGGTTTGTCGTCTTGGCCAACACGGGTGTGAGCTCCTTCGATGATGTCCCTGTTTTCCGGCTTTTCCCGAGCAAGTCAAATCGTGGCACCAACTTTTCTGCCTTCTGGGCTTTTGAGGTCGGTGGGATTTCCAGAATGCCCTCAGCATCTCCGAAAGCGCATGAAAATTGTGCATCGCCGTATACGCGGTCTGCCTTACGGAACGCTGCTCCCTTATCTGCGTTTCCTTTTGGGCAGAGACGGATGCAACCGATCTCTGACCTGGCAATTTTTCGCAGCATGACACTGGACGGCCCTGTTTGGGCCGAACGGGTGCTGCGTTCTGAATACGCCGTGTCCTCTGTGACTAGAGCGGTGTACCGGCATAGATGACAAACTGACCGAAAGGATACGCAATGCCTGCCATTACCAAATCTCAGATCCTAATTCTCGCCACCAACGGCTTTGAGCAGTCAGAATTGGAAGTGCCACTTGATAAGCTGCGCGAACATGGTGCCACAGTGCATGTCGCCACGCCTGATGGAACCCCGATCCGTGGTTGGGACAAAAACGACTGGGGCAACAGTGTCGAGGCTGATCTCGCGTTTGAGGACGTGAACGTGAATGCCTACGACGCGATTGTGCTGCCGGGTGGTCAGATCAACCCTGACATTCTTCGGCTTGATGATGCCGCAATGGCGATCATTCGTATGTTCATCGACCAAGGCAAAACTGTTGCCGCGATCTGTCATGCGCCATGGCTCTTGATCGAAGCAGGCGCTGTTTCTGGCCGGGAGGTAACGTCATATCCCTCCATCAAGACAGACATGGTCAACGCCGGTGGCCGCTGGATGGATGAGCAAGTTGTCTGCGACCGGGGCATCATCACCAGCCGCAATCCCGGTGATCTGGATGCCTTTGTGAAGAAAATTGTGGAAGAGATAGAAACGGATGCGGCACGCACTGATGCAGCTTAAATGGGTTGGTTAGATACAATCGAAAAGGGCGGAGCAGCAGAGGCTCCGCCCTTTTTATATGCTGCTTAGGCAGCCTTGAGGTCCAGGATGTGATGCTGGCCCACACCGGGCGTATCGTCGCCTTCTTTCATGGCGGTGCGCAGAAGTTTGACACCAACCTTGATCGCGTTGCTTTCGGTTTCCCAGATAGCGGCCTCGCGCGGGGTGCATTTCAGCAAGGTGATTTTGGGGTCCTCGCGCCCGTGCTCAAACCATGCGGCTACGCCAAAGCTCCAGAACTCATCGAGCTTTTCCTCGTTTTTCGTGATCTCGATATCACCGATGAGGCTGGCATGATAATCGCCATGCTTGGCCTGCACGGTAAAGGCTGCTTCGGCCCCGTCTCCGACGGCTTGGACAAGATCGGTATCATTTCGGCTGATGAACCAGACAAAGCCACTCTTGTTGTCGGGGAACATCGTCATGGGCTGTGGATGCTGCCCGCTGCCTGTCACCCAGAGCATGCAGGTCTTGTTGTTATCAAGCTGCGACCAAAGCTGGGCGATGGCGTCGTATTCATGTTCGGTCAAAGTTGCCATGTTCACGCCTTTCCAAGGATCTTGTCGAGACTGTTGGAAATCTCTTCTTTGCTTCTACCCAGTTTCTGTTGAAGCTTGCCGATCATCTGGTCACGATCGCCTTTCACCTGCTCCAGCTCATCGTCTGAAAGCTCTCCGAAAGTGTCACGCAGCTGGCCTTTGATTTCGGTCCATTTTCCTTCGATTTCGTCCTTATTCATGAAAAACTCCTCTTCATTTACCTGTATTTCAACGCGCCACTCATCACGCCAGTTCCCTTGCGAGAACCGCCGGCTGAGGTGGTTGTGAAATTCTGAAAAGCGGAATTGAGCCAGAACCGACCCTAAAAACCGGTCATTTGTTCGCCTAGTCGGGCTCTTTTGGTTTCGGCTCGGCGGTCATGATTTCATCTGTGGTTTGCCCAAGTGTATCTGCCTTGACTGCACCGCGCTCTCCCATTGGGCGATCCTCGCCGATGGTCGAGTCGCGTTTTGTCTGCGCCTCAAGTTCTGCATCGATCTGCGCGCCAAGAAGGATGATAAAGGCGGACAGCCACATCCATGTCAGCAATACGATGACACCGCCCAGCGCACCGAAGGTTTCGTTATAGTTTCCAAAGCGCTGGACATAGAGACTGAACGCGATGCTGCCGGCCACCCACATGAGACAGGCCAGAACAGCCCCCGGTGTCAGCCACCGCCACTTGGGGCGCCGCCTGTCAGGGGCAAACCGATAAAGCAGCGCAATCCCGACAGCCCCCATCACAAACATGAGGGGCCAGCGAATGATAAGCAGCGCGTCCAGCAGCCACCCTTGGACATTCAACAATGCGGCAGTGGCCGGGATTGCCGCCACCACGAGTACACAAAAAAGCACACCCGCAATTAGCGCTAAGGTCAAAAACATGGTGAGCGCGCGCAGTTTGAAAAAGCCACGTGACTCTGTTTCTCCGTAAATCACATTCAGCCCGGACATAAAGTTGCCAACAGCGCGAGAGGCGGAATAAAGCGCGAGCGCAAGAGCCGCGCCTGCGGCAAAGCTGAGTGTGTCCTGGTCGGAGTGCACCACGTCTTCTAGCTGTCCTATGACGATGTCGCGCGCCGCGTCGGGCATGAAGGAGGCCATCATGTCAGAGGCCGACAAAAGCATCTGATCCGGCATCATTATCCCGGCAAGCGCCACGCCTGCGGTGATGCCCGGAAAAATCGACAAGAGCCCATAAAACGCAATACCGGCGGCCAGAAGCCCGACATTTTGTTGTGAGATCTGGCGACCTACGCGCAGGCCGACATCCACAAAACCCATAAGTGGTATCCGCCATGGGAAATATGCGGATCGTCCCCGGTTCATGCGGGGCTCTTGTGCATGGGCATTCTCATCTTGGCGTCCTTTTGCCAGTGTGAGGTTGTTCCTGTCAGAAACATAACCCGCTT
>CBFHML010000085.1:0-15802 GCA_965656855.1 Roseovarius sp.
GGTCCATCACGGCCCGATCATCATCCATTCCAAGGTGCCGATCCGGTCCATCGACGATTTCGCAGGCCGCAAGATGCGTCTGCCCGGCGGCATGGTCGCGGAAATCTTCACAGCCATCGGTGCGGAAACCACGGTTCTGCCCGGCTCGGAAATCTTCCCGGCGCTGGAAAAAGGCACAATCGACGTGGCCGACTATGTGGGCCCGGCGGTTAACTATGCGCTCGGCTTCAGCCAGGTCACCGACTACATCGTCATGGGCCCTCCCGGCTTTATGTCGCTGTATCAGCCGGTCGACATCATGGACATCACCGTCGGCAAGGACGCGTGGAACGCGCTGTCGCCCCAGATGCAGCAGTTCGTCGAGATGGAAACACATGTCTATTCCGACATGCACCATGCCGCGATTCAGGCCGCAGACCAAGAAGCCTGGGCCAAGTTCGAGGCCGATGGCACAGAGGTCACGCGCCTGACGCAAGACGACGTGGAACTGATGACAGAAGTGGCCGTGCCCATCTGGTTCGACTACGCCAACCGCGATCCGCAGGCGGCCCGCGTCTTTAAGATGCAGCTCGATTACATGCAGTCCGGTTCGCTTGGCTATGTGGATCCGGCTCTGACGCAGGGGCTGGAGCTCAAGCTCTGATCCTAAGATCTTGACCCATCGACTGCCCGGGGGGTGACCCCTCCGGGCAGTTTTTACGATTCATTACAGAAAAGAGGCCGCCATGCCGGGGCTCAGCTTTACGCTGCCGCATTGGTTGTATTGGGTTGGACTGATCGTCTTTCCCCTCGTCGCGATGATCCTGTCGCGCCGTCCGCAACCAGAAGAAAAACGCTACACGCTTCCTTTGGCCTACATGATCGCCGTCACCGGCGGGATCTTGGGGCTGCACCGCTTTTATCTCAAAAGCATGTTGGGGTTGATCTACCTGCCGATTTTCCTGTTCGTGCTTTATGCAAACAGTCAGACGCAGGACGCGCGGACGATCCTGTCAGGCTTTGACAACGACTTGCGCGTGGCGGAACGGACGCTGGACCGAGAAGTGAGCCGTGTGGACGACGCACGCGCCAGCATGTCGGATTTGCGCGCGGCGGTGGAAGAGGCAGAAGAGGGCAGCTTTGCCCAGAAATCAGCCGAACGTCGTCTGACCCGTGCACAAGATACCATCACCAAGGGCGAGGAGCGACTGTCAGAGGCACGCACAACGCTGGAAGAGGTGACACCACTACAGGCAGAAGCCGCTGAAACACGCGCTTTCTGGGACAATTCGGCGGGCTATGCTCTGTATCTGATCTTGGCGCTTTTGCTGTTGGATTTCATCCTGTTGCCCGGCCTTGTGCGCAAGGCGAACGCAGCCCTGCCTGCGCATGAGGAGCTCACCGAGGCGGAAAAGGCCATGCGGGCCGCAGAGGCAGAGGATGCCCCGAAACAAGACCACGAATACGCCGAGAACTGGATCGACCGCTTGTCGCTCTTTTGCGGCGAGTTCGTCGCCTATTGGGCGGTGATCGCGGTCTTTGTCTATTATTACGAGGTCATCGCGCGCTACGTCTTTGGCTCGCCGACCAACTGGGCGCATGAGGCGATGTATCTGATGTTCGGCATGCAATACCTGATTGCCGGGTCTTATGCGATGCTGACCGAGACACATGTGCGCGTGGATATCTTTTACGCGCCGCTGTCACGCCGCAGAAAGGCGTGGGTCGACTTGTTGACCTCGATCTTCTTTTTCATCTTCGCGGGCACGTTGCTGGCGACGTCGTATATCTTTGCGATGGATTCGATCGCGGTGCCGTCGGGCAATTCGGTCTTGTCGGACTGGGCGCGTGGACAGATCAGCTTTGCTGAAATGGCCGCTGGCTTTGACATGAGCCAATGGACCGATCCGAACATCCGCTGGGGCGAGATCAGCTTCAACGAATGGGAAGTACCGCTTTGGCCGATGAAGTGGGTGATGGTGATAGGCGGGCTGCTGCTCGTGCTGCAGGGCGTGTCGAAACTGTCGAAAGACGTCCGTGAAATCGTGCGGGGGAGCTGAGGGTCATGGGAATTGAAATTGATATCGCGTGGCTCACGCTCATCATGTTCGGCAGCCTTCTGGTGCTGCTCATGGCGGGTTTGCCACTGGCCTTTGTCACCGGCGGTCTGGCCTGTGTGTTCCTCTTTATCCTCGGGGATGAAAGGGCGCTGAATATCGTGCCCTCGCGCATTTTCCCGCTGATGACGAACTATCAGCTGTCGGCGATCCCGCTCTTTATCTTCATGGCTGCCATGTTGGAAAGGGCAGGGATCATCAACGACATGTTCGATGTGATCTACAAGGTCATGGGCGGACTCAAGGGCGGTCTGGGGGCGGCGACGATCATTGCCTCAACCATCCTTGCGGCGATGGTCGGCGTGATCGGTGCGGCGGTGGTGACGATGGGTATCATCGCGCTGCCTGCCATGCTCAAACGCCATTATGACCCAAAGATCGCGATGGGCGCGATTATGGCGGGCGGTACGCTTGGCATTCTTATCCCGCCGTCGATCCTTGCGATCATCTATGCGGTGGTGGCCGAACAGTCGGTGGGCGAGCTCTTTATCGGCGCGGTCATTCCCGGCCTGATGCTATCCAGCATGTATATCGCCTATGTCGTCATCCGGTCCTACATCAACCCCGAGCTTGGTCCCGCGATCCCGGTCGAAGAGCGAGTGTCAGACAGGGAAAAGGTGCGTCTTGTCGGTAAAATGGCGGCCCCCATCACGCTGGTGGTGGTGGTGCTTGGCATCATCTTTTCCGGCGTGGCGACCCCGGTCGAGGCGGCAGGCATCGGCACGTTCGGCGCCTTTATCGTGGCCGCCATCCACCGCAAGCTGGATTGGCCCACGGTACGTGAGGCCTGCACCACAACGCTCAAGGCGAGTGCGATGGTCATCTGGATCATGTTCGGTGCGACGATCTTTGTCGGGCTTTACGTGCTCGAAGGGGGCCAGCAATTCGTGCAGGAAAGCCTTGCCGCGACGGGTCTTGGCCCTTGGGGGATCCTGATCCTGATGCAGATCCTGCTGGTGGTTCTGGGCATGTTCCTTGACTGGGTGGGTATCCTGCTTTTGTGCGTTCCGATCTTTGTGCCGATCATCAAGGCGCTTGGCGCGGCGGCGTTCGGGCTGGATTCGCCTGAGGATCTCGTGCTTTGGTTTGGCGTGCTGTATCTGGTGAACATGCAGATGTCGTTCCTGTCGCCACCCTTTGGCTACGCGCTTTTCTATCTGCGTGGTGTGGCACCGCCCGAGATCCCGATGACGGATATCTTCAAGGCCGCGCTGCCGTTCCTTGCACTGCAGATCGTCGGATTGGTGCTGTGTATGTCCTTTCCGCAGATCATCACGTGGCTGCCGAGGTTGATCTACGGATAGACGGCCAAGATGATATTTTGACAATACCGGAGGCCCGCTTGGGCCTCCGGTCGTGTCTGGGGGAATGATCCGCGGCTTAACGCGGATGGTGACGCTGTGCCTCAATCCGTCCTTTGGGCCAGATCCGCGGTCCCGCCGCGTGTTCGTTGGACAAAGAGCATGGCGATGGCGATGGACAGGCCGATCGCGTCGGTCGTCCAGCCGCCTGCGATCATGGTCAGACCGCCCGCCAGAAGTGCGATCCGAACCGCCGCACCCGCATGCCCAAAGAACCAGCCCTGCACCGCGCAAGAGAGAAGATAGACGCCCACAATGGCGGTCACCAGTATATGCGTGATCTCAAACCAGCTGCCGTTCAGCAGCATCGCTGGCGAATAAAAGAACATGTAGGGCACCACAAAGGCGGCCAGCCCGATCTTGAAGCTTTCGACGCTGGTGCGGATCGGGTCCGACCCCGCAAGCGCCGAGCCTGCATAGGCCGCCAAGGCCACGGGCGGGGTGATCGCCGACATGACGGCAAAGTAGAAGATGAAGAGATGCGCTGTCAGCGGTGCGACGCCAAGGTTGATGACGCCCGGTGCGATGACACTCGCCGCCACGGCATAGGCCGCCGTGGTGGGCATCCCCATACCGAGGATGATCGACACGATCATCGCAAAGAAGAGCGCAAGTATCTGGCTTTGGTCCGCCAGCGCCAAAAGCACCGTGGAAAACCGCGAGCCGATCCCGGTAAGGGCGATGACGCCGACGATGATGCCGGCTGTGGCACAGACGGCCACCAGTTGCAGAACCATGCGCGCGCCATTGTCGAGCGCCTGAAAGAGCTGTCGTGGCCCCATGCGGTGCGGGGTGAGCCACGACACGACCGCCGCCGTCATCATGGCCAGCGTGCCGCACCGAATGACGGAATATCCTGCAAAGAGCGCGTAGATCAGCACGACAATCGGCAGAAAGAGGTAGATCTGCCGCGCCAGCTTTGCGAATTCGGGCAGCTGGTCGCGGGGCAGGCCCTTCATATTGGCCTTCTTGGCGGCGAGATCGACCATGAAATACACGGAAACAAAGTAGATCACGGCGGGAATGATCGCGGCGTAGACGATGTCCATATAGGGAATGCCGGTGATTTCGGCCATGATAAAGGCGCCCGCACCCATGATCGGCGGCATGATTTGCCCACCCGTAGAGGCGGCGGCCTCGACCGCGGCAGAGGTCTGTTTGCGGTAGCCCACCTTTTTCATCATCGGAATCGTGAGGGACCCTGTGGCAACCACATTGCCCGCCGAGGTGCCGTTGATCATCCCCATGAGGCCAGAGGCAAAGATCGCCACCTTGGCCGGACCGCCGCGTCTGTGCCCGGCGGCGGCAAAGGCGAGATTGACGAAATATTCGCCGACCCGCGTGGTTTGCAGAAAGGCGGCAAACACGACGAACAGAATGATGTAGGTGGACGAGATGGCGATTGGTGCGCCAAGCACGCCATTATCGGTAAAGATATAGGAAAAGAACCGTTTCACGTCATAGCCGCGATGCTCGAATATGCCGGGCAGCCACGGCCCGGCAAAGGCATAGGCGACAAACACGCCCGCGATGATGACCAGCGCCATCCCGGCCAGACGGCGCGTCAATTCGATGATCAGCATGACACCGGTGATCGCCGCCCACATGTCGCCGGGCAGGGCCATGGGCATGCCTGCGCGCAGCTGCAATTGGCGGGCAAAGAATATCAGGTAGGCGGTAAAGGCGAGCGCCGAGAGAGCCAGCAGCACATCCCCCGGCGCAAACCTTGTGCGCCCCGTATGTGGCAGAACCCAGCCATGAAAAATGGCCAGTGCCGTTCCTGCGGTCAGCGGGATGCCAAAGGTGGACATGGCCCATTGTGGCGGCATCGGCACATTCAGCACCGTGCCATTGATCCAGATCGCCGCCACGCCGATCACCCCATAGATGATCGCGCCACCTGCGAGCGTCAGCAAGAGCTTTGACACAAGCTCGTCTCGCCGTGACATCGCCCTCTCCTGCGTAAACGCGGTGGAGCCAAAGAGCAGAAAGCCAAGCAAAAGCCCGCCCCCCACATGGATCAGGCGGTAGGCCCATGTTTCCAGCGGATAGACATTCATCACCAGCAGATGAAACACCGTGTAAGCAACGCATAAGGCCGCGATCAGGATGTTGCGAGAGCCTTCGAACAGCCTCTGGTTTGACGCGACCGGATCATTGTCGACATTGGCCCTCGCCAATTCCTGCTCGACGGCGGATGTGCCGGCATGCCCGGCGGGGTCTTGCGGGTGCTGTTGCGGGGTGCTCATGGACTGTTCGCTCCTCAAAATGGCGTAAAACGGGCGGCGCCATATCCGACGCCGCCCGGCCCGCCTCACATTTTCGCTTGTCGGGAAAGGGGCTTATTCGATGGTCGGCAGCTCGTAGCCGTTTTCCTCGAACCAGCGGATGGCGCCCGGATGGAATGGAACCACCGTGTTCTTGCTGGCATTCTCGGGCAGGGTTTCCCGCGCGGCGGCGTGGTTCGTCATCATGCGGTCATGGTTTTCCATGGCCAGCGCCGTGATCGCGTAGGCGAGGTCCTCTGGCATGTCCTCATGGGCGATGGCAAAGTTCCACAGCGACGTTGTTTCGAGCGGCTCTGGCTGATCCTCGTAGGTGTCCGCGGCAATCGTGAAATCGGCCATCGCGGGCACGATCTCTTTCATGGTGTTGCGGGTCTCGTCGTCCATCGTCAGGAACCGCACATCATTTTCAACGGCCAGCTGCGAATAGGCGCCGGTCGGCAGACCCGCCGCGTAGACAAAGGCGTCGATCAGCCCGTCTTTCAGCTGTCCGGCCGTGTCCGACCCGCCGGCATTCGAGATGGTCACGTCGCCATAGCCGTCGGCATTTTCGAAAAAGCGGGTCCAGTAGGTGGCAGAGGTGCCGCCCGCCGGGCCGACGCCCACGCGCTTACCTTGCAGGTCCTGAAAGCTTTCGATGTCCGAAGAGGCCAGCACAGCAGCCTGCAGCGGGGTCTGGTACATCGGGAACAGCGCCCGAACGCTTTCATGTGGGGCGGGCATCAGCGGGCTCAGGCCGCGACGGGCCTCGTCTGCGGGTCCAAGCGTCACAAAGCCAAGCTGATGCTCGCCGGTTTCCACCAGCGTGACGTTTTGCACTGGGCCGCCCGTGATCTCGACGCCCGCGTTGACGTCAAGTTCTTCGGTGATCATTGCGCCAAAGCCGCTGCCATAGCCGAAATAGGTGCCGCCCTGGCTACCGGTGCCGATTGTCACGCTTGCTGGCCAATCGGGATTGTCCTGCGCTGTCGCGGGCAGTGCCACGGCCATTGCGGCCCCGGCGATGAATGTTGCGAATTTCATTGGTACGTCTCCTCCCTTGCGTAGAGTCAAACGCGCCAGTTGGCGGCACGTCCTCGGACAAAACACTGGGCGAAGGGGGCAGGGTGGCTCAACTCGACAAAGATTATATTCAGTTAGAATATA
Organism: Roseovarius sp.; assembly: GCA_965656855.1. Classification (GTDB taxonomy): domain Bacteria; phylum Pseudomonadota; class Alphaproteobacteria; order Rhodobacterales; family Rhodobacteraceae; genus Roseovarius. Next base: position 6,889 of record CBFHML010000085.1, read on the forward strand.
ATCAGGCTGTGGTTTCGATTGTATCCAGCCGGTCATCCAGAACCGACATGAACGCCTCGCGCAGGTCGTCGCGGGTGCCACGCGCCCAGGATGCGGCAAGGATCAGCTTGGCCTGCGCCGTGGTGCCTGCGGTATCCAGCGGAATGAAGCGAACCCCCTCGACACGCAGGCGCGCGGTCCATCGTGGCACGATCGCAAGACCCGAGCCCATGGCGACAAGATTGACGATTGTCTGCTTTTCTTGAGCGATCTGGGCGACACGCGCGGTTAGGCCCGCGCGCAGAAAAAGCGACATCGTCAGATCGTGGGAATGTGGCCGAGAACGCCTGTCGGGCACGATCAGGGGTTCCTCGGCCAGATCTGCCGTCTCAATCCGGTCGCGTCCTGCGAGCGGGTGCGATTTGGGCAACGCGACAACGGCGGTTTCATAGAACAATGTCCTGAAAACAAGGCGCGGATCCCGCATATCGGGAGGGCGGCAAAATGCGATATCAAGGCTGCCGCTCAGCAGTTTGGGCAAAAGGTGGATGGTTCTTTGTTCGACGATTTCTATTTCCAGATCGGGATGGGCCTCGTGCATGGGCTGCAAAAGTTGCGGGATAAGTCCGGCGGCCGCACTGTCTATGGCGCCGACGCGCAGGACCCGTGCCGCGGTGCCGCGCACCGCGCGGGCCTTTTCCTCAAACGCCTCTGCCTCGGCGACCAGTGACCGCGCATCCTGCAACAGCTGGCTGCCCACATCCGTCAGCGTCACCGCGCGCGTCGTCCTCAGAAAGAGGGGCACGCCCAAGTGATCCTCAAGCTGTTTGACCTGCCGGCCAAGTGTCGCGGGCAGGATGCCAAGCGACTGCGCCGCCCGCCCGAAATGCAGGGTCTCGGCTGCGGCAAGAAAGCATTTCAACTGCGTCAGGTTCATTTGTTCTTTCGCTGGTCATCACGTTATTGCGGAAACGTATATAATTGATGCGGAATTGAGAAGCGTGTTCCGGCACTTGTACAGTCGAAAAGCATCAAATGACGTGACAAGGAGAAGAACGCATGACGATCCTGAACGAGGGCGCCGCCCCAACCGATGAGGTCTCCGGCTCACCGGCGTCCGACACAGTGAAAACCTACAGGATCGCGTCTATTCCCGCTGACGGGATCGGGCCAGAAGTCATTGCCGCCGGTATTCAGGCGCTCGACGTGTTGGCCGAGCGTGATGGCGGATTTGCATTTGATGTCACGGCGTTTGACTGGGGCTCTGAGAGATTTCGCCAGACCGGTGCGCTGATGCCCGAGGACGGGCGGGATCAGATCAAGGATTTCGATGCGATCTTCTTTGGTGCGGTCGGCGCGCCGGATGTGCCGGATCACGTCACGCTCTGGGGGTTGCGCCTGCCGATCTGTCAGGGGTTTGACCAATATGCGAATGTCCGCCCGACCAAGATTCTGCCGGGCATCACGTCGCCTCTTGGCGGGGTTGGTCCGGGCGATCTTGACTGGGTGATCGTGCGCGAGAATTCCGAAGGCGAATATTCCGGCAATGGCGGGCGCACGCACCGCGGCATGCCCGAAGAGGTCGGCACCGAGGTCTCCATTTTTACCCGGACCGGGGTCACGCGGATCATGCGCTATGCGTTCGAATTGGCCCGCTCTCGCCCGCGCAAGCTCCTGACCGTAGTGACGAAATCGAATGCGCAGCGCTTTGGCATGGTGATGTGGGACGAAATCGCCGCCGAGGTCGCAGAGGATTTCCCCGATGTGACTTGGGACAAGATGCTGGTCGATGCCATGACCGTACGCATGGTACGCGAGCCAAAGAGCCTCGACACCATTGTGGCGACCAACCTGCATGCGGATATCCTGTCGGATCTCGCGGGCGCTCTGGCCGGCAGTCTTGGTGTGGCGCCGACGGGCAATATCGACCCCGAGCGCCGCTATCCGTCGATGTTCGAGCCGATCCACGGCTCTGCCTTCGATATCACCGGCAAGGGCATCGCGAATCCGGTCGCGACCTTCTGGACCGCCAACCAGATGCTCAGCCATCTGGGAGAGGAGGACGCCGCGGCCCGGTTGATGCGCGCGGTCGAGAAAGTCTGCGCCGATGGCATCCTGACGCCTGATGTGGGGGGCACCGCCACGACACAGCAGGTCACGGACGCAGTCTGTGAGGCGATCCGGGGCGAGAACACCTGATCAGGCGTTTTGTAGAGGTTTTGGCAGGTGGACATGGCTACGGGGCGCCGTGTCCACCTTGATCATGCGAATTTTGTGCGCGTCCGATTGGCAAAGGCCACCAGCGACAGCATCACTGGCACCTCGACCAGAACGCCCACCACAGTGGCAAGGGCCGCGCCGGAATTGAGGCCGAAAAGACTGATGGCGACGGCCACGGCAAGCTCGAAGAAATTCGATGTTCCGATGAGTGCGCAGGGTGCCGCGATCCGGTGTGGCACCCGCAGCGCCCATGCGGCGGCATAGGCCAGCGCGAAAATGCCGTAGGACTGTATCAGGATCGGCACCGCGATCAGCGCGATGACCTGTGGCCGATCAAGGATCACTTGCCCCTGCAGACCAAAGAGGATCACCACCGTGGCGATCAGGCCGATGACGCCCCACGGTTTGATCCGGTCACGAAAGGCCTCGATCCGTGCGGGGCTGCCCAGCAAGACCCGCGTCAAAAGCCCCGCCGCGAGGGGCAGCGCGACGAATAGAATGACCGAGAGCACCAGCGTTTCCCATGGCACCACGATATCCGTCACGCCCAGCAGAAACGCCACGATGGGCGCAAAGGCAAAGACCATCACCACGTCGTTCACCGACACTTGCAACAACGTATAGCTTTCGTCGCCGCGCGTGAGCTGGGACCAGACAAACACCATCGCCGTGCACGGTGCCGCGCCCAACAGGATCAGCCCGGCGATATATTGCTGCGCGTCCTGCGGGGATATGAGATCGGCGAACACCACCTCAAAGAAAAGCACGCCAAGCGCTGCCATGCTAAAGGGCTTGATCAGCCAATTGACGGCCAATGTGATCGCCAGCCCCTTGGGTTGTTTGACCACGTCGCGCAGGCTGCTGGGATCGACGCCGACCATCATCGGATAGACCATCGCCCAGATCAGGACGGCGACCACCAGATTGACGCTCGCGACCTCTGCGGCGGCGATGGTGTTGATGAGGGCAGGGGCCACGACGCCGAGCACGATACCGGCCAGCATCGCCAGCGCGACCCAGACCGACAGGTAGCGTTCAAAGATGTTCATGCCGGTGCTTTCTGTGTGTGTTCAGGGGTAAGCTGGCCCGATGCCAGCGCGGCAAGTGCGACCATCACCGCCGCCGTGCCCAACATAAGGTCCAGACCGCCCACCTGATAGGTGAAGCCAGAAAGCACGGTCCCCAAAAGCCGCCCGCCCGCATTGGCCATGTAGTAGAACCCCACATCCATCGTCACCCGCTCCGCCTTGGTAAAGGCAAGGATCAGGTAAGAGTGCAGTGCGGAGTTCACGGCAAAGACCGCGCCAAAGACCAGCAGCCCCGCCACCAGCGTGGCTGTCAGCCACGGCTGAGGCTCTGCCGAGACAAGGGCCGCCCCCGTCAGCACAGCCGGGATCGCCGCAAGCGCCCATGCCCAGCCACGCGCGGTGGTCACAAGCTCCGCCTCTGGGCGGGTGGCGGCGCGCAATAGCTTTGGGGCGGTCGCCTGAACAAGGCCATACAGGATGATCCATAGCGCCATGAAGGTGCCGATCATGAAGAAGGCAGCCCGATTGCCGTCCTCCGTGCCGTCAGACAGGACCGCATAGAAATAGATCGGAATGCCGACGACGAACCACACGTCGCGTGCGCCAAAAAGGAACACACGCGCGGCCGAGAGCCAGTTCACATTGGCGGATTTCGAGAACACCTCGGAAAACTTGGCCCCCTTGCGCCCTTTTGGCAGCCCGGGGGGCATGGCGATCAGGACCGCCACAAGGATCATCGCCAGCACAGCCGCCATCGCCAGCACCGCAAAGGTAAAGCCGACCGTGGCCAGCAGCGCGGCCCCCAGCAGAAAGCCAAGCCCCTTCACCGCGTTTTTCGACCCCGTCAGCACCGCGACCCAGCGAAACAGCCCGCCAGCCTCGGTCGGGGCAAGGATCTTGACCGCCGATTTGGAGGACATTTTGGCCAGATCCTTGGCCACGCCCGATGCGCCCTGCACGACCATGACAAAGGCCACCGATAGCCCGATGGCCCAGCCCGGATCCAGTTGCGCCAGCGCAATGAGCGCCACCACCTGAAGGCCAAGCCCCGCATAAAGCGTCGAGGTCAGCCCGAAGCGCGCCGCGATCCAGCCCGCCGAAAGGTTGGTGACCATGCCTGCGATCTCATAAAGCACAAAAAGATAGGCAAGCTGCACCGGGGTAAAGCCGAGCGTATGGAAATGCAGCAGCACCAGCATCCGCAGCGCGCCATCCGTGAGCATGAATGCCCAGTAAGAGGCGGTTACGGCGATATAGGCTGACAGGCCCTCGGGACGTTGGCTCACAGCGTGTCCCCGACCATCAGCGCGACATCAACAAGGCGGTGGGCATAGCCCATCTCGTTATCGTACCAGACATAAAGCTTGAGCTGCGTGTCGTTGATCACCATCGTGGAAGGCGCATCGACAATGCCTGAGCGGGTGTCGTTGACGTAATCGGCAGACACCAGCGGACGGTCCTCATAGCCCAGAATGCCCTTGAGCGGACCCTCGGCAGCGGCGCGGAAAAGCGCGTTTACCTCTTCTTCGGTTGTCGGCTTTTCCAGCTCGAATACACAATCGGTGATCGAGGCATTGAGCAGCGGAACCCGCACGGCATGGCCATTCAGGCGGCCCGTCAGCTCCGGGTAGATCAGCGTGATCGCCGTGGCGCTGCCCGTCGTGGTCGGGATCAGCGAGTTGAGGGCCGAACGCGCGCGGCGCAGGTCCTTGGCAGGGCGGTCCACGATGGTCTGCGTATTGGTGACGTCGTGGATCGTGGTGATAGAGCCGTGCCGGATGCCAAGATTCTCGTGGATCACCTTGACCACCGGGGCAAGGCAATTGGTGGTGCAGGACGCCGCCGTGACGATGCTGTGCGCCTCCGGCTCATAAGTGTCGTGGTTGACGCCATAGACGATATTGGCTGTCGGCCCGTCCTTGACCGGGGCCGAGAAGACGACCTTTTTCACGCCCGCGTCGAAATAGGGGGCAAGCTTGGCCTCGGTCTTGAATACGCCAGTACAGTCGATCACCACGTCAACACCATCAAGCGGCAGGTCCGACAGATCCTTGGTGCCGATAAAGGGCATGCGCGTGCCATCTATCGTGACGCTGTCCGCATCCGAGGAAAATTGCGCATCCCAGCGGCCATGCACCGTGTCGAATTCCAGCAGATGTGCATGCATCGCCGCATCGCCCACCGCGTCGTTGATCCACGCGATCTTGGCACCGCGCTCCAGCAGGGGGCGCAGGGCCAGCTTGCCCACGCGGCCAAGGCCATTGATGGCATAAACAGTCATGCCGATTCTCCTGTCTGGGTGGCGCCGATATCATCCACGGCGCGTTGCAAAGAAATACGATCGAGAGAGGTGAGCGGCAGCGCGGTAAAGGCCTTTATCCGATTGTTCAGCGCGCCATAGGCCTGCTGAAAGGCAAGGCTTTTCTGCGCGTCCGTGCCTTGGGCAGCAACCGGATCGGGCATGCCCCAATGGGCGCTGATCGGCTGCCCTTCCCAAGCAGGGCATTCCTCATTCGCGGCCTGATTGCAGACGGTAAAGACGAAATCGAACTTGGGCGCATCCTCGCCTGTGAATTCGGACACGTTCTTGGCGCGCAGCACGGAAATGTCGTGGCCTTTCTGTTCGAGCACCTCCAGCGCGAACGGATTGAGCTCGGAATAGGGCTTTGTGCCTGCGGAGTAGACATCGAAGCGGTCGCTGGCCTCTTTGCGCAAGATGGATTCGGCAAAGATCGAGCGGGCGGAATTGCCGGTGCAGATGAACAGCACCTTGTATTTGGGGTCGGACATGGCCGGTGTTCCTGTGATCTGAGAAAGAGAATCGGGGGAGCAGAATTCAGGACGACCGCGACAGCAGTCGTTGAGCAGATAATCGAAGGTGTGTCGTACCTCTGTCATGGCGATGGCGTAGCGCAGGGATGTGCCTGCCCGTTCCTGCGTGACAAGCCGCGCTTGCATCAGAGCAGAGAGATAGGCCGACAGCGTGGATGCCTTGAGATCCAGCGCATCGGCCAGTTCCCCAGCCGGCACGCGGTCGGGATAACGGCGCATCAGCAGCCGAAAGATCGCCAGACGCTGTGGATGGCCGAGGGTCGCAAGGCGGGAGGGAATCTCTTTTTCCATATTTCGAGAATATGTGAAGTATATGAGTGTGGCAAGCCGTTTCTCTTGTTCCGCCGCTCTGGCGGCCAAAACAGGCTGGCGGGGTCAAAAATGCCTGTTCAAGGAAAGCAAAGTGGATGTGTACCCCCGCACAAACCACGTCCCTGTTCGCTGCAGGCGAAACAGTCGATACTTGGCTGTACTAAGGTCAAATTCTCGGGACAGAGGTGGAGGTGAGTACCGGAATCGAACCGGTGTGCATTGATTTGCAATCCGGAAGGGCCGGATGCAGAAAAACAACGACCTAGGGGCGCAAAACATCCCAGGCAAAAGTGAACTAAAAGCGATGTTTCAAAGCTCTTTCCGTGTGGCTTAGCGGGCCTGAAGTCCATTGCCGCGCATTATCACAGCCCATGGCCGACAACCTGACAAAGCCTTGGTGACAACAATTACAAGTCACTGACCAGGGACAGATGGTGTCGATCATAATCGCTACAGAAATGTCCGCGGTCCAACTCGAAAGCCAGGGGTTGACGCATTTTTCCAGCGTTGACCGATGACTCCCGAAGTTCCAGACGGGGACTGCTCTAATTCATTCGTATAGGTTGTGCCGCATTGGATACAGTTTGTTAAGAAATATGTGTTTGCGCCGCAATTTTGATATAATTTTGCTTCAAATCTGAGCTGTGCTGATGTTAAGTGGCTAACGGGTTGTGTCTTTGACCGGCACGCGGGTCCCGAAGAGAACCTTTAAAATTTAAGCCGGACCATCGAGGGTCATGGCGTGTAACGAGTGTAGGAAGAACAAACATGCGCGATCAAAACTCCACAAATCTGACACTCATTGTACGCTCCGGTATGGCCACGAGGCTGGATCTTGATACATATGTCGGCGCGGATGGGTTCGTCATCACAGGCGAGAACGGGAGTCTGGCGGAGCAGGCGTTTGTCGCGGTCCGGGATGGCGATGATCTTGTCCTGATCTACGCGGATGGAACGCAGGTCACAGTCGAAGACTATTTTGTGAACACGTCGACTGCGTTCGTTCAAACTGACAGTGGCATGGTCGAGATCGACCCCGGCGCCGACGCAATCGGCGCAATCGATGACGTGGAGCTTTATGGTTATTCGGGCACCAAGGAAAGCGCCCGCGAGATCCTCAATGAAAATCAGCGCTTCACCAAGCTTGAGCCATTCCTTGATGATGATGGCGCCGCCTACATCGTTGGCGATAACGGTGGTTTTCTTGCCGAAGCGGCTCTTGGTGGATTGGGTGCGGCTGGCGCTGGTGCGCTGGCCGGGGGCGGCGGCGGCGGCCTTTCGGCGATCAACCCGATCACTGTCATCGCAGGCAAGTTTGTCGCTGGCCCTGTGGTTGAGGGTAACGGCTTGGTCGTGGATGTCTATGACGGCCAGGGAAACTTGTTGCGTGCGGATGTTCCGCTGGATGCTGACGGCTCCTTCTCCATCACGCTGCAGGGCACGTTCCCCAATGTTATTGCAATTCTGCGCGACACGAATGACGCCAACGATTATCGTGATGAGGCGACAGGCGGCGATGTTGACCTGACTGCGAGTCTTGCCGGGATCGGTGCGGGCGATCCGCAGCCCGGAGGCACCACCAACGTGTCGCTCAATATCAACCCAGTAACCACGGTCGCCGCACGACTTGCCGGTGTCAGCGCAGAAGGCACCATCCCCGAGGGCGGTATAACGCCCGAAAAGGTCGCGGAAAGTATCCAGAAGGTACAGGACAGCTTTGGCCTCCCCGACATCAATGGTGTCGTTCCCAAGGATATTTTTGACGAAACCTTCGACGACACTGATGGCAATGTGGATGAGGGCGAACAGTACGGTCAAGTGCTGGCCATGATGTCGGGCAAGGACAAGGTGAACGAAAGCAATCAGGGCGCAACGATCGACCAATTCGTTGAGGCGATCAATGGCGCCGGGGAGGATTCCGACGCTGCGAACACAGCAGTGCGCGAAGAGTTGTTGGAAGGTGCCCGAGAGTTCGAATTCAACAATGATGGCGACACCGAAAATGAGGCAGATCTGTTGCGGTCGCCGTCTTTGGGCGTCGAGAATACACCTGAGGTGAACGAGGAGGGTGGGTCTGCTGAGCAGGAGCTATCAAGCCTGCTGGAGGATTCCCTTAAAGGCACCTCAACCGAGTCTGGTGCCAATCCCGCTGCTGAAACCATCGGAGGTTTCCAAGGCCTTGTGAATACGTCGCGCGCGGCGCAATCACTGGCGCTTCTCGAGGAAGGGGACGAAATTCCCCAGACCATCATCGACGAATTGACTGAGGGAAACCTTACCGCCTTGGGCCTCATTGGCTTGGCCGAACCTTCGCCTTACCTCGAGACGTTCATCGAACGTCTGCGCGATTCGGCTCCTGATACCGCCGATACGGTCGCTAAGCTTCAGGCGCTCTTGGGTGACGTTGTTTCCGATATTCAGGGTATTCCGACGGTTGCGCAAGAGGACGGCGATGTTGTTGTTGGTCTGCCGACGGATGCGGCGACGGCGACGGTCAGCTACACGCCTGCGGGTGCGAGCGAGCCAGTTGATCTTGAGTTGTC
>CBFHML010000086.1:0-5781 GCA_965656855.1 Roseovarius sp.
GATGGTGGACGGGCAGATAAAGCTGTTCGTCCTGCACCACCTGCCAGATCTCGGCGATGGTGGCATTGCGCGCGGCCAGATCGGTCTCTGACGCAAGGCTCACGATTTTCTCGTCCAAGCCCGGATCAGAAAACCCCGTGCCGTTCCAGCTTCCGCGTTCATCGCCGCGCGTGTGGACGAGAAAGTTGAAGATATATTCGGAATCGTAGGTCGGCACGCCCCAGCCCAGCATGTAGAAATCCGTATCGCCATTGGTGATGAGCGGGAAATGCTGTGCCTTGGGTTTCGCATCCAGATTCACCGTAACGCCGATTTGCGCCAGCATGCCGACGGTGGCCTGACAGATGCCCTCGTCATTGACGTAGCGGTCATTCGGGCAATCCAGCTGAATGCTGAACCCGTCGCCATATCCGGCCTCTTCCATCAGCGCCTTGGCGGCGTCGATATCGGTTGTGGCCTGATCCATTTCTTCGGACCAGCCATTGACGAAGGGCGGCGCGATCATGCCGGCTGGCTGGCTTTGTCCGCGCATCACCACCTGCTTGATGGCGTCGCGGTTGATGGCCATCGACATCGCCTTGCGCACGCGCACATCCGCCAGCGGGTTGGCGCCCTCGACATCGTCATTCGCGAGATCCTCAGCGCCCTGATTCATCCCGAAAAAGATGACCCGGTTCTGGGGGGCTGTTTTAACCAGCAGGTTCTCGGTCTCGCCCACGCGACCCAGATCCTGTACCGGCACGTCCTGAATGAAATCCACCTCGCCCGACAGCAGGGCCGCCACGCGGGTCGCGGCGTTCTGAATGGGGGTGTAGACGATCTCTGTCACATCCATCGGAAATGCGTCCATGCCCCAGTAATCCGGGTTCTGGCTTAGCACGGTTTTTACATCCGGCTCGCGGCTGACAAGGGTAAAGGCGCCGGTGCCGTTGGCGTTGGTCGAGGCGAATGTGGACTCGCCGCCCTCGATGTCCTGCACATCAACGGAGTTGTTGGCCTCGGTCCAGCCCTTGTCCATCATGAACAGGTTGGTGAGGTTCGAGGGCAGGATCGGGTTGGGCCCGTCGGTGACGAATTCAACGGTATGATCATCGACCGCACGGACCTCGATGATGGAATTCAGCAATTCCTTCATGTTGGAATTCTCGGATTGCGCGCGGGTGATCGAGAACACCACGTCCTCGGCGGTGAAATCAGCACCGTCATGGTACGTCACCCCTTGGCGCAGGTTAAAGACCCAGACATTCGGATCGTCCGCCTTTGGTGCCCAGTCTGTGGCCAAGGCGGCCTGAAACGCACCGGTCATGTCACGGATGATCAGCGGCTCATAGATCTGGTGCGCCAGCGTATGCGTCGGTCCCTCGTTCTGTGCATGAGGGTCGAGCGTGAGCGAATCACCAGCGCGCGCCCAACGCAGCGTTTCGGCTGATGCGCCCGCCGCTGTAGTTGCAAGCAATGCTGCAGCTAGAACTAGTTTGCGTGTCATGAGATATCTCCCCAGGTTGTCCGGCCGATAGGAGCCGGTTGACAAAATATCGTAAATGACGACACGTTTTGGTCAAGCTTAGCGGCCCGTCACGGTCGGTTGTCTTGGCGTCACCCGGCCAAGCGCTTGATTTCAAGGCTTGTGTCCGGCCTCTTCGACACGTTCATCAGGCGGTGCGTCTAGCGTCGACCACATGTCGTCCTCATTCGGGACGGGCGGTGTGACACAGGTGCGGCGATGGATGTGAACCTTGGCGATAAAGTTCGCAGAGATCGGCGCTGTCACGAACAAAAATGCCATGATGAGCAATTCGTGAAAGGATCCGTCGCCCGTTGCATAGGCGTGGGTCATCGACGCGGCCAAAAGCGCGCCGACCCCGATCGTGCCGATCTTGGTGGGGGCGTGCATCCGCGTCATGGCATCGTTGAACCGCAAAAGACCAATCGCGGCGACAAGCGCAAAGCCCGCGCCGATCAGCAAAAACGCAGCCGTAGCATAAGAGGCGATCATATCGGTGCTCATTCGATGATGTCCCCCCGCAGCACAAAGCGCGCCAGCGCCACGGTCGACACAAACCCGAGCATGGCGATGATCATCGCCGCTTCAAAATATATCTGTGACCCCTGAGAGATCCCCAGCAGCACGATCAGGCCGATGGCGTTTACCACCATCGTGTCCAGAGACAGGATCCGGTCGCCGGTAGTGGGGCCGACAATCAGACGGATCATGGCCATCACCTGCGACACGGACAGCGCCGCAAAGGCGATGATCACCGAGAGTTGCACGATGTCGAGTTCAGCGCTCATGAAAAGATCTCCTTCAATCGGGCCTCGTAGCGGGATTTGATCTGGTCGCGCACCTCGTCGGGATTGTCCGTATCCAGCGCATGAACCAGCAGGCTGTGCCCCTCATTCGACAGATCCGCCGACACGGTGCCGGGCGTCAGCGTGATGGTGCCCGCCAGAATGGTGATCGCCTCGGGGCGGCGCAAATCCAGCGGGATGACGACCCATTTGCTGCGCAGCTTTGCATTGGGCCGTGTCAGCACGATCCACGCGACCTCTATATTGGCCACGACAATGTCCCACAGCACGATCAGCAGATAGATCACGAACTTGCCAAGGCGCAGACCGCGGGGTCGGTCGGGCCACCAGACCGCGGTGATAAGCGGGATGATAATGCCAAGGATAAGCCCGAACACCGCCATGCCGGCCGTGACCGAGTTTTGCAGGATCACCCACACCACCGCCAACAAAACGGTCAGAAAGGGATGCGGCAGCAGCCGGTTGAAAAAGCCGGTCATGTCAGTATCCCTCCTCAGGCTTGCTCAGCTTGCCGGGCGTGTCCACCACGGTCGAGATGTAGGGCTCTGGCGCGAACAGCTGGGCTGACAGATCATCCATAAAGCCATGCACATGCCCGGCAAAGATCGTCAGAAGAACGATCAGCGACAAAAGACCGCCAACCGCCACGAACGACAACGGCGAGGGGGTCGCGATTGGGTCGTCTGTGGTGTCGTCGGTCTCGGCTGGCGCGATGCTCTTGGCCTTCCAGAACACGGTGCTGCCCGCGCGGGCAAAGCCCAGAACGCTGATCAGGCTGGCCGACAGGATGATGGCCCATGTCCACACCATCAGGGGCGTGGTAAAGGCCGCGTCGAGGATCAGCAGCTTGCCCACAAAGCCCGACAGCGGCGGCAGGCCCGCCATTGCAATCGCGCCCATAAAGAACATGCCCGACACCAGTGCCGCACCGGGGATCATCGGCTGTGCCGACAGGCTCAGGTCCTTGCGGCCCGCGCCGACCAGATCGACGATCAGGAACAGCGTGGCTGCGGCCAGCGTGGAATGCAGGATATAGTAGAGCGCCGCCGCGATGCTGGCCTGCGTGAACATCGAAATGGATACCATCACCATGCCCATCGACCCGATCACGGCAAAGGCCACCAGTCGGTCCAGTGTGCGCGCGGCCAGAACCCCCACCATGCCAAGCGCCAGTGACAAAAGCGCCGCCGGCAAGAGCCATAGCCCATGCAGACCGGCTGTCACCTCTAGGTCGGGGTGAAAAACCATCGTGTAGACGCGGATGATCGCATAGGCGCCCACCTTGGTCATGATCGCGAATAGCGCCGCAACCGGGGCAGGTGCCTCGGCATAGCTGGACGGCAGCCAGAAATGCAGCGGCACGACAGCGGCCTTGATCGCAAAGACCAGCAGCAAAAGGACCGAGGCGACGCGAATGCCGACGCTGTTTTCAGGGTCGATCAGCGTCACCCGCTGGGCCAGATCCGCCATGTTGAGCGTGCCGGTTTCCGCGTAGATGGACCCGAGCGCGAACAAAAACAGCGTTGACCCAAGCAGGTTAAAGAGAACGTATTGCACGCCCGCACGCAGTCGCACCGTGCCGCCCGAATGGATCATCAGCCCGTAAGAGGCGATCAGCAGCACCTCGAAAAAGACGAAGAGATTAAAGAGGTCGCCCGTCAGGAACGCGCCCATGATCCCCATGAGCTGAAACTGAAAGAGGGCGTGGAAATGTCGCCCACGCTCATCCCATCCGGAGCCGATGGCATAGAGCATCACGAACAGCGCCAGCACCGCGGTCAGCAGCACCATCATCGCCGACAGACGATCCCCCACCAGCACAATGCCAAAGGGCGCAGCCCAGTCGCCCAGCTGATACAGGATCACGCTGCCATCGGCGGTTTGCATGAACAGACCAAGGGCGATGGCGATCTGTGCGAGGATGCCCGCGATGGACACCGTGCGCTGGATGGAAATGTGATAGCGCGCGCCCAGCACGATGAACGGCGCGAGCATGGCTGGCAGCATGACCGGTGCGATAATCCAATGTGTCATGCCGCGTCTCCCTTGCCGGTTTGCGCGTCGTCTTTGGGATCGTCCACGTGATCGTCATCCGAGCCCAGATAGGCGCCAAGCCCGATCATCACCACGACCGCCGTCATGCCAAAGGAAATCACGATCGCCGTCAGCACCAGCGCCTGTGGCAGCGGGTCTGCATAGGTTTCGACCCCTTTGGTCAGGATCGGCGCGGCGCCGATGGTCAACCGACCAGAGGCAAAGAGAAACACGTTCACCGCATAGGTCAGCAGCGAAATGCCAAGGATCACCGGGAAGGTGCGCAGACGCATCATCAGATACAGTCCGGCGGCTGTCATGACGCCGATGGCGGAGGCCACGAGGAATTCCATATCACTGCCCTCCTTCGGATTTGGGGGATGCCGGATCTGCCGGGTCGTCGCGTGACGGGTCTATATCCATGGCATGCTTACTCTCGACCACATGGGCACGGCGCGCCAGCCTTGAAAAGCTTTCGAGGGACAGCATCACCGCGCCGACCACGGCCAGGAACACGCCCAGATCAAAGAGCGCGGCAGTCGCCAGCTCAAACTCATTGAAGGGCGGGATACGCACATAGGTGAAATCCGACGTGAGAAACGGCTTGCCCACGAACCACGATCCGATGCCGGTCAGCCCCGCGATCAGCACGCCCGCACCGATAACCCCGTGATAGGGATAGCGCAGCCGCGACGAGGCCCAGCCAAACCCGCTTGCCATATATTGCATCACCACGCCGATGCTGACGACCAGACCGGCGATAAAGCCGCCACCCGGCTCGTTATGGCCGCGCAGGAAGATGTAAAAGCCCACCAACATCACCACAGGCATCAACACGCGGGTCAGCACCACCATCATGGTCGGATGCATGTCGCCCGCGCGGGGCTGATCCGGCTTGCGATTGAGCAGGCGCGCGCGTGTCGGGCCGGACAGCAGCGTTTCGGTCAGCGCGTAGATCAGCAGCGCCGCGATCCCCAGCACGATGATCTCGCCAAACGTGTCGAAACCACGGAAATCGACAAGGATCACGTTGACCACGTTCGTGCCGCCGCCACCCTTGTAGGAATTGGCGAGATGAAAGCCCGAGATCGGGTCGACCACGCTTTCGCGCATGAGGTAATGCAGCGACAGCACCGTTGCCGCCAAACCACCTGCGATCGCGATGGCGCCATCGCGGGTGCGGCGCAGAACCGTGCTTTCGCGCGGGGTGCGGTTGGGCAGGAAATTGAGCGCCAGCAGCAACAGGATGATCGTGACCACCTCGACGGTGAACTGCGTCATCGCCAGATCCGGCGCGCTGAAGAAGATAAAGCCGATAGATACCATCAGCCCGACGATCCCGATCAGGATCAGCGCCAGCAGGCGGTTGCGGTGCAAGAACACCATGGCCAGCGTTGCCGCGACAAGCATCGCCCAACCTGCAATGGCGACCTCTGT
>CBFHML010000087.1:0-2360 GCA_965656855.1 Roseovarius sp.
GGATTTCGAGACAAGTTTAAACGTCGACGCTGGCAGCTTTCGAGTGTCTGGGCGGACATAAGGATCGTTCTTCGGGATCTGCCAGCGCCTGTTAAACGCTGTGACCTTGGTGAGTTTTGTTATGATGACGCTGTTAAAAACGTTTTATGCACAAGAAGACGGGGTCGTGACCGTCGACTGGATCGTGATCGGCGCAGCGGGCCTCTTGCTGACCGTCTCAGGGATCAGCATGGCGCAATCAAGCCTCGACACCATGTCCGAGTTCGTCTCCTCCGACATTGCCAGTCAAACAGTCTCCGCTGACGGGAACTGAGACAGGTTCAGGCGCGTTTGCTGTCGATTTGAGAGACGCCCAGCACGTCCAGCACCTTGGCCTCGATATCATCGGCCTGTAGACCAGCGGTGGCGTACATGTCCGCGGGGCTGGATTGGTCCAGGAAACTGTCGGGCAGGATCATCGAGCGGAATTTCAGCCCCTCGTCAAAGGCACCCGCCTCTGCCAGACACTGCGCGACATGGCTGCCAAATCCACCGATAGAGCCTTCTTCGATGGTGATCAGCGCCTCATGCTCGCGCGCGAGATCCAGCACCAGTTCGGTATCCAGCGGCTTGGCAAAGCGGGCATCGGCGATGGTGGGCGTGATGCCCTTGGCCCTCAGCGCCTCTGACGCCTTGAGCACCTCACCCAGCCGTGTCCCGAAAGACAGGATCGCCACGCGCCCGCCCGTCTGCACGATGCGGCCCTTGCCGATTTCCAACGGCTCGCCGCGTTCGGGCATGGTCACGCCCTCACCCTCGCCGCGCGGATAGCGAAAGGCAATCGGCCCGCTGTCATGGGCCACGGCGGTGGCGACCATATGCACCAGCTCTGCCTCATCGGCGGCGGCCATGACGGTCATGTTGGGCAGGCAGGCCAGATAGGTCACATCAAAACTGCCCGCATGGGTGGCGCCGTCGGCCCCGACCAGCCCGGCACGGTCCACGGCAAAGCGGACAGGCAGGTTTTGGATCGCCACGTCATGCACAACCTGATCGTAGCCGCGTTGCAAAAACGTGGAATAGAGCGCGCAAAAGGGTTTCATCCCGCCCGCCGCAAGGGCCGCGGCAAAGGTCACGGCGTGTTGTTCGGCAATGCCCACATCGAAACAGCGCGACGGGTAGCGTTTGTCGAAAATATCAAGACCCGTGCCGCCCGGCATCGCGGCGGTGATGGCGCAGATCTTGTCATCTATGGCGGCGTGATCCGTGAGCGCCTGACCGAACACCTTGGTATAGGCGGGCGCGTTGGAGGGCGATTTCTTTTGCTCGCCGGTGACCATGTCGAATTTCGCGGTCGCGTGACCGCCATCGCTGGCCCTTTCGGCGGGGGCGTATCCCTTGCCCTTTTTGGTCAGCACATGAATAAGCATCGGGCCCGTCGCGCGCGACTTGATCGTGCGCAGGACCGGCAAAAGCTGATCCATGTCATGCCCGTCGATGGGCCCGACATAGGAAAAGCCCAGTTCCTCGAACAGCGTCCCCCCCACGGCCATGCCTTTGAGCATTTCCTTGGCCCGGCGCGCGCCCTCTTGAAAAGGGCCGGGCAGCAGCGAGACGGCGCCCTTGGCTGCGGCCTTGAATTCCTGAAACGGCTCACCGGCATAGAGCCGCGAGAGATAAGATGACAGCGCACCAACGGGGGGCGCGATCGACATCTCGTTATCGTTGAGAATGACGATCAGCCGCTTGCCCAGATGGCCCGCGTGATTCATCGCCTCAAAGGCCATGCCCGCCGACATGGACCCGTCCCCGATAATGGCGATGGCATCGCCATGCCCGGTGTCGCTGGCCCCGCCCAGATCGCGCGCCACGGCAAAGCCCAAGGCGGCGGAAATCGAGGTAGAGCTATGCGCGGCCCCGAACGGATCATAGGGCGATTCCGTGCGTTTGGTGAAACCCGACAACCCGTCCTTTTGCCGGATGGTGCGGATGCGGTCACGCCGTCCTGTGATGATCTTGTGGGGATAGCATTGATGGCTGACGTCCCAGATGATCTTGTCGCGGGGGGCGTCGAAAACGTGATGCAGCGCCACGGTCAGTTCCACCACGCCAAGCCCCGCGCCAAGATGGCCACCGGTCTCAGAGACCGCGGCAATGGTTTCGGACCGCAATTCATGGGCAACTTGTACAAGCTGCTCATCCGACAGCGGCTTGAGATCCGCAGGCGTCGTCACGGTGTCGAGAAGTGGGGTCTGGGGCCGGGTCATGAGGCCCTCCTTGGCGATCAATGGCTCAGGTTTGACGCGAGATAACGAAGCGCGCCAGCGCCTGCAAGGTTTCTGCGCGGTGTTCGTAAACAGATAGGGCGTCGCAGGCTTCTG
>CBFHML010000088.1:0-43405 GCA_965656855.1 Roseovarius sp.
AGCAGGTCTACGGCGCACCGCCGCTTATTTTTAAATCCGCGCTTGGTGACAGCTATGCCGGGGCCGTCAACTACTGGCATTTCCTCGCCAAGATGAAGGCCGCGGGCATGAAGGAACTGGTCAATGTCGCACAGGCCACCACGGCGCTTGGGCTGGATCCTGAAACACCGCTGTTGGGGTATTTCGGCAAGGATGCTTTCTTTGCGGAAAATCCGGGGCTGGAGCAGGCCTTTTATGCCGCGACCCGTGATGCAAAAGACATTTTGCTGACCTCGGATGAGGCATGGCAAGAGTTGCGCCCCGCCATGCGCGCGGGATCTGATGCAGAGTTCGAGACCTTACGCGATGACTGGCGCGCCGGTGTGCCGGTACGCGGCCCGGTCAAGTCAGAGGCCGCTGCCGCGATGCTCTCTCTTCTGGCAGAGCTTGGTGGGGCCGATCTTGTGGGCAAGGCGACAGAGCTGCCCGCCGGCCTTTTCGCGCAAGTGGAATGAAACTTGTGTCCCTAGATGCCAGATAACCGCGCTACGCCATTCCTGTCTATTTTGGGGCTGCTGACCTTGTGGGTTGTTGCAGCCATTCTGACGGATGACCCCCAAACGCTGCCAAGCCCTTGGCAACTGATCCCGCTTTTCCACCGGGAACTGGCCTCTGGCGATCTGCTGTATCACTTAGGGTCAACATTGATCCGCGTGATATGGGCCTTTGGGCTTGCGATGGGTCTTGGTGTGGCGCTCGGTCTTGTGATGGGGCGCTCTGAACGGGTCAATCGCTGGCTCGATCCTTGGCTGGTGGTTTTTTTGAACCTGCCTGCGCTGGTGCTGATCGTGCTGTGCTATCTCTGGATCGGTCTGACCGAGCTTGCGGCGATCCTTGCCGTGACGTTCAACAAGATCCCCAATGTCGCCATCGTCGTCCGCGAAGGCGCTCGCGCGCTGAGCCCTGATCTGGATTCGATGGCCAAGGTGTATCGCATGTCATGGCTATCGCGGATGCGGCACGTTGTGATGCCCCAGATGGCGCCCTTCATCACAGCGGCCGCACGCGGTGGTGTCGCTGTGATCTGGAAAATCGTGCTTGTGGTCGAATTTCTTGGCCGCTCTTCGGGCATCGGGTTTCAGATCCACCTCTATTTCCAGCTGTTCGACGTGGCGATGGTGCTAGTTTATGCGCTATCCTTCATCTTTGTGATGCTGGCGGTGGAGTGGGCGCTGTTGCAGCCATGGGAACGGCGCGTCAGACGGTGGCGCACCGCATGATCAAGGTTGCGATCACCTCCAAAAGTTATGGTGACACCCGTGTGCTGGGCCGTGTGGAATTCACGGTCAACCCCGGTGAGACCGTGGCGCTGGTGGGTCCGTCGGGTATCGGCAAATCCACCATCCTGCGGATCGTTGCGGGCATAGACACCGCCTATGAGGGGCGGGTGGAGCGACCCGAGGCTATCTCCATCGTGTTTCAGGAACCCACGCTTTTGCCTTGGCGCTCGGCGCTGGACAATCTGCTTTTGGTCTGTCCGGGGCTGGACAAGGATGTGGCCCTGCGCGTGCTGGACCGGGTTGGCCTGTCGGGCAAGGAAAAGGATTTTCCCGGTCAGTTGTCCCTGGGCCAGCAACGTCGCCTGTCACTCGCACGGGCCTTTGCCGGACGGCCGGGCATGCTTATCCTTGATGAGCCGTTTGTTTCGCTGGACCCGGAGATGGCCGACACCATGATGGCGCTGACCGAAGACCTGATTGCAGAGGCGCGGCCTGCCACGCTTCTTGTCACCCATGCCGAAGCCGAGGCCAATCGCCTTGCCGACCGGGTGCTGACCCTGCAAGGTACCCCAGCGACATTGACAACAAAGAGCGAGCCCCATGTCTGACGGCCTGACCGTACGCGAGCTAAGCTTTAACTACGGCCCCAAACAGGCGCTGAAGGACGTGTCCTTCAGCCTGCCACGTGGACAGTTCTGTGCCCTGCTTGGCCCCAATGGTGCGGGCAAATCAACGCTGGTGTCGTTGCTGACCCGCCTGCTTGTATCGCCAAAGGGCGAGATAGAGATCGCGGGACATGATCTGCGCAGCGCCCCGCGCAAGGCGATGGCGGATCTGGGCGTGGTGTTCCAGCAACCTACCCTCGATCTGGATCTGAGCGTGCGGCAGAACATGGCCTATTTCGCGGCCCTTCACGGCATGCCCCGCAAGGGCCAGCGCGACCGCATCGACGCGGCGCTTGACCGGCTCAATATGCTGGAACGCTCTGAGGAAAAGGTGCGCGCCCTCAACGGCGGGCACAGGCGCAGGATGGAACTTGCCCGCGCGCTCTTGCACGAACCCAAAGTGCTCTTGTTGGATGAGCCGACGGTGGGTCTGGACGCTGCTGCGCGCCATTCGATCGTGGAACATGTCCATGATCTGGCCGAGGGCGATCTGTGCGTGATCTGGACGACCCATCTGACCGACGAGGTGCGTGATACCGATCACCTGCTGGTGCTGCATCAGGGTGAAATCATTGCCGATGGCACCACGCGTGACGTGCGGGGAAATCAGCCGCTGCCGGACTGGTTTCTATCCCATACAGAGGTAAAGACATGAGCGGTTGGTTTCAGGTGCTTTGGGCCATCATGGGCCGTGAATTCCTGCGTTTCGTCCATCAGCGTGAGAGATTTATCGCGGCACTGGTCCGGCCTCTGGTCTGGTTGATCATCTTCGCCGCAGGCTTTCGCGCGGCGCTCGGTCTGTCGATCATCGCACCTTACGAGACCTATATCACCTATCAGACCTATATTGTGCCGGGCCTGTGCGGCATGGTCCTGCTTTTCAATGGGATGCAAAGCTCGCTCAGCCTTGTTTATGACCGCGAAATGGGGTCGATGCGGTTGCTGCTGACAAGCCCGTTTCCGCGTGGCTGGCTTTTGTTTTGCCGGCTTCTGGGGTCCACCGCCATATCCGTGGTGCAGGTCTATACCTTCCTGCTTATCGCCGCCTTTGTGGGCATCACCATGCCGCCGCTTGGATATGTGGCTGCGCTGCCCGCACTCTTTCTGGCGGGGCTTATGCTTGGGGCGCTTGGGCTTTTGCTGTCGAGCTTCATCAAACAGCTGGAGAATTTCGCTGGCGTGATGAACTTCGTCATCTTCCCGATGTTCTTTTTGTCCTCGGCCCTCTACCCCTTGTGGAAAATGGCCGAAAGTTCGGATCTGCTTCGCGATATCTGTGCGCTCAACCCGTTTACCTATGCGGTCGAACTCATTCGCTTTTCGCTCTATCTCAAGTTCAACTTTACCGCCCTTGGGCTGGTGACACTGTGCACCCTGGTCCTTGGTGGTCTGGCAATATGGGCCTACGATCCCTCACGTGGTCTGATGAAGCGTAAGGGAGGATGAGGATGTCAGAGGTCACGTTCTGCAAAAGACACATGTCGACAGCGCCAGCTTTTGATCTGGGCACGTTCATGGGTCTGGACCCATTTGGCTAGTTCGGGCTGGGCGCCCATGAGACATTGATTTGGCGTGACCCCGGTAAAGACGAGGCTGTGTTCCCGGCAATCGTCGGGCGATCCCGCAAGGCAAGCAATGAATAGAAGTTCAACCATGTTCAATCCTTTCGAGTATGCTTTAGTTTGTAAGACTCCAAGGAAGCCTGTGTTCCTTCACGTTGAGTTACCGTGCCGTCACGATAGGGGATGGGCCGGATTTTCGCCCAAAAATCATTCATTCCATCAGCAGATGCATGGAAATGCGACGGCTGCCCGAGGGCTGGATGCCTAGATATCTCGGTGAATCTCTCAAGGCCAAGCTGGGCCTTGGCGCGGCGCTGTTGGGTGTCGGGGCGGCGCTGACGGCTGGTATTCTATATTTTGGTATGACGCAGGTCGCTGAACGGCTCGACGCGGCGCTTGCCTCGGAACAGCGCATGGCCCGGTACTCTGTTTTGTCGACCCAGACCTCGACCTTTCTGGTGATTGCCACCGAGAACATACAGACCGGGCAATCCCCTGAGACACGGATCGATCGGATCACCCCTATCGCCAACAAGATCAGAGAAACCTTTACCTTCTTGCACGAAGATCTGCGTGCAGCGGTCAATCAGGCCCGCGAAATCGGTATCGATGAGCAATCTCGTCATGGAACCCAATCGCTGGGCTTGGCGCGGATGGAGGCGATGCTGGACAATACGTTGCGCGGTCTGTCCTCCGTGACGACAGATCAGGTCCGTTTGCGCGCCTATCTCGACAGCTACGTCACCACGGTCGATCCGCTTCTCAACGAAGCGGTCAATGCAGAGATCCGCTTCCGCAACAATATCCTTGACGGGATTGAGGATCTTCGCCGCTCGCTTTCGGTGACCGCAATTGTCATCGCGGGTTTGACCATCCTAACGGTGTTGCTGTTTTATATGGTTCTGATCCGCCCGCAGTTTCTTAGGCTGGATCGCCTCCGCGAGGTTGCGCGCGAAATCGGCAAGGAGAACTTTGCCGTTGCACTGCCTGCCGGGCGAAATGATGAGATCGGTCAGATCTATCAGGAAACCAACCGCATGGCAGAGGCACTGTCCGACCGACAGCGCGCTATTCAGGCGGAATGGTCCCGGCTCAATGAGACGATAGCGCAGCGAACGGAGGAATTGCGCGCCGCCAATGCCACATTGGAAGAGATTGATGAGAATCGCCGCCGCTTCTTTGCGGATGTCAGCCACGAATTGCGCACGCCTCTGACCGTTATCTTGATGTAGGCACAGCTTGGACAAAAGGGCGCTGACGGGGCTGACGGCGCTTTTGCCACAATCGCGGCGCGCGCGGGTCGGCTTAATCGGCGGATCGACGATCTTTTGCGGGTCGCCCGGTCAGATAGCGGACAGCTCAGCCTTGATCCCGCGCCGGCGTCCCTGCCGGATATCGCCCGCGACGTGGTCGAGGAAATTCAGGCGGAACTGGATAACGCGGGCATGCAGCTCAGCGTGGTGGAGATGCCGAAAATTGACATTCTCTGCGATGCTAACTGGATGCGACAGGTGCTTGTCGGGCTCATTCGTAACGCCATACGACATGCACGCGGCGGTGGTCAGCTGTGCCTTGCGCCTGAGGCCGATGCCAGCTTGGCCGGTCTGTCCGTCACGGATAACGGGCCGGGAATCACACCGGATGCACAGGCGCGGGTCTTTGATCGGTTCAACCAAGGCAACCAGCCGAATTCTCAGGGGTTTGGCATCGGGCTTGCGCTGGCCAAATGGGTGACCGAAGCACAGAATGGCGAAATCACCCTCATAAGCCCTTTGCCCGCCGACACCGCGCTAGGCCTGCAACCCGGTACAAAAATCTCGGTTCGCATGCCGCGCTGTTAAGGCTAGATGATCTGTATGATGACACGCCTTTTGATTGTTGACGACGATCCTGAAATCACCTCGGCGCTCGCCCGTGGTCTGGCATTGCACGGCTATGACGCGCAAACCGAAAACCGGGCAGACCGCGCGTTGGAAAGATTGCAAACTGACAGTTTTTCCGGTGCCGTGGTTGATGTGATGCTGGGGGCGGATAATGGGCTCGATCTTGTACGGACAGCTAGGGCGCGGGGGATCACCCTACCGATTCTGATGCTTTCCGCGCTGTCGGACGTAGAGCACCGCGCCGCCGGGCTAGAGGCAGGGGCGGATGATTACGTCATCAAACCCTTCTCTTTCGATGAGCTTGTCGCGCGACTTCGGGTTCAGGAAAGGCGCGCCAGTCACCAAAGACCAACCCC
Source organism: Roseovarius sp. (assembly GCA_965656855.1). Taxonomy (GTDB): domain Bacteria; phylum Pseudomonadota; class Alphaproteobacteria; order Rhodobacterales; family Rhodobacteraceae; genus Roseovarius. The sequence continues at coordinate 5,726 of CBFHML010000088.1, forward strand.
CGCCGTCCTTGAAAACGGCTCGCGAAACCTGCGATGCGATACCGGAGACGTCAGTCTGACAGAGCGGGAATATTCGGTGCTCGACCTGCTTTTGCGCGATCCGGGCACTCCTTTGTCCCGCGGCTACATCTTTGATACGCTTTGGGCGGCAGAGGGATCGGGCAACGAAAACGTTGTCGACGTCTATATCGGATACCTGCGAAAAAAGCTGAGTGAGTTTGATTTCGGATTTGAAATCAAGACCATACGCAACAAGGGCTTTTGTCTGGATGGCGTGGCACCGCGCCGGGAAGAGCCCTGATACAGACGAAAGTCGCAGGTCTCCTTAAAAAATAAGAGTCGCATACGTGAAGTGTCTTTGCCATCCTATGCCAGTCATACGAGCAAATGCTCTTAAAATTGGAGGAGAGACCAAATGGCATGGAATAAACCCCAGATCCGCGAAATCGAGTGCGGCATGGAAATCAACATGTACGGCCCCGAGTCGGAAGACGATCACGGCGTACTGTTTTAATAATTTGCGCGCGGGATAATCATGACTTTCCGCGCGCATATTTTAGGGGCTGCTGCTGGTGGTGGCCTCCCTCAATGGAACTGCGGTTGCGAAAATTGCAATCTGGCGCGTTCCGGTAAAATACCCCCACAGACACAGTCTTCGCTTGCAGTCACTGCCGATGGAAATTCGTGGGCGATACTCAACGCGTCGCCGGATATCCGCCAGCAGCTTGCAGATGCCAAACCGCTGCACCCTACAGATCTGCGCACCCTGCCGCTTGATGCGGTGCTTGTGACAAACGGCGATATTGATCACGTGGCGGGTCTGCTGACCCTGCGCGAAATGCAGCCTTTCACGCTTTATGCCACGGCTGGTATTCACGACGTGCTTGGTCAGAATCCCATTTTCGACGCGCTCAACGCGTCTGTCGTAACGCGCAGCGCCATCGCGCTTGATACGCCGTTCGAGCTTGTACCGGGTCTGACCGCGACGCTTTATTCCGTGCCTGGCAAGGTCCCGCTCTACATGGAGGGCGCCGAGGTTCAGACCGATCTCATCGGTGATCAGACCGTCGGCGTCGAACTACGGACCGCCGACAAGGTAATCCACTATATCCCCGGCTGCGCATTGTTGAACGACACGCTGGCCGAGCGCCTGCAAGGGGCCGACATGCTGTTTTTTGACGGGACGCTGTGGCAGGATGACGAAATGTTGCGCGCGGGCCTCAGCAAAAAGACCGGCAAGCGGATGGGCCACATGTCCATGAGTGGGGACGACGGCTCCATCACGGCGTTTGCTGGCTTGGATATCGGCAAAAAAGTCTATGTCCACATGAACAACACGAACCCTGTCCTGCGCCCCGCGTCGGCCGAAAAATCCGAGGCAGAAGCCGCTGGTTGGATTATCGGACAGGATGGAATGGAGATATCGCTATGACCCAATCGCGTGAAGAGTTCGAAGCCCGGCTGCGCCAGATCGGTGCAGAGCGGTATCATGATCTGCACCCGTTCCATGATTTGCTGCACGGGGGCGGTTGTAGCCCTGATCAGGTGCGCGCTTGGGTCATAAACCGCTATTACTATCAGCACACGATCCCGATGAAGGACGCCGCCTTCATGAGTCGGGTGGAAGAACCGCGTTTGCGCCGCGAATGGCGCTCGCGGATTGAGGATCACGACGGCACACCAGAGAATGAGGGCGGTATTCGCCGCTGGCTTCGTCTGGCAGAGGCGGTCGGGCTTGACCCCGATTATGTCGCCTCGCGCGAAGGCGTGCTGCCGACCACGAAATTTGCCTGCGATGCTTATGTGCGCTTCGTCCGGGAAAAGACCTTGCTAGAGGCGGTTGCGTCCTCGCTAACAGAGCTTTTCGCGCCCAAGATCCATGCAAACCGGATTCAGGGTTTGCTGAAAAATTACGACTTCGCCGATGACAGTTCCCTGTCCTACTTCAAGAACCGTCTGAAAGAGGCCCCAAAGGATGTGGCGTTTGGCCTTGGCTGGGTGCTCGATCATGCCGATACCGCAGAAAAGCAGGACGCTGCCGCCAACGCGCTAAAGTTCAAGACAGACGTGCTCTGGTCGCAGCTTGATGCGCTGTGGGGCGCCTATGTAGAGCCGGGCCGCATTCCACCGGGCGCATGGGCGCCGGGCGAGGGTCTGCTGCTGCAGAAGGCCTCGTGATGCAGGCACAGGATATTCCCGCGCTGCCGCGTGGTGTCCGGCTCCATCATGACAAGGTGCGTGACACATGGGTGCTTTTGGCCCCTGAGCGTGCCGTGACACTGGACACTGTCGGCCATGCCATCCTGAGTGAGATTGATGGCACGCGCAGTTTTGGCGAAATCACCTCCGCACTTGCGGAAAAATACAACGCCCCAGCCGAGGAGATCGCCAAGGACAGCGCCGGTTTCCTCGGGGCCTTGCGGGATCGCCGCTTTCTGGACGTGACCCAATGACCGATATCCGCCCCCCCATCGCGATGCTGGCAGAGCTGACACATCGTTGCCCGCTCTCCTGCCCCTATTGTTCCAACCCCGTGGAAATGGCCAAGCAGGATCAGGAACTTGCGACCGAAGACTGGGTGCGCGTCTTTCAACAGGCGGCAGAGCTTGGCGTGCTGCAACTGCACCTATCGGGCGGCGAGCCTGCGTCGCGCCGTGATCTCGTGCCTCTGGTAAAGGCCGCGCGGGATGCCGGGCTTTATACCAACCTCATCACCTCGGGCATCGGCTTGAATGAGCGGCGACTGGCCGAGCTTGACGAGGCCGGCCTGGACCATGTCCAACTTTCGCTTCAGGGAACAAACCCTGAAATGGCGGATGACATCGGCGGTTATAATGGTGGCTTCAAGCGCAAGATGCAGGTGGCTGAAATCATCGGCAAGATTGGGTTTCCGCTGACGCTCAACGCTGTGTTGCACCGTCGCAATCTGCACCAGTTGCCTCGCGCGATCGAGATGGCGCAGGAGATGGGCGCGCGCCGGATCGAGGTGGCGACTGTGCAATTCCACGGCTGGGCGCTCAAGAATCTGGATGCCCTCATGCCCACTCGCGACCAAGCGCGAGAAGCGACCCGCATCGTGGCGGAATCGCGCGCGGCGCTAAAGGGCAAGCTGGTGATCGATTACGTGCCAGCCGATTACCATGATGATTACCCCAAACGCTGTATGGGCGGCTGGGGCACCACCGGCCTCAATGTTGCGCCTGATGGCGAGGTGCTGCCCTGCCATGCAGCCCAAAGCATCCCGCATCTCAGCTTCGACAACGTCAAATCCAAATCCCTGTCCGAGATCTGGTACAAGGGATCAGCCTTCAACGCCTATCGTGGCACCGACTGGATGCAAGACCCCTGCAAAAGCTGCGACCGTAAAGAGATTGATTTCGGCGGCTGCCGCTGTCAGGCGATGGCCGTTGTGGGCGATCCGGCGGCGACCGATCCGGTCTGCATCAAGTCCCCTCATCACGGCGCCTTGCAAACGCAAGCAGATCAGCACGCCACGCGTGATGACGCGCCACTGGTGTACCGGGAGGCACCGGGAAAATCAGCGGATGAACCCGTCGGCTGAAAACGGTGACACGGCTCCAGCTTCATCTGGCGAAAAATACCTCAGGGTGTACGTTGAAATTCCCTTAGAATTACAACGTGAGGGGCAGAGCCCCTTCACCTGTCGGATCGCATGCGCGATCCGACACTGGGTCAGTTGATACTGTCTGACAATTCCTCTGGCTGACCCACCACGACAAACGTCAGACGCGCGGGGTCCATAAGCTCGCGTGCGACCCGATTGACGTCTTCCAGCGTCACCGCATCCACCATGTCGTTGCGATTGGCGATGTAATCGGGGCCAAGCCCCTCCATCTGCATGCTGACGGCGATATTGGCGATCGGGCCGTTGCCATCAAATCGCAGCGGATAGGCACCGGTCAGATAGGTTTTGGCATCCATCAGTTCCTGCTCGGTCACGCCGGTCTCACGCAGGCCCGACCATTCATCGCCGATCACGGTAATGGCTTCGGCGACGCGGTCATTGGCTGATGCGACGCGCCCCATCCACAGCTGCGCGTTGTCGCGATCAACTAGATAGGAATAGACGCCATAGGTCAGGCCGCGCTTTTCGCGAACCTCTTCCATCAATCTGCTTTCAAAGCCGCCACCACCCAGAATGTGGTTGAGGATGTAGGCCGCGAAAAAGTCCGGATCGTCGCGGTCAATGCCGGGTTGTGCAAATATCACGTCGGATTGTGGCGTGGCAAAGTCCACCACCTCCACGCCGCCGGGCAGATTGGGGTCGGCTGCCTCTGGCAGGGGGGCGCCTGTCGCTGGCAGGTCCATCAGAAGATCATCAAGCAAGGTGGCGAGGTCTCCCTCGGTCACGTCGCCAACCGCGCTGATATATAGCCTGTCGCGCGCCATTGTGGCGGCATGTGCCGCGACCAGATCGTCCCGCGTGATTGCGCTCACGCTCTCAACTGTGCCCTCAATCGGGCGTGCATAGGGATGGTCGCCATAGACAAGCGTGTTGAACGCGCGGCTGGCTATTTCGGACGGGTCTTTGGCGTTCGACCGGATGATCGACAGCACCTGTGCGCGCACCCGTTCCAGGTCGGCCTCGTCAAACCGTGGCGTCACAAGGCTCTTGCGCAAAAGCTCCAGCGCCTCGTCGCGGTTTTCTGTCAAGAACCGGGCCGACACAGAGACCGTGTCCTGACCGGCATCATAAGAAAAGGACGCCGCGAGCGATTCTGTCTCGCGGGCAAATGCACGTGCATCCAAATCACCTGCGCCTTCTTCTAGCAGGCCGGTCATCAGGTTGATAACGCCTCCCTTACCCTCGGGGTCAAGCGAGACCCCGCCGCGAAACCGCAGTTCCAGCGACACGAAGGGAATGGTGTGATCCTCGACCAGCCATGCGTTCAGTCCGCCGTTGGTGGTGATTTCCTTGATGTCCACATCTGCACGGGCCGGTAGGGCTGCGATCAGCAGAACGAGGGCAAGAATTGTGCGGATCATTGGGTCACCTCCGGTGCGGTCACGTAGCCTGTGACAGAGTTCTTGGCCGCGAACAGGTTGCGGGCCGCCTGCATGATGTCTTCGGCAGTCACGGCCTGAAGGATGTCTGGCCAAGCCTGTACATCCTCAACGCTTAACCCTTGGGTCATCGCCCTGCCATAGCGATTGGCCAGTCGGTTCACGTCGTCACGCACATAGATTTCGGACGCGCGCACCTGCATCTTGATACGGTCGAGCTGGTCCTGATCGACCCCGGTTTCCAGAAACTCGGCCAGAACCTCGTCCAGCGCTGCTTCGGCATCGCTTAGGGTGGTGCCCGGTGCCGGAACGACCGTGATGTTAAAGGTCGTGTCATCAAGCGCCATGCCGCCGTACCACGCGCCGGTATACACCGCGCGGCTGGTCTCGAACTGAAGCTTTTCATTCAGCAAAGAGGTGCTGCCGCTCCCGAGGATCTCTGACAAAAGGGTCAGCGCCGCTGCCTCCTGCTGAGCGCCGCTGTCGCGTTCCGGCGCAAGATAGGATCGCGTCATGTAGGGCTGTGCAACGCGCGGGTCCTCATAGGCAAGACGGCGCTCTGCCATCTGACGTGGCTCTTGGGCGCGCATCCGCTCGGGCAGGTCGGGGTTGGAGGGAATGGTGCCATAGTATTTGTCGGCAAGGCTGCGCACCTCGTCCGGGAGCACATCACCGGCGACCACGAGAATTGCGTTGTTGGGCGCGTAATAGGTGTCGTAATAGTCCAGCGCATCCTCTAGCCCGAGATCCTTCATCTCGTGCTGCCAACCGATGATAGGCACGCCGTATCTGTGGTTGAGATATTGCGCCGCACTGGCCTGTTCGCGAAAAAGGGCAGAGGGATTGTTCTCAACCCTTTGATTGCGCTCTTCGATGATGACGTCACGCTCGGTCGCGATATCCTCTTCGCCAATCTGAAGATTGACCATCCGATCGGATTCCATCTGCATCATGAGTTCCAGCCGGTCGGCTGCGACACGCTGGAAATAGGCGGTATAATCATAACTGGTAAACGCGTTGTCCGACCCGCCATTGCGGGCCACCGTGGCGGAGAATTCACCCGGTTCCAGGGTCTCTGTGCCCTTGAACAGCAGGTGTTCAAGGAAATGCGCGACGCCTGAAACACCCGGCCGTTCATCGGCAGACCCGGCGCGGTACCACACCATGTGGACGACCACAGGGGCGCGGTGATCTTCGATCACCACCACATCCATGCCGTTGTCTAGCGTGAAGGTCGTCACCTGATCGCTTGCGCGGGCGGGCAGGCCCGCAAGGCAAACCAGCGTCAAGCCAATGAGAAATCGGCGCATAGGGGTATCTCCAAGCCGTGAAATTATAATCATAGATACGGCGCGGAACTGTTTTTTCAACCGGTGCTGACGGTTTGGTGAGCGTCTAGCGGCGGCGGTCCTCTGGATCCGCTGGTGGGGCCGAGGGGGTCGCGATGCCCAGACGGCGCAGACGCTGCTCTTCTTCATAGGAATCGAGCCACTGGCGCTTGTAGGCACCGGTGTAGTCATCGTTCGGGCCGATGTTGAGAATATTCACCCGCCCATGGCGGCGACGTATCTCGGCATCTTCGCGGGCAAGCACCTGCCTGATGCCATCGCTGACACCGTAACGGCGCGTATGATTGAGCAGTGCACCGTCGGCGGCGGAAACCCCGGACGCCACCAACGCGTTCGGGTTACCCCCAAGCGCCGCAATGCTGTCACCAAGCGGGGTTTGATCGGTACGATTGGCGCCGCCGGGATTTGGCGCAGGCAAGGCGCTATAGCTTTCAGGCTGCTGAAGCGGTTTGTTGGGCACAATGGCGAATTCGTCCGGTCCCGGTCCGCCATCCGTAAAACGGGTCAACGTTACGTCGCGGTCCCGCGATCCGCAGGCTGACAGGGCCATCGCCGCGATCAGAAGAAGGATTGTGCCGGGCAGCTTCATTGCCATGCTCACTTTTGCGTCCAGATCATGTGTGACCTAACCGATATGATGGGCAAGGTCACGCAGGCTTTTTGTCTGACGTAAAGATTACCAGACCAAAGGCGCCGACAAAAATAGAAATATCAGCGACATTGAAGGCGGTAGGGTTGGTAAAGCCGCAGCAGGACATGTTGAGAAAATCGGCAACCGCGCCATAGATGACGCGGTCGATCACGTTACCCAATGCCCCCCCGATCAAAAGCCCGGCAGCAATTTTTTGCCAACGGCCCTGCGGATCTGTCCAGACCCACCAGATCACTGCGCCCACAATCACCAGCGCAACGCTGATCCAGACCCAGCGCATCCATGGATCCCCCGACGCCAGCGCGCCGAAATTGATGCCGGTGTTCCATGCCATGCGCAGGTTCAGAAATGGTGGCCACACATCGATGGCCAGAACCTCGGCAAGGTTCATCACATGCACAACCCAGTATTTGGTGACCTGATCTACCACGAAGACAATCGTGGCGATCCAAAAGACGGTGCGCATGTTGCTCTCCTGCCTCAGCCGGTTGTTCCGGTGACGTTGTCTTGTTTGCCCAGACTTAGTGCCGGAAATGCCGCATACCGGTCAAGACCATCGCCAGCCCGGCCTCGTCGGCGGCCTTGATCACATCCTCGTCGCGCATCGATCCGCCCGGCTGGATCACCGCCGTAGCGCCCGCCTCGGCGGCTGTCAGCAGGCCGTCGGCAAACGGAAAGAACGCGTCGGAGGCGACAACGCTGCCTTGGGTCAGGGGCGTGTCGAGGCCAAGGTCGGCGGCCATGTCCTGTGCCTTGCGCGCGGCGATGCGGCAACTGTCCACCCGGCTCATCTGCCCCGCGCCAACGCCAACGGTGGCGCCGTCCCGGACATAAACGATGGCGTTGGATTTGACATGCTTGGCGACTTTCCATGCGAATAGCATATCCGCCATCTCACGCTCGGTCGGCGCGCGTTTTGTCACGACCTTTAGATCGTCGGGCAGGACGCGCCCGCTATCTTTGTCCTGTACCAGATAACCGCCTGAAACCTGCTTTAGCATCAGCGCCGCCTCTGCCGGATCTGCGAGCCCATCTGTCAGCAGCAGGCGCAGATTTTTCTTACCTCGGAAGACGTGCATCGCGGCCTCATCCGCGCCCGGAGCAATGACCACCTCGGTGAAAATGCCTGCGATCTCCTCAGACGTTTCGCCATCAAGCGGTTGGTTGAGGGCAATGATCCCGCCAAAGGCAGACGTACGGTCACAGTCGAAGGCGGATTTATACGCCTCTTTCAAGGTCGCGCCGCGCGCCACACCACAAGGATTGGCGTGCTTGATGATGGCACAGGCGGGGCCGTCCTCTGGGCTGAACTCGCTGACCAGCTCAAAGGCCGCGTCGGTATCGTTGATGTTGTTGTAGCTGAGCGCCTTACCCTGTGCCTGCCGCGCTGTGGCGACGCCGGGCCTGTGCGATCCATCTGTATAAAATGCTGCGGCCTGATGCGGGTTCTCTCCATAGCGAAGGGTCTGCGCCAAATGACCGGCGACCGCCCGACGCCGGGGCGCTTTCTCCTCCAATGCGGCAGCCATCCATGTGGACACCGCCGCATCATAGGCACCGGTGCGCGCATAGGCCGTCAGTGCCAGTTTCTGGCGAAAGGCATAGGTGGTCTGGCCGTGGTTGTCCTCCATCTCGGCCAGTAGCGCCTCGTAGTCCTCGACATCCACGACCACGTTGACAAAGGCGTGGTTCTTGGCAGCCGCGCGGATCATGGCCGGGCCGCCGATATCTATGTTTTCGATGCAGGTGTCGTAATCCGCGCCCTTGGCTACGGTTTCTTCGAACGGGTAGAGGTTGACGACCAACAGGTCGATCGGGCCAATGCCGTGGCTGTCCATCGCAGCCGTATGTTCGTCATTGTCGCGCAGCGCAAGCAGCCCGCCATGCACCATCGGATGAAGCGTCTTGACGCGGCCATCCATCATCTCGGGAAAGCCGGTTACATCCGATACATCACGCACCGTCAGCCCGGCGTCGCGCAGCGCGCGTGCCGTGCCGCCCGTCGAGAGCAGTTCGATCCCCCGGTCGGCAAGGGCACGGCCCAGATCGGTCAGGCCGGTCTTGTCGGAAACGGATAGCAGCGCGCGGCGCACGGGGGCGAGATCGGTCATGTGATAGCAGTCCTCAGCTCTGGTATATATCGTGTCAGGTTGCGGCCACAGGGTTGCGCCCGTCCTCTGCCAGATCGCGTATGCCGATGGGCGAGTCCTCGGGCTTGGCCAGTGACCATCTTGTGCGGGTCGCATACTCCATCGCGCGGCCGGATAGAACGATTTGTTTGGTCGCACGCGGTTTGAGACGGTTTTTTTCAAGATAAAGGCTTGGCTCTATGGCGAGGGTGACGAACCGATCGGCGCGGAAAATCCAGATTTCGCCGGATTTAAGAGCCAGCGACACCGCGCTGCCGCCAAGATCGAGTGAGGCATCGACATCGGGATGCAGGTGAAACCGCACGTCGAAGTCGATCCCCTTGAGTTTCACGCGATCCAGAGCGCGGTCGAACTTTTCCTTGGCCGTCTCGTCCAGCGCCAGCAGCAGATCCTCGCCGGCAAGGCCACGCCCGTCGGTTGTCATTTCCAGTTTGCGCACATGGGTCAGGCCGAAACCGCTGACATAGCCGTCATGCCCACCCTCAAAGGAATGGCCCTCGGGCCCATTGAAAAGGCGGATGGGCACCTCGCGGGGCAGGGCTGTGAGACGGTCCTGATCGCCAGATGCCGCGCCCAATCGGCTGCTTGACTGCTGCGCGAGTGTGAGGGTGGAATGCGAGGGCGTTGCGCGCCCGGCGCGACGCCAATCGGCGCCGAAGGTCTTGCCTGCGCCGCAGTTCACGATGACCGGCCTGCGCCCCGATGTCAGCTCGAATGCAAGCGTGGAGGCATGGGCATCGCGTGACGCAGAACCCGATGGGGGCGGGGCCGCATCAATGAGCATGGAACTGCGCCCGGCGCTGACCCGCGCAAAGCCCATAGCCAGCCCGGTAGTCTTGCGCCCTTTGATGCCACTTGCCGCAAGCGCCGCATCCAGCCGCCCCTCAAGCCCGCGCCCCCCACCGTGAAAGCGTGCCAGTCCACCATCGGCATGACGCAGCGTGCGCAAGGTGGGGCCGATCCGCTCAATCGCGGCCCAATGGGCGTCTTGCGGGCTTTTGCCGGATTCCGTCAGCGCCACGGCGGCCCAGGTCAGCAGCGTGAAGACATCGAGAAGATCCTCGGGATTGCGCGTCGGGATGCCACCTGCCTCGTCGATCTGCTGAGCGCATTCGCGGGCCAGCGCGGTGGCTGCCGGGGCGACATGGCCAGACATGCCTTCTAGCGACAATCCCGCATAAATGAGGCCGGTCAGCGCCTCGAACCGGGGCAGGCCGGGTGCCGTTGCGCGCCAACGCTTTGACAGGAACGCAGTCTGCTGCGCCAATGAGCGGTAGAACCGATCGCTTTGGGCACGCTCGCGCCCGGCCAGAAGGAAAATGGCGTGGTTGACCCAGCGGATCATGCGCCGCCCTGCAAGATCCGGGGTCCATCCCGGTCCGCGCCCGTTGCCATAGCGGTGGATCCATTCCCACAGCCATGTCTGCGCAAGATGCCGCGCAGGCGCGTCACCTGCCGCCGCCAGATCATCAAGCCAGCCAAAGCCGTGCAGCTCTGCGGTAAAGCCGGGGTCGGGTGCGGCAAGGTCCCAGATCGAGGCGTCGGGCTCTCGGATCAGGGTGCCGTTGAACAGGAAATTTCCGGCACAAAGCTGACGCCCACGGGCAAAGCTGCCGATGGTGCGCGGCTCTGGGTGCGAGACAAAGGCGGTGGCACTGGATGCAAACGCCGCCCTGCGTGCAGCGAGGCGGTTCATAAAGCGGGTCACCCGCATGGAAAATCGATTTTCACTGGTCATCAATACCGGCCTCGGCACGCTCTTTTCGGCGTGATCCGCGAGACTATAACCCGGCCCGATCAGCAAGTCACCGATCTAATGCGTTCGGTCAACCGTCGCGGCGCAGGCAAGCCATGTAAAATCCGTCCATCCCACCCGTATCTGCCCAGAAATCAGGCCGCAGGCGCACACCGCCCTCGCTCGTGCGCCAGTCTGGCGATAGGCCCGGCAGATCAAATGCAGGTGCATCACAATACAGGCCGGGATGTCGCGCCAGCGCCTCTTCGACCTGGACTTCACCCTCGTCGGGCAAAAGCGAGCAGGTGCAAAATACCAGCCGCCCGCCGGGGGCCAAAAGGGTCAGGGCATGGTCCAGCATGCGTGCCTGAAGCTCGATCAACTCGGAGATACCGGCGCCATCGCGGGCGTGAGGCAGGTCGGGATGCCTGCGGATCGTGCCTGTGGCAGAACAGGGCGCATCAAGCAGGATCGCATCATAACCGCCGTCTGTCATGTCGAACACGTCAATCACGCGGCACTCGGCTTGCAGGCCAGTCCGGGCGAGATTTTCCGCAACACGCTGCATACGCCGCTCAGAGATATCAAGGGCTGTGACATGGGCACCGGCGGCGGCCATTTGCATCGTTTTGCCACCCGGTGCGGCGCAAAGATCAAGCGCGCGCTCACCCTGACGGGGGGCAAGTCCCCGCACCGGCAGCGCAGCAGCTGCATCCTGCACCCACCAGTCGCCGGTATCAAAACCGGGCAAGGCAGACACCTGCCCCGCATCGGTAAGCCGCACCGAACCTGTCGGTAAGAGCGTGCCGCCCGTGGCCTCTGCGACTGCGGCCGCGTCCGACTTTGCCGTAAGGTCCAGTGGCGCACCGGCAAAATGCGCCTTTTCCATATTGGTGACCGCACCATTCCCCCAACCCTCGACCAATGGCTCACGGAGCCAGCCCGGAAGGCGCGGCACGCGCAGATCGGCCCATGGTTTGACTCCGCCATCTGCCATTTGGCGCAGCACCGCGTTCACCATGCCCTTGAGTTTTCGGTAATGCGGATGCGCAGAGACAAGACCGACACAGTCGCTGACCACGCCATGCGCATCGCCGCCCATGGCCAGTTCCACGGTGCCAAGACGTAGGATGTTCATCACATGCAATTGCGGCGATTTGCGAAGCTGCCGTGACAAAAGCCTGTCCGCCCGGTCAAGCCCGCGTAACGTGTCAGAGGCCAGTCGCAGGGCGCGCGCGCGGTCCTGCGGTGCCAGCCGTTCAAGGCTTCCAGCAAGATCGCCCAGCAGCCATCCCTCGCCCAGAACCTTGTCGAGCAAATGAACAGCGGCGCGGCGCGGTGAGGGTGCAGGATGGGCGGACATGGGTCGCTTTCTTGGCCTTTCGTGAAACGCGGCATATATCAGGGGCAGATGACCAAGACCAGAGGACTGGATCACCCATGACGGACGATCGCAAAGACCTGCCCCCCGAAGCCATCAGAGCCTTGGCCGAAGCCGAGGAACGTCGCAAGCTGGCGCAAGCATTGGAGTTGCCCAAAGAGCTTGGAGGGCGTCGTGAAGGGCTGGAACCGGTGAGATATGGCGATTGGGAAAAAAAGGGCATCGCGATAGATTTCTGATCGCAGCTTGGTTAAAGCGCGGCTAACGCGTCCGCGCTTTAGCTCTGCTATTGCACGGTCAGATCCGCATATTGGCCCGTGCCTTTGTCGGAAATGAACCTGACGGTGCGCCCGTCTATGCGCACAGCCTGACAGTTTGCGCCCAGATCACGCTCGCCCCAATAAAGATCGCGGCAGAAATAGCCACTATCCCATCGCCATGCCCCAGAGACGTCACGCCCAAACGCGCGCCCGGCGATCTGGCCAGAGGGCGTGACAACGACAGTGATCCCAAACCGGGTCAGGTTCTTGTCGGACACCAGAGATAAAAAAGCCTCGCGGCTCTGGATCTGGTCAAATCCTTGGGCAAGCGTCGGGTGGGCCACGAACAGAACCGCACATAAAAAACTGGCAAAGCGCATCCAAGCGTCTCCTCTTGCTTATGAAGACTTGTACGCGTCACGTGCCCGAACGGTTCAGTTTTCCTTTAGCCCCAGCACGTCCAGCATGGAATATTCGCCCGGCTTGCGCCCCTGACCCCAGAGTGCGGCCTTGAGCGCGCCTCGCGCGAAAACAGAGCGATCCGAGGCGACATGGCGCAGGGTAATCCGCTCTCCGGTGGCGGCGAAAAGCACGTCGTGCTCGCCCACGATATCGCCGCCGCGGATAGCGTGAAATCCGATATCCCCGCGTTTGCGCTTGCCTGTGATGCCATCACGGCCCCGGTCACTGACCGCACCCAAAGACACGCCGCGCCCCTCGGCGGCGGCTTCGCCCAGCATGAGCGCGGTGCCGGATGGCGCATCGACCTTTTGGTTATGATGCGACTCGATCACCTCGATATCGAAATCTTCGTCCAGCGCTTGCGCCACTTTTTTCGTAAGTTGGACCAGAAGGTTGACGCCAAGGCTCATATTACCGGCCCGGATGATTGTGGCATGGCGCGCGGCGGCGGCAATCGCGGCAAGCTCTGCCTCATCCATGCCGGTCGTGCCGATGACATGAACGCAGCGCGCTTGCGCGGCCAGCCCTGCGAATTCCACCGTGGCGGCGGGTGACGTGAAATCAAGCACGGCATGCGCAGGCGCGATTGCGGCCAACGCATCATCCGTCACGGTCACACCCATCTCGGCGCCGCCCATGGCCACGCCCAGATCCTGTCCGACCCAATCATGTCCGGTACGTTCAACAGCCCCAATCAAACGCGCACGCGGCGAGGCGCGCACCGTGTCGATCAGCATTCGTCCCATGCGTCCCGACGCGCCAGTGACCACGATGCCCGGCAGATCCGTCATGCCTGTCTCCTTCTGATGTCGCCGCCCTGCATACCGCGGCAGGCGCGACCCCGACAATGGCGAAGTGCCCTGCGGCGGCGTGGAACTTTCCCTGGAGATGCTCGTTGGTACGGCAACCGCGGTGAAGACCGCATGAAAGGAGGGTAGCATGACTGACAAGAGTGCCTATACCGACAAGCTCAAGGCCAAGCTGGACGAATGGCAGGCCAATATCGACAAGATGAAGGCCGAGGCCGAAGCGGCGCAGGCCGATACCAAGATCAAGTATCAGGAACAGATCCAAGAGTTGCGCACAAAACGTGACGAAATGGAGCGTCGGCTGGACGAATTGCAGAAGTCGAATGAGTCCGCTTGGGAAGACGTCAAGCAGGGTGCCGACAAAGCGTGGGACGACATGTCGAAGGCCATGCAAAACGCATGGAGCCGGTTCGCCTAGGGCGTCTTTGCCAAAAGAAGTTTCGTGTACCACAAAGGCGGGGTCGATTTCGGCCTCGTCTTTTTGTGTCAAGCGGTGAGGACGCCGCGTCACCAGCGACTGAGCGCGTCCTCGTCCTCATCCTTTGCCTCGACCCAATCGGCGCCACCTTGGGTGATTTCCTTCTTCCAGAACGGCGCGCGGGATTTGAGGTAATCCATCAGGAATTCAGCTGCCTGAAACGCATCCACGCGGTGTGGCGCAGAGGTGGCGACCATCATGATCGCTTCGTCCGGGCCAAGCCGCCCATACCGGTGAATGACCAGCGCATCGCCAAGCGACCAGCGGTTCACGGCCTCGGTGGCGATGCCTGCAATCGCCTTTTCGGTCATGCCCGGATAATGCTCGATCATCATCGCCTCCAGCCCGGGGGCGAGGTCGCGCACGATCCCGGTAAAGGTGACGACCGCGCCCATGCCCCGTTGCTGCGCGGCAAAGGCGTTGGCCTCCGCTCCCAGATCGAATGGCCCTTGCTGCACGCGGATATCCATCCTCTCAGCCTCCGGTCATCGGCGGAAAGAACGCGACTTCGCGGGCATTGGCCAGCGGCGCGTCGAAATCCGTCAGTTCCTGATCCACGGCCACACGCAGCGCCGCCAGATCGGAAAACGCAACCGCGTAGCGCTCTTCGCGTGCCCGCAGTTCCTCGACAAGCTCGCGAACGGTGGTGGCGTCCGTTTCGACGGTGTCCTTGGCCTGCCCGATCCGTTCCCGCACCCAGGCGAAATAAAGCACGTCCATCCTGTCAGTCCTTCAGATAGGGGATGGATTTTCGGAAATAATCCACACCCGTGATAAGTGTCAGCGCCGCCGCCAGCCACAACAGCCAGATCCCGGCATGGCTCGAGATGACCATGCCTTGCATCTTCCACCGAAGCCCGTGCAGATCCTCCTCGCGCCCGGCCAAGATATCATCGACCAAACCTGCGTCCATGCCATAGACGGACATGCCGAAATAATGCTCGAACACGCCCTGCGCAAACAGCACCGCGATGGCGACCATCTGCAGCGTCGTTTTCCATTTGGCCAGCTTGGTGACCTTCAGCGTGCCGGCAGTGTCGCCGAGAAACTCTCGCAGACCCGAGACAAAGACCTCTCTGAAAAGGATCACCGTCGCAGGCAACACCAGCCAGGGTGACATCGATGAATAGCCCAGAATCACAGCCAGCGCGATCACCACCATCGCCTTGTCGGCAATGGGATCGAGCATCGTGCCGAGCCGGGTCGTCTGTTTCCACAGCCGCGCGAGATAGCCGTCGAACCAGTCGGTGACCGCCGCGCTGACAAATAGCATCAGGGCGAACCAGTCGGCCCAGGGTCGGGTGAAGTAAAGGAACATCACAGCCACTGCTGGGGCAGCGAGCAGGCGGAGAAGTGTCAGCGCGTTTGGGATGTTCCACGTCATGCTCGATATCTAGCCCGAGTTTGTGACACTTGGAAGGGGGTGTCAGGGCGCGGATGGCACGGCAAAGTCGTCCCGCAAGGCTCCATAATCCCTGGCCTGCCTTTTCATCTTGCCTCAAATATCTCAGGGGGGGCGTTGAAATCCCAAGGGGATTTCAACGTGGGGGACTGGTCCCCCGCAGACGGTAAATTCAGCCCTTTTCGTGGAAGTGGTCATAGACCTTTTGCGCCAACGCCTCAGACACACCATCCACGGCTTTCAGATCTGCGAGGTTGGCGCGGCTCACGGCCTTGGCAGAGCCGAAATGCGCCAGCAGCGCGCGTTTGCGCGACGCGCCGACACCCGCGATTTCATCTAGGGGCGAGGCGGTCACCGCCTTTGACCGTTTCGCGCGATGCGTCCCGATGGCAAATCTGTGGGCCTCGTCGCGCAGCCGCTGGATGAAATACAACACCGGATCGTTATGCCGCAGCGCCATCGGGCGCTGGCCGGTACGGTGGAATTCTTCCTTACCCGCGTCGCGGTCTATGCCCTTGGCGACGCCCACCATCGCGATATCTTCGACCGCCATGTCGCGCATGATTTCCCGTACCGCCGACACCTGCCCCGCGCCGCCGTCAATCAAGAGAAGGTCAGGCCATAACCCGTTCTGACGGTCCGGGTCTTCCTTCTTCAGTCGGGTAAAGCGCCGTTTGAGCACCTCTTTCATCATCCCGAAATCGTCGCCCGGCGTAAGGTCGTCGCCGCGAATATTGAACTTACGGTATTGGGATTTCAAAAACCCCTCTGGACCGGCCACGATCATCGCGCCCACCGCATGTGCGCCTTGGATATGCGAGTTGTCATAGACCTCGATCCGCGCGGGTGGCTCAGACAGCTCAAATGCCTCGGCCACGCCTTTCAACAGCTTGGCTTGTGTCGCGGATTCACTCATTTTCCGGGCAAGGCTTTCGCGGGCGTTGCGCATTGCGGCCTCGACCAGTTCCGCCTTTTCGCCCCGTTGTGGCACGAGGATCTCGACCTTGCGGCCCAGCTTGCCGCTCAGCGCCTCGGCCATCAGGTCCGGGTTTTCCAGCTCGTGGCTGAGGATGATTTGTTTTGCCGGTTCCTTGGTGTCATAGAACTGACCCAGAAACGCCTCCAGCACCTCGGGGGCGTCCACGTCTGCGCCGACGCGGGGATAGTAATCCTTGTTACCCCAGTTCTGGTTCGCCCGGATGAAAAAGACCTGCACGCACGCCTGCCCCTTTTCCAGATGCAGCGCCACAATATCGGCCTCGGCAACTGTGCGCGGGTTGATGCCCTGCGCTGTCTGCACCTGTGTCAGCGCCTTGATCCGGTCGCGCAGGGCTGCGGCGCGCTCAAATTCCATTGACTCCGACGCATCTTGCATCTGACTGGCAAGCCGTTCCTGAATCTCGGTCGATTTGCCGGACAGATAGCGCTGTGCATCCCCGACCTGCGCGGCGTAATCCTGTTTCGAGATGTAGCCGACACAGGGGGCTGTGCAGCGTTTGATCTGGTATTGCAGGCAAGGGCGCGTGCGGGTCTCGAATTGCTGATCGGTGCAATTGCGCAATTGGAACACGCGTTGCAGCTGTCCCAGCGTCCGGTTCACCGCCCCGGCAGAGGCGAAGGGGCCATAATAACGGCCCTTTTCCTTCCGCGCGCCACGATGTTTCTTGATCATCGGAAAGTCATGTCCGGTGACGAGAATGTTCGGAAACGACTTGTCGTCACGCAAGAGCACGTTGTACCGCGGCTTGAGTTGCTTGATGAGATTCTGTTCCAGCAACAGCGCCTCGGTCTCCGTCGAGGTGGTGAGGAACATCATCGACGCCGTTTCCGAGATCATCCGCGCGATCCGCGGCGTGTGCCCGGTAGGACGCGCATAAGAGGACACGCGCGCCTTGAGATTGCGCGCCTTTCCGACATAAAGCACCTGACTTTGTGCGCCCAGCATGCGGTAGACGCCCGGCGATCCATCCAGCGTTTTCAGGTAGGACTGGATCACCCGGTGGCCGGTTGGGATGGTGGGATCAGAGGATGTTTCGGACATGGACATCAAGATATGATTCTTTGCGCGGGCTGCAATCTTATGCTGGGGTGAACAAGCGGAAACAAATCCACGAAAGTTGTGGATAAGTCTGCGGAAAAGTTTTGGGCAGGGCGGAATTTCTCATGTATTTAATGGACTTCATTGATTTGCCCAAAAAATAGGCTGAAAGATAAGGTGTTGATTTTATGGTTATAATTTTCGACGCCACGCAGCCTTATGAATTCATTACAGTTTTTGTAAACGAATTGTAAATATGTCGGGAGCCGGTGCACAAGTTGCGCCGTATTTCACAGATCGACCCCAACTACGTCCGGTGTTTCCCACGCCAGATGCTGACCACCGTCCACACACAACAGCTGCCCTGTGATCGCAGGAGCATTCAAAAAGTAGACCAGCGCCGCGAGGATATCTGACGCATTCGCACCCCTGTTCAGGATCGTTTGGGCGCGTTGCTCGGCGAATTTTTCTTTTGTCTGTGCGGTACTTTGGAGCGTGGGGCCGGGGCCAATGGCATTGACACGCACGCGCGGTGCCAGCGCCTGCGCACCGGTCTGTGTCATCGCCCAGAGGGCCATTTTGGCGATCGTGTAGCTGGTGAAATCCGGAGTGAGTTTGCGCACCCGCTGGTCGATCATGTTCACAACCAGCCCCTGTGCGACCGGTTCATCATTTTCATCCATCATCGGGTCGGGGATCTGCGCGACAAGCGCCTGTGTCAGCACAAAGGGCGCGCGCAGGTTCGAATCCAGATGCCTGTCCCAACTCTCGCGGGTGGCGTCCGCAAAGCTGTCATGCTCAAAAATCGACGCGTTGTTGACCAGAACATGCACTGGCCCTCCAAGCGCCTTGGCAGCGGCGGGCAACAGAGCTTGTGTCGCCGTCTCGGACAACAGATCCGCCTGTATCGTACAGGCCTCGCGGCCCATCGCGCGGATTTCCTTGGCAACCTCTTCGGCGGCTTCGACGGAGCTGGCATAATGCACTGCCACGTCATATCCCTGCCGCGCCAGTTCCAATGCCATCGCCCGGCCCAGTCGCTTGCCGGCGCCGGTGACCAGCGCGCGTTTCCCAGATGTCTGCGTCACGCCCCGTTTCCTTTTTGCTTCAGCTCAGTACGACGAGGACGTAGGTCAGATAAAGCGCGGTCAAGACGATGCCCCAGATGCGGGTGATATCGCGTCTGAAATAGACAAAGGGAACAATCAGCAGCGACGCAGCCAGCATGACCCAGAGGTCGAATTTCAGGAATTCCTGATCGACCGGGATATCCCCCACAAGCGTGGTGATGCCGATTATTGCCAGCAGGTTGAACATATTCGACCCGATGACATTGCCAAGCGCAACATCGGCCTGCTTTCGTAGTGCGGCCATCACGGTCGTGGCCAGTTCCGGCAGCGACGTGCCAAGCGCAACAAGCGTCAGGCCGATGACACTGTCGGAAACGCCGTATTCCGCCGCGATGATCGACGCGTTGTCGACCAGTAGATCAGCGCCCAGCGGCAGACCGATTAGCCCAAGTAGCAAAAAGACAATAATCTGCCACCATGGCATGTCTGGGTCCGCGCCTTCGACGTCTTCTTCGCTGTCGGTGGCAAGGGCGGCCGCCGCTGCGGCGCCGCTTGCAGTCTTGCGATGCATGTGTGCGTCGCGGAATGCGTCGAACAGCACATAAGACAGCGCCGCCAGCAGGATCAGGCCCGAGATCCAGTCAAACGTGCCGCGAAAGGCCAGCGCGATAAAGAGCACGCTGCCGGCCAGCATGAAATTATATGTCTTGCGTGTTTCACATTGAGAGGTGTGCAGGACCGAAAGAATTGCGGGAATGCCGAGCACCAGCAGAATGTTGGCAGTGTTGGAACCAACCACATTGCCCAGCGCGAGGCCCGGTTTCCCCTCCAGCACGGCGTTCAGAGAGATCAACAATTCTGGTGCAGAGGTGCCAAAGGCGACGATGGTGAGGCTGACGATCAGGGCGGGAATGCCCACCCGAAGACTTAGATTGACGGCACCCTTGACCAGAGCATCGCCAGCCAGCAGCAGGATCACAAGACCCAGCCCGGACAAGAGCCAAGGCATCATTTACGGCGGCCTTTCTGGCAAGAACAGGGGCCTTTGCCGATACGGAATCGTCCGCATTTGGTGCATTTGGCATTGGCCAGCTTTTCTTGACCGGGGAAACGGTATTTGCCGAACATGGCCATCACGCCCATGAAGACGAGGAAAAGTATGACGATCTTTACCAGCATGTCAGAGACCGAAACGCGCGTAGGCCGCACGTTCCTCTATGCCGGCCAGAGCATCCTCGGCGATGTTGACGCCAAAGCGTGACAGCAGGCCCTTCTTTTTGCCGTAGGGCACAAGGCGGACCTTCTCGCCGTAAAGCTCTTTCAACTTTGGGATGGCATGGGCGACGCCATCGGCAAGTCCCAGCTCTACCGCGCGCGAGCCGAGCCAGAATTCACCGGTAAACAGGTCAACGTCCTCCGTCAGCTTGTCACCGCGCCGGCCCTTGATCTGTTTGATAAACGACTCGTGCATGCCTTCCAGCAGGCCTTTGAGGCGCTCGACATCCTCTTCTTTTTCCGGCTGGAACGGATCGAGCGTGGATTTGGATTTGCCCGCGGTATAAACGCGGCGTTCCACCCCCTGACGGGCAAGAAACACATGCGCGCCAAAGCCCGCCGAGATTACGCCGATAGAGCCGAGGATCGAATTCTCATCCGCCCAGATGTCATCGGCAGCAGAGGCGAGCCAATAG
Organism: Roseovarius sp.; assembly: GCA_965656855.1. Taxonomy (GTDB): domain Bacteria; phylum Pseudomonadota; class Alphaproteobacteria; order Rhodobacterales; family Rhodobacteraceae; genus Roseovarius. Next base: position 26,228 of record CBFHML010000088.1, read on the forward strand.
CCACCCGAGGCTGCAACATCCTCGACAAAGGCGTGAACGGGGATGTTCTTTTCCTCCGATAGCCGCCGGATGCGTGCGGCGATCAGCGCCGACTGTACCGGGGACCCGCCGGGCGAATTGATCATCAGTGCCACGGCTTTGGGCTTGCCCTTGGAGAATGCCCTCTCGATCGTCGAGGCCAGTGCATCATCGTCCAAGGCCATGCGACCGGACGTGCCGATGGTTCCCGACAGGCGCAGCACCGAAACGACAGGCCCGCGGGCAAGAGAAGGAAAGCGATTGATCATGTCACGAGATGTAGAATGCTGCATGCTCACAAACAAGGTGGCCCATGAAAGACATTTGGAACCGGACCGGAGAAAGCCATAGCCATTGGCATATTAGTCACGGTCAGCGCCCAAACCCGCCTCAGTTTCGAAGCCGCCATCCGGTGCGGAAAATCCACCATACGATCCCCAGACACAGTGCTGTAAAGGCTGCGATAGCCAATAGGCTTAGCCCGATGGGCACATCGGCCTGTCCAAAGAATGACCAGCGAAAGCCCGAGATCAAGTAGACCACCGGGTTGAAGAAAGAGATCGTCTGCCAGACAGGCGGCAGCATCGAAATGGAGTAGAACGACCCGCCAAGAAACACGAGCGGGGTCACGATCAGCAGCGGCACAAGCTGTAGCTGCTCAAAGTTTCGCGCCCAGATTCCGATGATGAAGCCGAAAAGCGAGAACGAGATGCAGGTAAGCAAGAGAAACGCCACCATTGCAAACGGATGCTGAATTTGAAGGTCCACGAAAAATCCGGCGGTGCCGAGGATAACGACCCCGATGAACAGCGCCTTGGTGGCCGCTGCGCCGACATAGCCGACAACGATTTCAAGGAAATTCACCGGCGCTGAGAGAAGCTCGAAAATCGTGCCGATGAACTTCGGGAAATAGATCCCAAAAGATGCCGCGGCGATGGCCTGCGTCATCACCGACAGCATGATCAGCCCAGGCACGATAAAGGCACCATAGCTGATGCCATCGACCTGATCTATGCGGCTGCCGATGGCGGCACCGAAGACAACGAAATACAGACATGTCGAAATAACCGGTGAGATGAAGCTTTGCAGCAGCGTGCGGAAAAAGCGCGACATTTCGAACGCATAGATGGCTCTGATAGCGGTTAGGTTCATGCCGCGTCCTCCTTGACCAGACCGACAAAGATTTCCTCAAGGCTGGATTGCGTGGTTTGCAGGTCTCGCATCACCAGTCCGGCTTGGGACATCTTTTGCAAGAGCCGCGTGATGCCGGTGCGCTGGGCTGAGGTCTCATAGGTGTAGACCAGCGTGCGGCGATCCGCTGTCAGCTCCAGCTCGTAGTCCGACAGCGCGTCGGGTATAGCCTCTGCCGGTTCGGTCAGCTCTATCCGCAGGGTCTTGCGACCCATGCGCGTCATAAGCGCGGCTTTCTCCTCTACCAGCAGGATCTCACCGCGATTTATCACGGCGATGCGGTCTGCAATCGCTTCTGCCTCTTCGATGTAATGGGTGGTGAGGATAATGGTTACGCCGCTCTGGCGCAGACCCTCGACAATCTCCCACATGTCGCGGCGCAGTTCCACATCGACCCCGGCGGTCGGCTCATCCAGAAAGAGCACGCGCGGCTCATGGCACAGCGCCTTGGCAATAAGAACCCGGCGCTTCATACCGCCAGACAGTTCTGTGATCTGGTTGTCGCGCTTGTCCCAGAGTGACAGCTGGCGAAGAGTCTTTTCGATAAAGGCCTCGTCACGCGATTTGCCAAAGAGACCACGAGAAAAGCGAACACTTCGGATGACCTTCTCGAACGGCTCCAGCGCCACTTCTTGTGGGACAAGCCCGATCATGGCGCGGGCGGCTCGAAAATCCGTCTGGATATCGTGCCCGCCAACGATGGCGGCGCCGCCTGATGGCACGGTAATGCCGCATAGCGTGGAAATAAGCGTGGTCTTGCCCGCGCCATTCGGCCCCAGAAGCGCGATAATCTCGCCCTCCTCAATAGCTAGATCAATGCTTTTCAGGGCCTCGAATCCATCGTCATAAACTTTGCTTAGCCCTCGAATCTCCACGATCGGCGCCATGTTTCGGCCCTCCTTATTCCAAGCGTGCAACCTAACCCAGTGGTGCGGCAGGACAATCCGCGAGGCGGGCAGAGGGGTCTGTGCGTTTCTGTGGGCGGTCATTTCGCACGACATGGGTTGCCCCCTGAACGACGCGCTGATTCTGTGTTAAGACGTAAGTCCACAAACATGAGGTCGGTGAACCCCAGCCTTTTGACCCTTAATTCGGAAAGGTCGCCATGACCAAAACCGCAAGTCTGATCCTGTGCCCTGTCAACCTGCGCCATGCCAAGGTCGACTACACCGCCTATGAAGAGGCCGTTACCATGGCCCGGCGCCGATCCGCCAAACTGATTATTGCCACCATAGCGCCGGAAATGGAGCGTAACCTCAACATCCACGATTCCGAGGGTTATTGGGGCGAACAGCTAAAGGCGTTCCTGAAGGCGCACCCCGCCGAAGGAATCGAGTGCGAAGCGGTGGTTCGCAAGGGCGCAGTGCACCGACAGATCCTCAAACTCGCCGAGGAGCGAAAGGTCGATGTGATCGTGATGGAATCGGCCAACCCAAAGGTGACGGACTATCTGCTTGGCACAACAGCCAGCCATATCGTGACCCATGCGACATGCTCGGTCTTTGTGGTCCGCAGCTAGGAAAAACAGCCCCTTGCGCGGTACAGTGGGCCGCGATTCCAAGCATTTTTATTGGTGGTCTCGACGCCCAGGGCGCGCTTGGTCCAGGGCGAACATGCCCGTTTGAAAACGCATCGTTTCCCTTTTGTGGATTGATAAAGGGTGCCTTAACCCATCATGCTTAGACATGTGGCATGGCTTTTCTTTAGGTCGGTTCGATTTGGACAACATGATGCGCTGCGGGATGGTCTGGATATGTGTGCTTGCGCTTGGCGTCCTTGCCGGATGCACGGAGTCTGTCACGCGGCACGAAAATCCTCGCATTCTGTTGATGGGCGATTCCATGATGGCCGTGCATGGCGCGACAGGTGCGTCGGTCTCACACAGGATCGAGAAACGGCTGAAACAGCCAGTGGTGGATCGTTCGGTTATCGGCGCGCGGTTTTTATACCAGTTGCCGATTTCGGGTGCCGCAGGTCTCAGCATCCCCAAGCAATACCGCGACGGTGACTGGGAATGGGTCGTGCTGAACGGTGGCGGTAACGACATCCTGTTCGGCTGTGGCTGTGGACCCTGCAGGCATAGAATTGACCGACTCATTTCAAAAGATGGTCGCAGCGGGGCAATCCCAAGCCTTGTTTCCAAACTACGGCGCAAGGGCGCACAGGTTCTTTTCGTGGGCTATCTGCGCACCCCCGGCGTCACCTCTCCGATCGAGCATTGCGTGGATGAGGGGCGTGAGATGGACAGCCGCATTGCACGGCTGGCCGCGCTGGACCGGGGCGTACATTTTCTGTCGCTGAGCGACGTGGTGCCAGATGGCGACCGCAGTTATCATGCGATCGATCTGGTGCACCCCTCGGTCAAGGGCAGTGATGCCATCGCCGCAAAAATCGCGAAAAAGCTTGCCCCCCGATGAGGCGTTCGGTTCAGATCAGGTCTTGATCATACGCCGCAGCCAGCCTTTTTTCTCGGCTTCTTCGGGCGCGTCGTCGTCTTGCGGGCCTTCGATCACCGACTCCAGATTGGCAAAGAATTTATCGGCCATCTTCTTGGCGAAACCATCGACGATCCGGCTGCCAAGCTGTGCCAGCTTGCCGCCGACCTTGGCCTCTACATCGTAGGCCAGTTTGGTCCCGTCCTCGACCTCTGTCAGGGTCACAAGCGCACCACCCTTGGCAAAGCCCGCGGCACCGCCCTTGCCCTCTCCGGCGAGGCGCAGCTGATTGGGTTTGTCCATTTCAGACAGGCTGACGGCACCCACGAAGGTGGCCTTCACCGGGCCGACTTTTTGGGTCACGGTCGCGGAGAACCCGTCTTCGGGGTTGCCGGTGACCTCTTGCGCGCCAGGCACGCATTCTTTCAGTACGTCGGGATTGATCAGCGCGGCCCATACGGTTTCGCGATCAGCCTTGATCGTACGTTCTCCACTCATTTCCATTGGTGTTCTCCTCCGTGGTTGAAACAAGCGTATCGCATGCCCGCCACGTCGCCAAGTCAGACTGGCGTATGCAACGCATAAGTTCCGCAAGCTGTGTCTTAAAGAGTTTCGCCTTTGACCCGAGAAATCAGCCAAAGGCGCAACGCTTTAGATGTCGGTTTCCGGGCCTGTAGCGCCACGCTTTTCGGCATTGCGGCGATAGCGGCGCAGCAGGTCCTGTTTGGCGGTTGCAAGCTCGCTCTCTCCGAGAGAGGAGCGATTGAGCGCCAAAAGCGCCTCTGCGGCATCCGGGGGCTGCGCGTTTTGTTGTGGTTGAGGCGGCAGATCTGTCTTGTCGATACCCAAAAGATCCAGCGCGACGTCCAAGGGGCCAAGTGGCAGACCGGCGCAGGTTTCAATGCGGGTGGCGCATATCTCTGCGCGTCCTGTCATGCGCTTGCGCACTGTGGCGACGACATCATCCAGCCGGGCGGCCTTGTCGAGGCGTGGACCATAGATGTCGAAACCCTCTGTCAGACGGGTCGACCGAAGGTTCTGGTAATAGGCGCTGCGTTTCCAGGATTCGGGCTCACGTGTTGTGAACCAGATGGTGATCTGTGTCTCGGCGCCGAACTTGTCGCTCAGGACGCGCACCGCACTGTCCAGCAGATCCTGCGCCGCGTGATAGTCGCTGATGCCTTTGCGCCCGGGGATCTGACCGGAAAGCGCCTCGGCGCTGATGAAAAGCGGCCGGGGATCGGCGGTGTCGATATCTGAAAGGCAGTCATTGAAATGCCGTGCGAACATCGCCAGCCGATAGGCATCTGGATGCACAGAGTGGCGCCGGGCAACAAGGATTGCAGGACGAATGTCATCAGTCAAAAGCACACGCAGCCTCTGCGCCAACTGGGGCGACAGCGCGCTGAGCGCACGTTGAAGACTGCTGGTCCCGGTCTTGTGAAATCCCGGATGGATCAGGACTTTCGGTGTCATTGCGTGGTGCCTCGTGGCATCTGGGCCATTTTTGGTCATTGAACGCGACTTCTGCTGTCTTGGCCAGTCCCGCTTTGGTCGCGGACGCGGACGACCAAGGACACAAGCGACAGCTTGGCATGGTGCAAGATGCATTTTGCAGATTGAGGCGGATCCCCTTGGAACGGCCCTCTTTCGGGGCTATCTTGCACCTCTTAATGCCCAAGCAGGACACGACATGGCCAAGCCGCAGGACAATCCGAACTACAAGGTGATCGCCGAGAACCGGAAGGCGCGGCATGACTATGCCATCGAGGATGACATCGAGTGCGGCATGATCCTCGAAGGGTCCGAGGTGAAATCACTGCGTCAAAAGAACGGCAACATTGCCGAAAGCTATGCGTCAGTGGAAAATGGCGAGTTGTGGCTGGTGAATTCCTATATCGCGCCCTATGAGCAGGCCAAGACCTTTGGTCACGAAGAGCGCCGGCGGCGCAAGCTCTTGGTCAACCGCAAGGAACTTGCACGGTTGTGGAATGATACCCAACGCAAAGGCATGACGTTGGTGCCGCTGGTGCTTTATTTCAATCACCGCGGCATGGCGAAGATCAAGCTTGGCATCGCCAAGGGCAAAAAGACCGTGGACAAGCGCGCCACCGAGGCAAAACGCGACTGGAACCGGCAAAAACAGCGGCTTTTGAAGCACAATTCATAGCAGGCTCTTCGCGTCCCCGTCCGACAGGGTGAATGCCGTGCTAGGTTTTGGGCCAGATCGAGATAACGGGGCCGAAGTGGATGGAGCTTCTTGTCAGTTTTTTTGCCGGTGCGCTGGGCGGTAATCTTGGACGCGGCTTGCGGCGGGACCGTTTGGGATTTGTGCTTGGGTCAGCGCTGGGTGTGGTCGGTGGCGGTCTTTCAGGGATGATGTTGTCGCGCAGCGGTCTGGGTGGGCTTGCCCATGCCGCGGCGGTAAACGGCGCGGGTATAGATCTGGTTGCCCTTGGTCTTCAGGCCGCGATTTGCGGGCTTGGTGGCGCATTCCTCGTCGTCTTTTCGGGCCTTATCGGGCCACGCCGTCCAGAGTGATGCGCGGCGCGCTGTCCCTTGCCCTTCGTCAAGGCAGGTTGTAGGCACAAGATCATCCAAGACGAGGCGACATGTCATGGCACAGGACGACCCGAAGACGCTTGTTTCGACAGACTGGCTTGCTGCACATCTGAGCGACCCGGATCTGCGGATCATGGATGCGACCCTCTACTTGCCGAACGAGGATCGTGACGGCAAGGCAGAGTATGCGGCGCAGCACATTCCGGGCGCGCGATTTTTCGACATCGACGATGTGTCCGATCACCGCTCGGACCTGCCTCATATGGTGCCGCCGGTCGAAAAATTCATGTCGCGGATGCGGGCATTGGGCGTGGGCGACGGCCATCAGGTTGTTGTCTATGATGCACGCGGGCTGTTTTCAGCCGCGCGCGTTTGGTGGCTTTTTCGGCTGATGGGGCATGACAATATCGCGGTTCTGGATGGCGGCCTGCCCAAGTGGACGGCCGAGGGACGCCCGGTAGAGGATCTGCCGCCTGTGGTGCGCGATCGCCACATGACAGTCCGTCGTCGGGCGCAGATGGTGCGTGACGTTACGCAGGTTTCTGCGGCATCGAAACTGGGCGATCATGAGATCCTCGATGCCCGCGCACCGGGCCGATTCCGCGGCGAAGAGGCCGAGCCGCGTGCTGGTTTGCGCTCTGGGCACATCCCCGGATCGAAAAACGTGCCTTATGCCAGTCTGCTCAATGACGATGGCACCATGAAAGAGCCAGATGACCTGCGCGCCGTGATGGCAGCGGCTGGCGTCGATCTTGGCAAGCCCGCGATCACCACCTGCGGCTCGGGCGTGACCGCCGCAATCATTAACCTTGCGCTGGAACGGATCGGCAAGACCGACCACGCGCTCTATGACGGGTCATGGACGGAATGGGGCGCCTTTCCGACACTGCCCGTCACCACCGGAGACACCTGATGTTCGACCACCTCAAAGACCTTCCCGCTGACAAGATCCTCGCCCTGATGCAGGCGTATCGCGACGACCCGCGCGAGCAGAAGATCGACCTTGGCGTGGGAGTCTACAAAAACGCCGAGGGCGTGACGCCCATCATGCGCGCGGTCAAGACCGCTGAAAAGCGTTGGTGGGAAACGGAAGAGACCAAAGCCTATACCGGGCTGGCGGGTGATCCCGCCTATGCCGATGCGCTGATCGGGCTGATACTGGGCGAGACCGTGCGCCGTGAACAGGTCGCCGCCGTCGCCACACCCGGTGGGACCGGTGCCGTGCGGCAGGCATTTGAGCTGGTGAAGATGGCCAACGCGCAGGCGCGCGTCTTTGTGTCTGATCCGACATGGCCGAACCACCTCAGCATTCTCAAGCATCTGGACATGGACACCGTCGCCTATCGGTATTTCGACGAGGCATCCGGCGGGGTGGATTTCGACGGGATGATGGCTGATTTGGGTCAGGTGCGCCCCGGTGATATCGTGCTTTTGCACGGCTGCTGTCACAACCCGACAGGGGCCAATCTGACCATGCCGGAATGGGATGCGGTGATTGCGCTGCTGAACCAGACCGGCGCTGTGCCGATGATCGACATCGCCTATCAGGGCTTTGGCGATGGGCTGGAGGCTGACGCAGCCGGCACGCGCGCCGTCGTGGCGGGCTGTCCCGAGGTTCTGATCGCTGCAAGCTGTTCCAAGAATTTCGGCATCTACCGTGAAAGGACCGGGCTTTTGATGGCGATTAGCCATGACACGTCCAAGCACAAGGTCACACAGGGCAATCTGGCCTATCTCAACCGGCAGAATTTTTCCTTTCCGCCCGATCACGGCGCCCGTCTGGTGAGCCTTGTGCTGACCACGCCGGATCTGCGCGCCGACTGGGAGGCAGAGCTGGAAGACGTGCGGACAGGCATGTTGGAGCTGCGCAAGCAGCTGGCGGCAGAGTTGCAGCGGCTGAGTGGCTCTGACCGTTTTGGCTTTGTTGGGCAGCATCGTGGTATGTTCTCGCGGCTTGGATTGTCGCCCAAGCATGTCGAGGCGCTGCGAGAGGATCACGCGATCTACATGGTCGGTGACAGCCGCATCAACATCGCCGGTCTGAATAAAGAGACCGTGCCGATCCTTGCCAAGGCGATCATCGAGGTGGGCGCCTGAGCGCCCACCCTACGTCTTCAGGCAAGTAGCCCGACGCGGTCCAGCACCCAGTAGGACGAGACAATCGCAATACCGAGCGACGCCGGGATCACCACCACCCGGCGATACCAAGGCTTGTCCCCGAACCAGAGCCCCACCAGCAGATAGCACAGCGCGATCACCGTCAGCTGGCCCAGTTCCACGCCGATGTTAAAGCCGATGAGGCTTTTGACGAACTCGCCCCCCGTCGCCGCGAATTCGCGAAAGACAGAGGCAAAGCCAAGCCCGTGCAGGAGCCCGAACACAAAGATGATCACCGTCCGCCATCTGTGCAGTTTTTGCGTAAAGATGTTCTCAACCGCGACATAGGCGATAGAGAGCGCGATCAGCGGTTCCACGATATGAGCGGGCACGCTCACCACCCCTGTCATGCCAAGCGCCAGCGTGATGGTATGCGCGAGCGTGAACATGGTGATCTGGATAAGCAACGGCCGCAGCTGGGTGTTAAGCAGGAAAAGACCTATGACAAAGAGCACATGATCTAGCCCCTTTGGCAGGATGTGGTCGAACCCGATCTTCACATACGTCATGAAGGAAGCGCTTTGTGTCTGGGCACCGTCCTCAGAATCCAGCGACGCCGTGACCGTTTCGCCAGCAGGGACGAAACCGGCAAATAACGGGTCTTGGGCCTCTTGCCGGGTGGCGCGGAACACGCTTGCGCCAAAACGCTCTGGAAAGCGCCAGCTGATTTCAGAGGTGCCGGGTGGCAGGTCAAAGGACCAGCGCAGGGTCGACACGCGGGCGACATCGGTATCGCCGACCGGCGGGATGTCGGCGCTGGGCTGACCGATATCGACCGCGTTGCCATCAGCCATGAGGCTGAGCCCGCTCAACCCGTCACCCTGAAATGCATTGAACCGCTCCGTCAGCGCTGCAGGTGGCGTGGCGCGCAGGACCTCATAGGCTTGTGCTTGGGGGGCTGTTTCTGTGTCGTCATGTTCTGGGCCGATCCCGGCCAGCATAGCCTCTAGGTTCAAATCCACGCGCAGGGTCGCGGCGCCATCCTCGGTGATGGTCAGCTTGGTGATGGCCGGGCTAAGCTCATGTGCTAGCGTTGCGCGGGGCAGGGTCGTGGCAGCCAAGAGCATGAGGCAAAGACCAATTAGCCCCTTTTGGATCAATCGCATGGCGAACATGGGTTGATAGATTCCATTTGAGGCTATTTTGATTGCAGACATGAACAATATCCTTTGCACCTGTATCGCCATACTTGCCCTTGTCACCGCCGGGGATGCAAGAGCGCATGAATTCTGGATCGAACCGGAGGCACACAAACTGGCATCCGTCGAGGACATCCGGGCCGCGCTGCGCGTTGGGCAGAACTACAAGGGGTCTGAATTCCCGTATCTGGAACGCCGGTTCAAGTCCTTTACCGTGACCGGCCCGAATGGCGTGCGCGACGTTACCGGCACGGCAGGTGACCGGCCCGCGGCGGTTGTGCCCACCGCGGCTGAGGGACTTTATATTCTGGCCTATCATTCGACGGCTGACACTCTGACTTTCAACAAGATGGAGAAATTCGCCAGCTATCTCGACTATGAAGGCAATCAATGGGCGCTTGAGGCGCATCGCGCGGCGGGCATGCCCGAGACCGGTTTTAAAGAAGAGTATACCCGCAACGCCAAGGCGCTTGTACAGGTTGGTGCGATCGTACCCGGTGACGCGGACAGGGTGCTTGGCCTTCCGCTTGAATTGATCGCCGGGGCGCATCCGGCGACTATCGAAAACGAGGGTGTAATGCCTGTACAGCTATTGTGGCAGGGCGCGCCGCTGACCGGCCAGCAAATCAACATCTTTACCAAGGGGATGGAGGGCGCGCCGACCCATGTCATCACTGATGAGGATGGCCGCGCCGAGGTGCCGATCAACAGCACCGGGCGCTACATGCTGAATGCGGTGCACATGATTGCGGGCAACAGGGACGGTCCGGTGCATTGGGAAAGTTTCTGGGCGTCGCTGACCTTCGCGGTCGAGTGAGGGACGGCTCAGGCGCGGTAGCGTGCGAGAAACATCTCGACAGCACCCATCACGACCCGGTCAATGGCCGCATCATCTATAGCGCACGGCATGCCACACAGGCGACGCACGAAAAGATCGCTTTTGCACAGCTCACAGAACTGATTGCAGGCAAGATCCATATCATCGATCCGAAGTATTCCGCGCTCTACATAAGGGATGAGAAGACGTGTCAGTCTCTCGCGCATAAGTTCTGGACCGGAGGTGTAAAAGCGTCGGCCGAGTTCCGGAAAACGATAGGATTCCGCGACGCAGATCCGGTACACCTGTTGGCCGAAATCCGACAGAAAGAAGCGCACGGCCCGCCCCGCTGCCTCTTGCAGGACAATCTCGACAGGCGCATCTGTGCTGATTTCCTGCATGGCGGCATCGCTCTGACGGTTACATTCCAGCCGGGCCACCTCTGAAAAGAGCAGGCGCTTGTCGGTGAAGTAACTGTAAAGCGTGGCCTTGGAGACACCTGCAGCCCGGGCGATGTCATCGACACTGGCCCCCTCAAAGCCGTCGCGCATGAAAATTTCGCGCGCGCCATCAAGCACCTGATCGAATTTCCGGCCTTTCTTGATTTCCGCGTCGAAGGCCGTCATGTGGTTTCTCCCTGCCCTTTGAAACCTTAGACGCCCCGGTGCCTCATCCGCAACCCTGACGGCGGGTGATGTCAAGAGAGCGGCGGCTTTCAACGCTGTGGTTGTGGAAACCCGGCCCATGAGACAAGCGTCTTGATCTTCGCCGGCCATAGCCAGTGCAGCGTGATCGTGATTGACGCCCTCGGCGAAGCTGGTAACACATCCCAATGGTCGCCATATTCCTGCAAACGCTGCCTTTCTTTCTTATCATCGGGCTAGGTTATGGCGCCGGGCGAACCCGGTTTTTTACCGAAGAGGCGACGGCATACCTCACGAAATTCGTGTTCTACTTTGCGCTGTCGGCCATGTTGTTCCGCTTTTCCGCAAACCTGAGCATGGCCGAAATCCTCGATTGGCGCTTTGTCATGGCCTATCTCTGGGGCACGGCCTTTGTGTACGGGTTGGTGACGCTTGTCGCGCTTTTGCGGCGTCTACCCGCAGAAGAGGCCGCCTTTGAGGCGCAATGCGGGGTGATCGGCAATACCGGCTTTATGGGGGTGCCGATGCTGACCCTGCTGTTGGGGCCGCAGGCGATTGGGCCGGTGATGCTTGTTCTGGCGGTGGACATGATCGTGTTCAGTTCGCTGATCGTGATCATCGTCACCGGAAGCCGCGATGGCCGCATGAGCCTTGGCATCCTGCGCACTGTGGGGCTTGGTCTGTTGAAGAACCCTATGATCGTGTCGATTTCACTTGGCTTTGCTTGGTCTGCGCTTAGCCTGCCGATCCCGGCACCGATGAACGAATTCCTGACGCTGTTGGGGGCTGCCGCGACGCCGGGTGCGCTATTCGCTATCGGTGCGTCCTTGGCAAACAAGTCCGCCGAGCGGCCCGTTGCTGCCGGATGGCTGAGCTTTAACAAGCTGGTGCTGCATCCAGCGATGGTGGCCTTTTCGGCGCTGGTGCTCTTCCCGGTGGAGCCATATGCAGCGGCGGTGATGATCGCAGCGGCGTCGCTGCCGGTGGCGGGCAATGTCTATATTCTGGCCGAGCATTACCGCGTCGCACCGCAGCGCGTATCGGCCTCGATCCTGATCTCGACGGCGCTTGCTGTGGTCACGGTCTCTCTTGTGATCGGGTGGGTTGGCGCGCTCTACCGCTAGATGCCGACCAAAGTATCGGTCAGTCCGCGGGGAATCGGTGCTGGGTTCTGGGGGTGCTTTCTGTAGACTGCGCGCAAATCGGGGCGGGTCCCGTTTGTTGAACAGGCCGCATGATGCGGCGCAGACCAAAAGGACAGAAAGATCATGGAAACCGTATCTGAAAACGCCTGTTTCGGTGGGACACAGGGCGTATACACACACAAGTCCGATGCCTGCGATTGTGACATGACATTCGGCCTGTTCCTGCCAGAAGACGCCAAGAGCGGCCCCGTGCCGGTCCTGTGGTACCTGTCGGGCCTGACCTGCACGCATGAAAACGCCATGGTAAAGGCGGGCGCACAGCTTTGGGCGGCGGAACAGGGTCTGGCGCTGATCTTTCCCGACACAAGCCCGCGTGGCGAGGGTGTGGCGAATGACGACGCCTACGATCTGGGGCAGGGCGCTGGATTTTACGTCAATGCCACGCAGGACCCGTGGAAGCCGCACTTCCAGATGTGGCGCTACGTCGCCGAGGAACTCCCCGAGCTGGTGATGAAGAATTTCGCCATCGACGGCGAGCGTCAGGCGATTTCGGGCCATTCCATGGGTGGACATGGCGCGCTGACACTGGCGATGGGCCTGCCCGGGCGGTTCCGCTCTGTCTCGGCGTTTTCGCCGATCGTGAACCCGACGCAAAGCGACTGGGGCCGCAAGCAGTTCAGCGCCTATTTGGGCGATGACGAAAGCACATGGGCCAAGCATGACGCGTCCGTGCTGATGAAGGAAAATGGGTTTGACGGACCTGTCCTCACCGATACCGGCACCAAAGATCAGTTCATCGACCTGCTGATGCCCGAAAGCTTTGCCGCCGCCTGCGCGCTGCGCCGCCAAGAGGCGACGCTGCGGATGCAGCCGGGATATGACCATAGCTACTTCTTCGTGAGTTCGTTCATGGAGGATCACGTTGCGTTCCACGCCGAGGCGCTCTACGCCTGAGTGAGGCGCCATTTTCTGTCACAGAAAATGACCAAGAAAATTTGAATTTTCTTGGTCGCGCCATGGCTGACGCAACGGAGCAGGAGACCACGTGGCGATCTACATCGATGCAGACGCCTGTCCTGTAAAGGCCGAAGCCGAACGTGTCGGCACCCGCCATCGGGTGCCGATCTACGTTGTGTCCAATGGCGGGCTGCGTCCCTCTGCCAATCCGCTGGTTGAGACGGTCATCGTCCCGGATGGCCCTGATGTGGCCGACATGTGGATCGCCGACCGGGCCGGGCCGGGTGACGTGGTGGTCACAGGAGATATTCCTCTTGCCGCGAAATGCGTTGCCGCCGGTGCGCAAGTGCTCAAGCATAATGGCGAGGCGCTGACCGGGGCCAATATAGGTAATGTTCTGGCGACCCGTGACCTGATGTCAGATCTGCGCGCCGCTGATCCGTTTCGTCAGGGCGGCGGCAAGGGCTTTACCAAGGCGGACCGCTCGCGCTTTCTTGACGCGTTGGAACGTGCGCTGCGCAAGGCCGCACAGGCATGAGCGTCTCACGCGCCAATCTTGCAGGGGCAGGCAGTGCGCTTTTGGCTGTCATGTTCTTTTCGATCAATGATGTGGGGATCAAGTTCCTCTCGGATGGGTATGCGCTGCACCAGATCGTGTTCATCCGCTCGGCCATTGGCCTGATCTTCTTTGCCGCTGTCATTCTGCCGTTTCATGGGCTCAGCGTCTTGCGCACCCGTCGCCCCGGGGCGCATCTGTTGCGTGGAGTCTGTGTAGTTGGGGCCAATACCTGTCTCTTTCTCGGGCTTGCGGCGATGCCCATTGCCGATGCAGTGGCGGTATTTTTCATCTCACCTCTGGTTATCACCGTCTTTTCCGTGATCTTTCTGGGCGAAACGGTGGGTCCGCGTCGCTGGGCCGCGATCGTCGTCGGCTTTGTCGGCGTTCTGGTCATCGTGAAGCCCGGCACCTCGGCCTTTCAGGTGGCGGCCCTGCTGCCGATGGCGGCGGCAGTGCTCTATGCAGTTATCCATATGGTCGCGCGTAAAATTGGCGGCACGGAATCGGCGGCGACGATGGCGGTCTATATCCAGCTCACCTTTCTCTTTGCCTGCACGGTCATCGGCCTCTCTATCGGTGATGGAAAGTTCGCGGCACAAGACCACCCCTCGCTGAAGTTTCTGTTCATGGCATGGGGGCCGGTCGCATCTGGTGATTGGTGGCTGTTGGTGCTTTTGGGTGTCAGCGGCGTGTTGGGTGGCTTCTTTATCTCTCAGGCGTACCGGATTTCCCAGGCCGCCTTTGCGGCACCGTTCGAATATGTTGCGATGCCGATGGCGATCATGTGGGGGGTCACGGTGTTCGGCACATGGCCGGACAGAACCGCGTGGATCGGAATCGCGCTGATCTTGGGATCAGGGCTCTACCTCATATGGCGGGAATCGCGAAATGATCAGGTTGTCGCCAGCGACGAGCCGACCCATCTATGACGCCAAGCGTTTGACCTAGGCCCGCAAGGCCGCATAGCTTGATGCAAATATCAGGAGACAGCAGATGAGCATCTCTATCATTCCCTTTGCCGAGGGCGAGGCGCATCTGGATTGGATGCAGCTGTGCGCGGCGTTCGAGGCGGGACACAAACTGCCCAAGGCCGAGATTGGCGACACCTTTCTGTACCGTGATCCGGACACCCTGCTGTCGCGCTCTGCGTGGATTGACGGGATGGGTCTGGCGGTGAAATCCGCGACGATCTTTCCGGGCAATCCCGGCGCGGGTGATCCGATGGTCAACGGCGCTGTCTGTGTCTTTTCCGACCGTAACGGCACGCTTGAGGCGGTGGTTGATTTCCATCTTGTCACCAAGTGGAAAACCGCCGGCGACAGTCTTTATGCCGCCACCCGTCTGGCCCGCCCCGATAGCCGCAAGATCCTCATCTTGGGTGCGGGCACGGTGGGTCGGTCGCTTTACGAGGCATATGGCGCAGCCTTTCCGCAGGCGGAATTCAAGGTCTGGAACCGGACCCGCACCAATGCCGAGGCGATGGTTGCCGAGTGTCCGGGCCTGACCGTGGCTGACGATCTGGAAACGGCGGTGCGGGGGGCGGATATCGTGACCTCTGCCACGATGTCGACCACGCCGCTGCTAAAAGGCGCGTGGTTTCAGCCGGGCCAGCATATCGACCTGATCGGCGCCTATCGCCCCGACATGCGCGAGGCCGATGACGAGGCGCTGCACCGTGCGCGTGTGTTCGTCGACAGCTATGCCACCACCGTTGGCCACATCGGAGAGATCAAGATCCCGCTGGAGACAGGCGCCATTCAGCGTGAGGATCTGGTGGCTGATTATTATGAGCCAGAGGCGTTTCGGCGGCAGAATGAGGATGAAATTACCGTCTTCAAGAATGGTGGCGGTGCACATCTCGATCTTATGACCAGCCGTTTCATCCTTGATGCGTGGACAGCTGCGACATGATCGGTTGGGGGGTTGTTGCCGCTGCTCTGGCCGTCGCGGTATGGCCGTTTGTGACCGAATACATACGCCCCCGTATGCGAGACAAGGAACGCACGCTTGCGCCGGGCGCGTTCGTAGAACTGCCCAAGGGCGTCACGCATTACCGTTGGCTTGGCGCCGAAACTGGCCCGCTGGCGGTTTGCGTGCACGGCCTGACCACGCCCTCTTTCGTGTGGGAGCCGATCGCCAAAAAGCTGGGCGATATGGGATTCCGCGTGCTTGTCTATGATTTGTACGGGCGCGGATATTCCGACCGGCCCAAGGGCGCGCAGGACGTAGATTTTTTCTGTGACCAGCTGGATGCGCTGCTTGATGAACTGCGGATAGATGAGGATCTTACTCTGCTTGGCTATTCAATGGGGGGGGCTATCGTCACTGCCTATGCCGCGCGGCATACGGACCGCATGCGCGAGCTTGTGCTGATCGCGCCTGTGGGACTGGGACATGATCTGGGTCCGGTAGCTGATCTGGCGGTCAATCATAACTGGCTTGGGAAATGGATGGCATTCGGTTTCTATCCGCGCGCGCTGCGCCGCGCGACAGAGGCTGACCGCAACCTGCCCTCGGCCATTCCCGACATGGTGGACCGGCAGATCATGGAGACCCGCTGGCGCGGTTTTGCGCCTGCTGTCCTGTCCTCGCTCCGCGGGATCATGTCAGAAGATCTCAAACCTGCCCATACCACCGTTGCAGAGGCCGATCTGCCTGTGCTGGCGATCTGGGGCAGGCAGGACGAGGTCATTCCCATTTCTGGCCTCGGTACGCTGGCCGAGTGGAATCGTGACGCCCGCCAAGAGGTGATCGACGAGGCTGGCCATGCGCTTGCCTATACCCATGTCGATGAGGTGGCAGAGGCGATGACAGACCTGCGCCGGAATTAAGCGGCCCGCATGCGCGGTGGCAGGACCTTTTCCCGCACCGGCAAATGCACCAGCGCCGAAAATGCGCCGACGCCGACGCCGATCCACCAGACCAGCGTGTAATCCCCGTGCAGATCATAAAGCCGCCCACCCAGCCAGACGCCAAGGAAACTGCCAAGCTGGTGTGAGAAAAAGACGATACTGTACAGCGTGCCCATATAGCGCAGCCCGTAGATATGCGCGATCAGGCCAGAGGTCAGCGGGACGGTGGCCAGCCATAGCGCACCCATGCCCGCCGAGAAAAGCAGGACCGTGCCGGGCGTGATCGGGGTGAGGATAAAGGCCGCGGCAAAGATTGTGCGCGCAGTATAAATGCCCGCTAGCAGGTATTTCTTGGAATACCGATTGCCCAGCCAGCCCGCCGACAGCGTGCCTACGATATTGGCCAAACCGATCAGCGCAATGGCCGCCGCGCCAAGCGCGGAGGTCGTGGTGATGCCCATCCCGTGCAGCATGCTGCCGGGGGCGATCGGCCCACACATCTCGGTGACGAAGGCAGGAAAATGCGCGGTGATGAAACCAAGCTGATACCCGCAGGAAAAGAACCCGACAAAGATGAGCGTATAGCTCGGATCGCGAAAGGCCGCTTGCAGCGCCTCTCCAAGGCTTTGATCGAGCTGTGCTGTTGATGCAGGCGCGGGGGATCGCATCAGCGGCAAGAGAACGAGCACCGACAAGATGATG
>CBFHML010000089.1:0-4597 GCA_965656855.1 Roseovarius sp.
GCAGATGTCGCTGGAACAGGCGATTGCCTATATCGACGACGATGAACTGGTCGAGGTCACGCCCAACGTGATCCGCCTGCGCAAGCGTCACCTCGACCCGCATGAACGTAAGCGCGCGTCGAAAACCATTTAATGGACCAAAGCGGGCGCGGACAGCTTGTCCGCGCTTGCCGCGCCCATCGGGCCACCCCATATATGGCCCATGTTAAAGTTTGCCCCGATCCTTCTGGCGCTCGTCTACGCCTTTGCGATGTACCACTTCTCTTCGTGGCGCACGCGCAGAGAGCTTGACGCGCAATCCACAGAGCTGGCCGATCCGCGCCTGAAAAAGCTGACCGATAGGCTGGCCACGGCCCTAGATGTGCCGCGCATCAAGGTGCATATCTATGAGATCGACCCGGTGAACGGGCTTGCCGCCCCGGACGGGCGCATCTTCATCACCCGCGGATTTTACCGTAAGTTTCAGAATGGCGAGGTCACGGGCGAGGAAATGGCCAGTGTCATCGCGCATGAACTTGGTCACGTGGCCCTTGGGCATTCGCGCCGTAGGATGATCGACTTTTCAGGGCAAAACGCACTGCGTACGGCACTGGCCATGATCCTGTCACGCTTTCTGCCCGGTATCGGCGTCTGGATCGCCAACGGGCTGACCTCTCTTCTGGCCGCGCGGCTGTCGCGCAGTGACGAATACGAAGCCGACGAATACGCCGCCGCCCTTCTGACCAAAGCCGGGATCGGCACGGCGGCGCAAAAGTCGCTCTTTGAAAAGCTGGAGGCGCTGACGCAATCCCGCGCGGGCGCCATGCCCGCATGGCTCATGTCGCACCCCAAAACCGAAGAGCGCATTGCCGCGATTGAAAAGCTGGAAGCGCGCTGGAGCTGACCCTGCGCTGAAGCGCGTCAGCCCACCGCCTTGGCCAGACGTGGCAGACGCGCCTTTTTCAACAGTGCGCGCATCTCCCACGGCTCACCCGATAGGCGGCGCGCCTCTGCCAGCACAGCCTCACAGGCATCCGTCACAAGTTCGGGCTGTGCATCGAACACACCGCGCAAATAACTGTCAGGGTCTGCGCGGCTCACGCCTTCCTCAGCCAGAATGTGACGTGGAAAATCCTTGGCATTGACTGTCAGGATCACGTCCGCCGATCCCGACACCGCCGCCGCAAGCACATGCGTGTCCGCCGCATCTGGCAGCCAGAGCCGCGATTCAAGCGAGGCAGGCCATGTCACCTCTGCCTTGGGCCAGTGCATCCGCAGCATCGCCGCCTCGGCCTCGGCCTGTGCAGCGCCCTGCGGCCCAAGCTTTAGCGCGGCGCGGCGCCATTCCTCTAGAATGCGGGCCGACCACAGCGGGGTAAAAACCCCTCGTTCGGCCACATGCAACAGAACCTGCCGCATGACAGTGGGATAGATCACGCAGGTATCCAGAACCGCCCTCATAGGCGATAAAACAACGCCTTGAGATAGCCTGTCTCGGCCAATTGCGGATGCAGCGGATGATCGGGGCCGGCCTCACCCGTATGGATCAGCGGCCCGGCGCGCCCCGCCCGCCCAATCCCACGCAGGCAGGCAGTACGGAATTTTTCGGCCGTGGCCGCGTGCGAGCATGAGCACAGACCGAGAAAGCCACCCGGCGTCACCAGTCCGGCGGCCAGCCGCGCAACACGCTCATAGGCGCGCAACCCGGCCTCAAGCGAGGATTTGTTGGGGGCAAAGGCGGGCGGGTCGCAAATGACCACGTCAAAGCGCGCACCCTCCTCGCCCAAGGCGGCCAGCACGTCGAACGCGTCCCCGCGCCGGGTGGTAAGGGCCGCGCCCTGCCCCATGCGCGCCGCCCCCTCAGAGGCCAGCGTCAGCGCGGGTTCCGATCCGTCCACGGCCAGCACGTCTTTTGCACCAGCGGCAAGACAGGCAAGGCCGAAACCGCCGACATGCGAAAACACATCCAGCACCCGCGCCCCATCCGCAAGCCGTGCGGCAAAGGCGTGGTTGGGGCGTTGGTCATAGAAAAGGCCGGTCTTTTGCCCACCGATCAGGTCGGCCATATAGGTCGCGCCATTCATCGGCACCGGCACGGGCGCTGTCGGCGTGGTGCCGACCAGCGTCGCACTTTCATCATCCAGCCCCTCAAGGCTGCGCGACCGGCCAGCTGCGTTCTTGAGCACGGTCGTCACGCCCGTCACATCCTGAAGCTGGGTCACGATCTCGGGCAGCATCACGTCCGCCCAAGCCGCATTGGGCTGGATCACCGCGACATCGCCAAACCGGTCGATGACCACGCCCGGCAGGCCATCCGCCTCGGCATGGACCAGCCGATAAAACGGCGCGTCATATAGCTTTTCACGCAAGGCCAATGCCGTCGCAAGCCGCGCGCGGATCCACGCCGCACCGATCTGGGCAGAGGTGTCGAGGTCAAGCACCCGTGCCATGATCCGCGAGGCCGGGTTGACCGCGACCACCGCAAGCGGCTCACGGTCCGCATCCTCAAGCAGGGCGATCGACCCCGCGCCGATGTTTTTGGTTCGGCGGTCGGTCACGATTTCATTGTCGAACACCCAAGGAAAGCCATGCCGGATCACGCGTGGCTGGCTTTTGGGTTTCAGGCGAATAACGGGTAAAGGGGACAGCGTCATGCTGTCCCCTTAAAGCCTTTGTAACGGGCCGGAAAGCTCAGAGTTGGTTCAGCGCGCCGATGAAGCCAAGATTGGTCGCCTTATAGCCGCCCTCGCCCGAAAGCTCTGCTTGGATCACATCCGCGATGCGCTGTGTGATGCGGTATTTCTGGGTCATGCCACGCGCCTCTGCGGCAAGAGCCACCTGTCCGCCAAGCCCCTTGAAATCGGCCTTCACGAAATGCGGTTCGGCATAGGCAACGCCTGTCTCGGGGTTGCGCAGCACGATGTTGAACTGAAGGGCATGCACACCGCCGGTCATGTACCGGCTCTTTTCGCTCAGCGCGTGAAACCGCGTCACCTCGACATCAAGTAGGACCGGCACCATGCCCGGCGTCATGCCGTCGACGCCCTTGCGCAATGCGTTTTCCACAATGGTCTGCACCTGCGCGTGGCGATCACCCGGAGGGTCCTCGCGCCAGACGATATCGCCACCGGGATAAAACCGGTTCGCCTCGGACACCTTGAGGCTCTTGGGTACGGTCACGCGAATATCGCGAACGTCATAGGTGGGGTGTTGTTGGGTGGCGGCCTCGGTATTGAGGCTCTGCGCGCTCGTGCTCATGGACAACACACTATCAAGCGATGCACCTCGTGTCGCGGTCTCAACCGATGCACAGCCCGACACGGAAAGCCCGAGAATTACGGCTCCGATGAATTTCTTAACTGTCACTAGCTTACTCCACGGGCTTATTGGACCTGTTTACACGGCCAAATGGGTGCCCGTGAAATTGGGCTGAATTGAGACAAATTCAGTTCTTAACCATGATGGAAAGTGGCCGGTTCACGGCATTCCCAGCCTGAGTTTGCCTGCTCAGCGTGCCCGCGACCGCCATCCACCGCGCCGTTTTGGGGCATGCGCGGCCTCAAGCCCCTCGCGCAGCACCGCTGTCATCGGGTGGTCAGGATGCTCAAGGCCATACCGTGCAATCAGCCCTTTGATCTGGTCTTTGTGATCGACCGCATCGACCGACAGCGCCCAATCCAGAAAGATGGATCGGCATTCCCCGGACGTGATCCCCTCGATGCGGTAGGCCTCTCGGACAAGACCCTTTGGATCAAGCGTATCGCGCATCTTATCGGTCTCCTTCCGGCCTGCAGCCAAGGGCTGCGTCGATCACTTCGCCCGCCTGATGGGTGAGCGTATCAAGCCTGTTTTCCAGTTCATCGACCCCGTCACAGCCCGTTTGGCGCAGCAAAAAGGTCCGACCACCCTCGCCAAGCGCGCGAGCGTCGAGCGGCTTGTCGCTCAGCAGGCGGGCCACCTGCAACACCGTCCAGCTAAGCCCATAAGCCGCGCTCAGGGCTTCGCCATCCGCGTCGCTCAGCCAGCCGATTGCGACACCGGCCTGCAGACCGTCGGCAACACCGCGCCCCGCCTGCCCCGCCATCAGCGCCCCGGCCTGTGCGATCAGTTCGATTTCCTGAATACGACCGCGGCCCAGCTTTGTGTCCCACGGCCCGGCGGGCGTTTTGGCCTCCGAAATCCGTGTGCGCATCTCGGTGATCTCTTTCAACACCTCATCCGGCGCGCCCTTCTCCGCCAAGAGCCCTGCACGAAAGCTTTCGACATCCTGTCCCAGATCCTGCGGCCCTGCGATCACCCGCGCGCGGGTCAGCGCCAGATGCTCCCACACCCATGCCTCTTGCTGCTGATAGGATTGAAACGCGGCCCAGCTTGTGGCGACCGGCCCCTGATTGCCCGACGGGCGCAGCCGCATGTCCACCTCATAAAGCCGCCCTTCGGCCATTGGCGCGGTCAGCGCCGTAATGAGCGCCTGTGTCAGCCGCGCGTAATAGGGCCGCGCGCTGAGCGGGCGACGCCCCTCGGACATCGCCTCGCCCGGTGCGTCATAAATCACGATCAGGTCCAGATCCGACCCGGCGTTCAGCTTGCCCGCGCCCAGCGATCCCATCCCCAGCAC
>CBFHML010000090.1:0-70264 GCA_965656855.1 Roseovarius sp.
TCTTCCTTGATCTGGTCCATGCCCCAGACACGGGTGCGGATGAATTCCTGATCCTCCCAGCCGTTCTCGAAGATGTGCCACAGGATGCCCCAGACCAGCGCCACGTCAGAGCCCGGACGGAACCGGACATACTCATCGGCATGCGCGGCGGTGCGGGTGAAACGCGGATCGCAGACGATCATCGGCGCGTTGTTCTGTTCCTTGGCCTTCAGCACGTGCAAGAGCGACACCGGGTGCGCCTCGGCGGGGTTGCCGCCGATGATGAAGATGGCCTTGGAATTGTGGATGTCGTTGTAGGAGTTCGTCATCGCGCCATAGCCCCAGGTGTTGGCAACACCTGCAACCGTGGTGGAGTGACAAATCCGGGCCTGGTGATCCACGTTGTTCGTGCCCCAATAGGCAGCGAACTTGCGGAACAGATAGGCCTGTTCATTGTTATGCTTGGCAGAGCCGAGCCAGTAGATGCTGTCCGGGCCGCTTTCTTCCCGGATATCCATCATGCCGTCGCCGATCTCGTTGATCGCCTGATCCCAGCTGATGCGCTTCCACTCGCCGTTCTCTTTCTTCATCGGGTACTTGAGGCGGCGTTCGCCATGAGCGTGCTCACGAACGGCCGCACCCTTTGCGCAATGCGCACCGAGGTTGAACGGGCTGTCCCAGCCGGGCTCTTGGCCGACCCAGACGCCATTGCTGACTTCGGCGACAACCGAACAGCCAACCGAGCAGTGGGTACAGACCGATTTGATGGTTTCCACCGCCTGCGTTGCAGCGGTTTGCGCGGTGGCGCGGGTGACTGTGCCACCTGTTGCCCCGATTGCGGCAAGGCCACCAATGGCCAGACCGGAGCCACGCAGAAATGCGCGGCGGTCGACGGATTTTCCGGCGACGTCAGACAGGATACTTGTCCGCTGGGGGCGTCTCGCAACCCCGTTGGTCTTTTTCCTAAGCATGTTGTCTCTCCTCCCTGTGCCCCTGTCGTTCAGAGGCTGGGTACTAAGGATGGTAAACGCCGGGCGGTCGGGCCAATTGCAACCAGTTGCCGGCGCAGCGGTGGTAACGGCGTCCGCTTAGAAGCGGGCGCTGTCGAAATAAGCGCGGGTATGCGCGGTATCCTGCATCTTTTCAGACGCAAGATCGGGGGCTGCGGCCTCGGCCGTGCCGGTGGTCGCAATCGTTGCGACCGCGACAGCGGGCGCGCCGGTGGCGGCCAGTTTCAGAAAATCGCGACGGCTATTGCCTTCGGTTTTCTCGCTCATGAGAGTCCTCCTCTCGGCTCAGATGACGGGCAAGCCCGCCGGTTCATGCGGATCGCTCCGCGCTCATCCGGAAACCTTCGGTCTCGATCTCCATGAACACCCGGCCGACAGCGCCGACCGAGGCATAGAGAACCGAGTTCTTGGCGGCCTCCAAATCTGTGTAAAAGTGCCCGGCCCAAGGCCCGACATGCTTGTTGAAAAAGGTCTTTTGATCGGCCAGCGACGCGGGCTTGCCGAAACGACCTGTGATCAGCCCCGCCATCATCTCCATCAGCGAGGCGATGTTGTCCTCTGGCTCATAGACATTGGGCGCGCGGGTCATGCCGCGTGCAGCCATGTCGCGGCGCAGCGCGGCCAGCGGCTTTTCGTTGAGAAATCCTGTCAGGTAGTAGCTGGCATAGGGCAACAACTCTCCCCGGCCCAGACCGATAAAGAGCGCGTTGAACTCCCGCTCGACCGCGGCCTGCTTGCTGTGACGTGCGATCCGCGACAGGGCCGCGACGGCTGTGCCGAGGTCTGTTTCGTTGTCGCCGCTTAGCGAGGCCGTCTGTTTGATAAGCCCCTCTCCCGGAGGAGCGGCAAGCAAAAGACCAAGGAAATCATAAAGATCAGCACGCAGCCGATCTTCCTCTGCGATCTTGTGAGTGGCCTCTGTCGAGCTCATCTGTCCCTCATGCTTGGTCATGCGGCGCCTCCGGCATGGTCGTCGAAGGCGAACCGCATTCTGCGGCGCGGTGACGTATCTTCTGCTAGATCCGCTTGCGGCGCAACGGGGTCATCCTGCGCTGCGGCATAGGTGTACGTATAGGTCTCTTCGATCTCGTCCTCTGCCTCATCTTCTTCGATCAGGGCAACGGCCTCGGGCTCGTCGTTTTCGGGCAGCGCGAAGGGGTCTTCGCCAGCCTCGCGGGATTTCTCTTGCCGGGCCAGTTCTTCGACATGGGCCATCATGCCCTTACCCACCCGATAGGCGGTCTGAAGGTTTTCGATCACCGTGGCGCTGTCGGTGAAATCCTCACCGTAATCCAAAAGCCCGTCGAGATTGGCCAGAGCCGGGTTCGACACCCAGAGCCGACGCAGCGCGCGGCGACGGATCCTGTCGGGCACGGCCTTGGCCATGAATGCCTTGAAATCGGCACCCTCTTCCAGCGTATCGGGGTCGGGCAGACCCAGCTCTTCCAGAATGTCCTCGTCGGACCGATCCTTGAGCGCCTCATCTCGCGCCGCCAGCTGTGCAGCCTCTTGCGCCTCGGCCTCGGCACGCTCTTCGGCCTCGACCTTTGCCTTGCGGCGTGACCAGAAATCAGACGGCTTTGTCATTGCAGCCGCTCCTTGCGTGCCAGCGAGGGCGAGCGGAAGACGTCACTTGTCTGGCGAATGCGCGGATCGCCGATCCCGTCTTCTTTCTTTTCCACGTCGACACGATCGCGGCGACGTTTCTTGAATTCCTCATGGATGTGGTGGGTCTGCGCAAAATCGCGCACCCAGGCGATCAGCCCGTCGGGCATCGGCACCTTTTCCACGATATCCTCGCCATTGTCGGCGTAGTCCTGCGCCTCGTAGGGAGAGGCCGTCACCAGAACCGCATCCAGAGGGCAATCGCCTTCTCGCTCATTACGCAGAACCACATAGATGGACGGCGTGCGCGACGATAGACCCTGCAGGTAGGCCTCGGTTTCAGCGCCGTGCAATTCAAGCGTCAGCGTATCAGCATGATATTCTGTAGCCTCGCCATCCTCACGCAGCACGCGCCATTCGGCTGGCCCAGCACCCGGCAGCACAGCAACGGCACGCCACGTCCACGCAACCCAACGGGTCACGCCTGGTGTGCGACGCATCACGATCCCCAGCGGCATCGTGGCGTACATGTCCGGATTGTGGATCATGTGAAGTCTTCTCCCATTGCCCACAGATTGAGCAATAATTTGCAGCGGCGAAAGCAAATTCTGCATGCACTTGTAGACATTGCGACGGACTGGACAAAATGGGCAGTCAGGTACGGGGCAAGCGCTGGCAATGGTCAGAATGACCGAATCGCACAGTTCCGCTGCTTTGCGGCTTGCAAGATCTTGATGGGCAACCGAAGAATCGCGGCGCCCAAAGGCCCGCTTGATGCGGGCATCGGTCTTAATAGGCACCGGTTTACGCGCCGCGCGAATCGTGCCTAATGTGCCGCTGCCCCATGTCCCTGCGCGACCTGTGGCATGGTGAGGGGAGCACCTGAGAACACATGACTAAGCAACTGATTTTGTGCAACTGTTCAGGCACCCAAGAGATCGACAAGACGGCACTGGAAGAGGCGACAGGCCTGCCATGTAGCACGGTTCATTCGGCGCTCTGCACCACCCAAGGTGAACAGGCCGCCGCCGCACTGGCCCAAGGCGACGCGCTGATCTGCTGTAGGCAGGAACACCGCTTCTTTGAGGAGCTGGCCGCCGACCTGAATCAGCCGCAGGCACCGCTGACGGATCTGCGTGACCGGGCTGGATGGTCTGATGACACACGCTCCAAGCTACCCAAAATGGCCGCGCTCATGGCCGAGGCCGCGATGGACACTCCGTCGGAGAAAAGCCTCGATGTCATGTCAGAGGGGCTGTGCCTGATCATCGGGGCAGAGGATATCGCCCTGCAAGCCGCCGAAAAGCTGAAAGACGCGCTTGGTGTGACCGTGCTGCTGACCGATGCGGGCGACCCGCCGGACAGTCGCGCCTATGACGTCATTCGTGGCGATCTGCGCCGCGCAGAGGGCGCGCTTGGCGGATTTTCGCTGTCCATCGACGGGTTGCAACAGGTCGACCCCACGGGCCGCGGCCCGCTGCAATGGACCGCGCCCAAGGACGGCGCGCGCACCGAATGCGATATCATTCTGGATCTGACCGGGGGCACGCCCCTATTCCCTGCGCCGCAAAAGCGTGAGGGCTATCTGCGCGCCGATCCCGGCAGCATCCCGGCCGTGGCCGATGCCCTGCTGCAGGCAAGCCAAATGGTCGGCACCTTTGAAAAGCCGCTTTATGTAGCGACAGAGCCGCTGCTCTGCGCGCATTCGCGTGCCTCCAAGATCGGGTGCACCAACTGTCTTGATATCTGTCCGACCGGCGCGATCCAGCCTGATGGCGACCATGTCACCGTCGATCCAATGATCTGCGCGGGCTGCGGCGCGTGTTCGGCACTCTGCCCGTCAGGGGCGATCAGCTATGACGCGCCCTCGCCCAGCACCATTTTCCGGCGTTTGCAGGTGCTGGCCTCGACCTACCGCAAGGCAGGCGGAGAGGCGCCGCGCCTTTTGGTCTGTGACACCGGATTTGGACAAGAGATGATCTCGCTCGCGGCCCGCTATGCGCGCGGCCTTCCCGCTGATGTTATCCCGCTGGAGGTGCCGGCACTTGGTGCATTCGGCCATGCCGAAATGCTGGCGGCGCTGGCCACCGGGTTTTCCGACGTGTCCATTCTGCTTGCCCCCACGACCGAGCGTGACGCGCTGGACCGCGAACTGCCATTGGCCGAGGCCATCGCGGGGCCGGGCAAACTGCGCCTGCTGGACGTGGCCGAGCCTGACGCGCTTTGCGATGCGCTATATGGGGCCGAGGCGGCACCCGCCGCGCTAGACACACCGATCCTGCCGATGGGCAGCCGGCGTCAGGTTGCGCGGCTTGCCGCCCGTGCGCTGCGGGGTGAGGATGATATCCTGCCCCTGCCCGCAGATGCGCCCTATGGCGCAGTGCTGGTGGATACGGATGCCTGCACCCTGTGCCTGAGCTGTGTGTCGCTGTGCCCGTCGGGCGCGCTGGTGGAAAACCCGGACAAGCCGGAAATGCGCTTTCAGGAGGATGCCTGCTTGCAATGCGGCCTTTGCGCAAATGTGTGCCCAGAGGATGCGATCACCTATGAGACCCGCATGAACCTGCAAGACGAGGCGTTGGGACAGGTCGTTCTGAATGAGGAAGAGCCGTTTGCCTGCGTCGAGTGCGGATCGCTGTTCGGGGTGAAATCCACAATCGAGCGCATCACGGAAAAGCTGGCGGGTAAGCATTCCATGTTCGGCACCGACAGCGCCGCGCGGATGATCCAGATGTGCGACGATTGCCGGGTCAAGGCGCAGTTCCACTCAAAGGACAATCCCTTTGCCGGTGGCGAAAAGCCCCGCGTGCGCACCTCGGAAGATTACTTTTCCAAACGCAAGGATCACTGATGCCGAATCGGTGCGCCCAGATCGGCCGGTGTCATGCCCGACACATAGGCGAGGATCGCGTCCAGCTCGTCGAGGGTGATCTCGACGGGCACCATGGGCGACGGCCGGTTGATGGGAAAGGGCGGCGTGACCTCGTCGACCTGCGTAAAGGCGGGATGCGGGTTGAGCGCGTAGAACGCCGCGAACCGCATGTCCCAGTCCCGCATGCCCCGCAGCACGAAAAAACTGGGGGTGGAGCCGATGGCGTTCATCTTGGTGGCTTCGCTCACCGCATGGCAGCGCGCGCAATGCAGCACCGACAGCTTTTTGCCCGCCACCGGATCACCGTCATAAGAGACTGGCGCGACCACGACCTCTTCCTGCACCGGCAGGCTGAACGGGGCCACGCCATCCCGCTCATAGGATGTGACCGTGCGCTGACCGATCTCAGAGGTGAGCCACTCCGCGAAACGCGCGGCGCCCTCATTGTCCGGCGCGGTCAATCCCAACCGCCACGTTGCGTTCGGCCCGGTAAAGACGCGCGGCCCATCGCCATCCGGCGACAGCACAATCTGCGCGGCCTCCTCAGGGGGCACAACATCAATGCGCACCCCGGTCTTGAGAGAGAAGCGCGGCAAGACATAGTCCAGAAGGCCGGTCTCGATGAGGACAGAGGGGGCCGCAAGCTGCACCTCATCCGCCAGTGCCGGGCCGCACAAGACAGCACCTCCGAGGGTGAGTGCCGCGATCTGCATATATCTTTTCAGCCAGCGCATGGGCTTTACGTTAGAAACAGCGTACCCCATGCGTCAACACCAACGATGAAAGACGGGAGAGACAGATGAACGAAGATTTCAACATGTCGATGCGCAAATTCCTCAAGCAGGTCGGCGTAACCTCGCAGCAGGCCATCGAGGAAGGCATGCGCAAGACCCCGGGCACCGAGGGCAAGGAATTCACCGCAAAGGTGACGCTGACTGTCGATGGACTCGACGTTCAGCACGAGGTGACAGGCACGATCAAAGGCGGCGAATAACGTGGCACTGACAAGAGAGAGCGTGCTCGACGCGCTCAAGACCATCACCGACCCGGTGTCGGGCAGCGATATCGTAAGCGCGGGCATCACCCGTGGTTTGAGTGTCGAAGGCGGCGTCGTGCGCTTTGTGCTGGAAATCGACCCGGCCAAGGCAGACGCGTATGAACCAGTGCGCGATGCGGCCCATGCCGCCGTGTCGGCGCTTGACGGCGCGACCGAGGTCTCCGCGGTTCTGACGGCACATCAGGCCAAGGCGCCACCAGATCTCAAGCCCAAGCCAGCCGCGACACAGCAAGGCCCGCAGCGCGTGCCGGGTGTGGACCACATCATCGCCATCGCATCGGGCAAGGGCGGCGTGGGCAAATCGACCGTGTCAGCCAACCTCGCCTGTGCGCTGGCCGCCGAGGGCCGCCGCGTCGGCCTGCTGGATGCGGATGTTTACGGTCCATCACAGCCCCGGATGCTGGGCGTTTCGGGTCGCCCCGCAAGCCCGGATGGCAAGACCATCCTGCCGATGCGCAACCACGGCGTTACGATGATGTCTATCGGCCTCATGACGAACGAGGATCAGGCCGTTGTCTGGCGTGGTCCGATGCTCATGGGTGCGCTGCAACAGATGCTGATGCAGGTGCAGTGGGGCGCGCTTGACGTTTTGTTGGTGGATCTGCCACCCGGCACCGGCGACGTGCAGATGACCCTTGCACAAAAGGCGGTTGTGGATGGCGCGGTCATCGTGTCGACCCCACAGGATGTGGCCCTTCTGGACGCGCGCAAGGGTGTGGACATGTTCAATCAGCTCAACGTGCCGGTGCTTGGCATGATCGAAAATATGTCGACGCATATCTGCTCTAGCTGCGGCCATGAGGAACATGTGTTTGGCCATGGTGGCGTTGCGGCCGAGGCCGATAAAATGGGCGTGCCACTGCTGGCCGAGGTGCCGCTGCATATCGATATCAGGCTGGCCTCTGACGGGGGGGCGCCGATCGTGGTGTCCAAGCCGGATGCGCCACAATCACAGGCGTTCCGCGATGTGGCGCGCCATCTGGTCAAGGCCGGCGTGGCATGACCGACCGTGTGCCCGCCTTTCCCCCGTTGATGAGCGGTCACGCGGTCGATGCGGGCATCGACCCGTTTGAAAAGGCCTGCGCCATGGCCGCACTTGGCTGTGACGCGGGCGTGCTCACTTATGCGCCGGGGGTGGATCAACTGTCCGCCGCTCTGGTCATGGCCCCCGAGGTCCCGCTGGAGCAGGCGATGGCGATGCTGCCCGCCTGCGGCATCGGATTTCAGAACGCGCTTGGCGCGCTTGCCCCGCCCGAGGTGGCGGTGCATCTGGAATGGGATGGTGGTCTGCGTGTCAATGGTGCGTCCTGCGGGCGGTTGCGCGTCGCGGCGGGCGGTGCCGATCCTGCGGCCCTGCCCGGCTGGCTTGTGGTGGGGCTGGAACTGCCCTTGATGATGGCCAGCGCCGCACCCGGTGAGGCGCCCGACCGCACCGCCCTATATGAAGAGGGCTGCGCCGATGTGGACCCGGTCGAACTGCTGGAGGCATGGGCACGTCACACGCTGGTCTGGATCAGCCGCTGGGAAGAGGACGGCACGCGTGGCCTGCATGGCGAATGGCGCGGTCTGGCGCATGGTATTGGCGAGGACAGGGACATGAACGGGGACACCGGCACATTTCTGGGCGTGGATGAGAATTTCGGCATGCTCATCCGGGTAGGCGACGACACCCGCCTGATCCCGCTCAGCACGGTATTGGAGACATCGGCATGAAACTCGCACGGGCCATCCATTTCGACGAAAGCGATATGCGCGTCTATCATTCGCCCGCCCGCACCGGGGAATGGTGCATATCGGGCGGATTCGAGTTTTCCAACTGGAGCGAGGGGGACCTCGCCGGAAAACAGCGACAGGCCTTTGCCAATGGCTGGCTGGGGCTGGAAACCTTTGGCCGGGTCACGTTCGTGGCGGTCACGCAGATCGAACCGGCCGAAATGGACAGGCTGGCCGATGCGCTGGCGCAGCATTTCGTCGACGTTTATGGCGCGCCCGATATCACAGCGGCACGCCCCGTCGCCGACGAAGAGCTACGCCAGATGGCCGAGATGTGCGAAGACCACACGCCCAACACGCTGCTGACCGTCGCACGCGACCTGTCGGAATCGGGCGTGCGCGAGACCTATCGCAGCATCGAGGCACAGGATGCCGGGCTGGAGCAATTCGCGATCCATGGTGAGCTGGACGAGTAAGCGCGGCAGACCCCTATGGGATAGTGGGCGCACCGCCTCAGGCGGGATCCGTTGACCCCAGACCACAAACCCGAAATTCGTTGCCCCACCCCGCGAACCGCGCGCTGAGTTCGGGGGCGAGCGGCTGATCCGTGAAAAAGACGTCGATGTCGCGCAGGGACGCGATGCGCGCAGGCGCGCTGCGCTGAAACTTGGAGCAATCCGCCACCAAAAAGGTGCGGCGCGACTGGCGGATGATCGTCTGGCTGACATGCACTTCCTGAAAGTCGAAATCCAGCAAATCGCCATCCAGATCGAGTGCGGAACAGCCGATCACGGCGTAATCGAACTTGAACTGCTGGATCGTTGTCGTTGTCAGATTGCCGACAAGCCCACCATCCGACCGGCGCAGCACGCCGCCCGCGACCACGATCTCGCAATCCGGGTTCGCCACGAGGATATTGGCAACGTTCATGTTGTTGGTCACCGCCATCAGATCACGATGTGACAGCAATTCGCGCGCCACGGCCTCTGTCGAGGTGCCGATGTTGAGAAAGATCGACGCCCCATCGGGAATTTCGCGCGCACAGGCCCGTGCGATGGCGCGCTTGGCCTCTTCGTTCAGGTCGCGCCTATCCTCATAGCCGATATTGGACACGCCCGACGGCAGCACGGCACCGCCGTGCACGCGCTCTAGCCGGCCCGCGTCAGCCAGTTCGGTCAGATCGCGGCGAATGGTCTGAACCGTCACACCGAACCGGTCCGCAAGGTCTTCGACCACGACCTTGCCTTCGGTGCGAGCGATTTCAAGGATTTCGGGTTGGCGAAAGGTCTGGGACATCTGTCAGATCAGGTTTCGTTTTCATTCGTTATTGCACCACAACATGCTCACAGCGAATCGCCAATGCTACGTGATCAGCCGCCATTCGATACGATATCGCTTGCGCTGAACTATAAGTGCACGCCCTGAGAAAGCGAGAACTTTTACCAAACGAACAAAAACGAAAGAACAAATTGACAAGTAACCGCTCTTTATGGTTCGTATCAAAGGCTATCTGGGAGGAGACATTGGCGGATAAGTCCGATCAATCCAACATCTGCGATCTGTTCGTGATCGGCGGCGGCATCAATGGCTGCGGCGTTGCGCGCGATGCAACGGGGCGCGGGCTGAGCGTCTGTCTTGCCGAGATGAATGACCTCGGCTGGGCCACCTCTTCTGCCTCGACCAAGCTTTTCCACGGCGGTTTGCGCTATCTGGAATATTTCGAGTTCCGCCTTGTGCGCGAGGCGTTGATCGAACGTGAGACGCTACTGCGCGCCATGCCGCATATCAGCTGGCCGATGCGCTTTGTCCTGCCCTATCACCGCGACATGCGCTTTGAGGGCGGCACGCCCACGTCAAAGCTTCTTCAAACGGTCATGCCCTGGATGCGTGGGCGTCGCCCGGCATGGCTCATTCGGCTGGGGCTATTTCTGTATGACACGCTGGGCGGGCGCAAATTCCTGCCCGCGACCCGCTCTATCGATCTGCGGCGCACCCCCGAGGGTGAGCCGCTTCAGGATCGGTTTGAAAAGGCGTATGAGTATTCAGACTGCTGGGTCGAGGATGCGCGGCTTGTCTCGCTGAATGCGCGCGACGCCGCCGAACGCGGCGCAGAGATTTTCACCCGCACGCGCGTGCTGTCGGCCCGGCGTGACGGGGATATCTGGACCATCACGCTGGAAAATACCGACACCGGCGAGACGACCACCCGCCACGCACGGGCGCTGGTGAATGCGGGCGGGCCGTGGGTGGGCAACATCATCCATGACGTCGCCCATATCGACAGCCGCGAGGGCGTGCGACTGGTGCGTGGCAGCCATATCGTGACACGCAAGCTCTTTGACCACGACAAGTGCTATTTCTTTCAGGGCAAGGATGGGCGCATCATCTTTGCCATTCCTTATGAGACGGATTTCACCCTGATCGGCACCACCGATGCAGACCATCCCGATCCCACCAAAACGCCTGAATGCACCCCTGAAGAGCAAGAGTATCTTTGCGACTTTGCCTCGCAGTATTTCAAGCGGCCAGTCACGCGCGACGATATCGTCTGGACCTATTCGGGCGTGCGCCCGCTATATGATGACGGCGCCAAATCCGCGACGGCGGCAACCCGTGATTACGTGCTCAAGTTGGACGAGGCCGGTGCGCCGCTGCTCAATATCTTTGGCGGCAAGATCACCACCTACCGACGTTTGGCGCAAAGCGCTGTCGATCAGTTCAAGCCGTTCTTTCCCGGCATGGGCGGCGAGTGGACAGCAGGCGCGGCGCTGGCGGGTGGCGATTTCGCAGTGGATGGCGTCGATGACCTGATCGACGGGCTGATGCGCGACTATCCCTTTCTCGACCCTCGGTGGGCACAGCGCCTTGTGCGCGGATACGGCACCGATGCCGCGCATATTCTGGACGACGCAAAACAGGCCAATGATCTGGGCCAGAATTTCGGCGCAACCCTGACCGAGCGCGAGGTGCGCTGGCTGATGGCGCATGAATTTGCGCAACGCGCAGATGATGTGGTCTGGCGGCGCAGTAAACTGGGCCTGCGCATGAGCGCCGAAGAGATCAGTGCCCTCGACGACTGGATGAAGGCCCACCCCGCACGCGCCGGCCACGTCGCCGCGGCGGCGGAATAGGACAAGGATCACAAGTATGAGTCTCGTGCTGGATAACGTGTCGAAACAGGTGGACGGGCAAACCCATATCCATCCCACCGATTTGACACTGGAAAAAGGCACGATGAATGTCCTGCTTGGCCCCACGTTGTCAGGCAAGACGTCGCTGATGCGGTTGATGGCGGGGCTGGATGCGCCCGATACGGGCCGGATCCTGTGGCAAGGACAGGACGTGACCGGCCAGCGCGTGCAGGATCGCGGTGTTGCCATGGTTTACCAGCAATTCATCAATTACCCGTCCATGTCGGTTTACGACAACATCGCCTCGCCGCTGCGCCTTATGGGCAAGCCGAAAGACGAGATCGACCGCGCGGTGCAGGAAACAGCCGCAATGCTGCAACTGACCCCGATGCTGGGGCGTAAGCCGCTGGAACTGTCTGGCGGTCAACAACAACGCTGCGCGCTGGCGCGGGCATTGGTCAAGGATGCAGGTCTTGTCCTGCTGGATGAGCCGCTGGCCAATCTGGACTACAAGCTGCGCGAGGAATTGCGCATCGAAATTCCGCGTATTTTTGAGGAATCAGGCGCGATTTTCGTCTATGCCACGACAGAGCCCGAAGAGGCGCTGCTGTTGGGGGGCAACACCGCCGCCCTGTGGGAGGGGCGCGTGACACAGTTTGGCCCCACGGCCGACGTGTACCGCAAGCCCGCCGACGCCACGACCGCGCGGGTGTTTTCAGATCCGCCGATGAATTTCCTTCAGATTTCCAAGACGGGTGGCAAACTGATGTTCGGCGAGGGGCAAAGCCTGCCTGCAACCGGCCCGCTTGCCGATCTGCCCGATGGCCGGTTTACCGCCGGGTTCCGGCCCAACCATCTTGAGATTTTGCAGCATACCGGCAACGCGATGAGCTTTCAGGCGACGTTGCGTGTGACAGAGATCACCGGCTCAGAGACCTTTGTGCACCTCGATCACGGCGGTGCGCGTTGGGTGGGCCTTATCCACGGGGTGCATGATCTGGAGCTTGACCGGGACATTCCCGTCTATCTCGATCCCGCACATGTTTACATTTTCGGCGAGGACGGGCGGCTGATGGCGCCCGCGCCTTATGCCATGGCCGCCTGAGGGACACGCATATGGCAAAGATCACGCTGGACAATCTCGCGCATTCCTACCTGCCCAATCCGGGCAGTGAGGCAGATTTCGCCCTCAAGGAGCTGAACCACGACTGGAACGATGGCGAGGCTTATGCCCTTTTGGGTGCGTCGGGCTGTGGCAAGTCCACGCTGCTCAACATCATTTCCGGGCTGGTGCAGCCCAGTCAGGGCCGCATCCTCTTTAACGACCACGACGTGACCCACGCCCCCACGACAGAGCGCAACATCGCACAGGTTTTTCAGTTTCCGGTGGTCTACGACACGATGACCGTGCGCGACAATCTCGCCTTTCCGCTGCGCAATCGCGGGGCCGAGGCGGGGTATATCGCCCGCCGGGTGCAGGATATCGCGGCAATGATCGGCATGGAGGACACGCTGGACCGCAAGGCGCGCGGGCTGACGGCGGATGCCAAGCAGAAGATCTCGCTGGGACGCGGCATGGTGCGCGAGGACGTCAACGCGCTTTTGTTCGACGAACCGCTGACCGTGATCGACCCGCATATGAAATGGGAGCTGCGCACACAGCTCAAGCGGCTGCATCAGCAATTCGGCCATACGATGATCTACGTCACGCATGACCAGACAGAGGCGCTGACCTTTGCCGACAAGGTGGTGGTGATGCATGACGGGCGCGTGGTGCAGATCGGCACGCCACAAGAGCTGTTCGAGACGCCCGAGCATACCTTTGTCGGCTATTTCATCGGCTCGCCCGGCATGAACGTGATCCCGGCCCGCGTCGAGGGCAACCGCGCCTATATCAACGGCGCAGAGGTGGCGCTGTCCCGCGGTTATGGCGCGCTTGAGGGCGACATCGCCATCGGCGTGCGTCCCGAATATGCACGCCTGAGTGAGACCGAGGGCCTGCCCGTGAAAATTCGCCGGATCGAGGATGTGGGCCGCCACAAGATCGTGCGCGCCGACTGCTTTGGCACCGAGATCAATATCGTGGCTGGAGAGGCCGAAGACATCCGCCCGGACATGACCCGCGTCGCATTCGATGCGGCGCATGTGAATGTCTACGCCAATGACTGGCGGGTAAAGGGAGAGGCCGCATGATCGAAAAGACGCGCAATCAAAAGGCGTGGTTTCTGGTGCTGCCAGTGCTGGCGCTGGTCGCGTTCTCTGCCGTGATCCCGTTGATGACGGTCGTGAATTACTCGGTTCAGGACACATTCGGCGGCAACCAGTTTTTCTGGGCGGGTCTGGAATGGTTCGAAGAGCTTTTGCATTCCGAACGGATGTGGAACGCGCTGGGGCGGCAATTGGCCTTTTCCGCGATCATCCTCGCAATCGAGGTGCCGCTTGGCGTGCTGGTCGCTCTCAACATGCCAAAGAAAGGCGTCTGGGTCTCGGTTTGCCTTGTGCTGATGTCGCTGCCGCTGCTGATCCCGTGGAACGTGGTGGGCACCATCTGGCAGATCTTTGGCCGCGTCGATATCGGCCTGCTGGGGCACACGCTGGCGGCGATGGGCGTCGAATACAACTACACGCAGGATGCGGTGGACGCGTGGATCACGGTGATCGTGATGGATGTCTGGCACTGGACCTCTCTTGTCGCCCTGCTGGCCTATGCCGGCCTGCAATCCATCCCAGATGCCTATTACCAAGCGGCCAAGATCGATCAGGCGAGCCGCTGGAAAGTGTTCCGCTATATCGAGCTGCCCAAGATGATGGGCGTGCTGATGATTGCCATTCTGCTGCGCTTTATGGACAGTTTCATGATCTACACAGAGCCGTTCGTCGTCACCGGCGGCGGGCCGGGCAATGCCACCACCTTCCTGTCCATCGACCTTGTAAAGATGGCCTTGGGGCAGTTTGACCTTGGCCCGGCGGCAGCGTTCTCGATCATGTACTTCCTCGTTATCCTGTTGATTTCATGGGTGTTCTATACAGTCATGACCAATCTCGACAAGCGGGAGGGCTAAGTGATGGACGTCTTTATCACCACCGTCATCCTCGGGCTTGACCCGAGGACCTCAGACCGCAGAGATCATCCGATCAAGTCGGATGATGACGCCCGCTGGAAAGGAACGGCGCAATGACCGACGCCACCACCACCCAGATCCCCGGCAAGCTGACCCCGCGCGGTGCAAACCGCCGGGCGCGGGCGGGCATCAATTCGCGCGCTGTTGTCATGACGCTCTATCTGCTGTTCCTCATGCTGCCGATCTACTGGCTGCTGAACATGAGCCTGAAGACCAATACAGAGATCCTGAACTCCTTCACGCTTTGGCCCGCCAACCCGACGCTGGCCAATTACGCGACGATCCTGACCGATCCGGCGTGGTATATGGGCTATGTGAATTCGCTGATCTACGTGCTGATGAACACGGCGATTTCCGTCGCCGTGGCCCTGCCCGCAGCCTACGCGTTTTCGCGCTACAGCTTTATGGGGGACAAGCACCTGTTCTTCTGGCTGCTGACCAACCGGATGGCGCCACCAGCGGTGTTCGCGCTGCCGTTCTTTCAGCTTTACTCAAGCGTCGGCCTTTTCGATACGCATATCGCCGTGGCGTTGGCGCATTGCCTTTTCAACGTGCCGCTGGCGGTGTGGATCCTAGAGGGGTTCATGCGCGGGGTGCCCAAGGAAATCGACGAAACGGCCTATATCGACGGTTACTCCTTTCCGCGCTTCTTCATAAAGATCTTCACGCCCCTGATCGCGTCGGGCATCGGCGTCGCCGCGTTCTTTTGTTTCATGTTCTCATGGGTGGAACTGCTGCTGTCACGCACGCTCACCACGGTCGACGCCAAGCCGATCGCCGCGATCATGACCCGGACGCAGGGGGCCGCAGGCATCGACTGGGGCGTGCTGGCCGCCGCGGGTGTGCTGACCATCGTGCCCGGCGCGCTCGTGATCTATTTCGTGCGCAACTACATCGCCAAGGGCTTTGCCCTGGGGAGGGTGTGATGCAACCGTTTGTTAACCATCCCTCCGTCATCCTCGGGCTCGACCCGAGGACCTCTCACAAACAGAGCCTCGCCAAATCCGAGGCCACCCATGCCAAAAGACATGTACGTCTACATCATGACGAACAAGCGGCAGGGCACGATCTATATCGGCGTCACAAACGACCTTCCTTTACGCGTATGGCAGCATCGCACGCACGCGCTTGCGGGCTTTACGGATCGCTACAATCTGGAAACACTCGTCTGGTTCGAAAAGCATTCCGAGCCGACAGAGGCGATCCGGGGAGAAAAGGCGCTAAAGCACTGGAACCGGGCGTGGAAGCTCGACTTGATCGAGCGCAACAACCCCGATTGGCGCGACCTGTGGCCGGAGATTTGCGATTGATAAGAGCACCGTCATCGTCCGGCTTGACCGGACGGCCTCAGGATCAAAAGGTCCTCGGGTCAAGCCCGAGGATGACGGCGTGTGATCTGAAAGGAGCCTCATAATGGCCTGGATGGCATGGACATGGCCCACCGCCGCCTTCTTTGGCGTTATCGCGGCCCTGCTGATTACCTTTTCGGTCCTTGCGATCAAATACCCCGAGACGCCGCGCATGGGCATCCTGCGGATCGAAACCACGCGGGGCGACCGGCTTTTCATCACGCTACTGGGCAGCGCCTTTATCAATCTTGGCTGGCTTGGCCTTGTGGGGGCAAATCAACCTTACGCGCTCATTCTTTGCCTCGTCTATGCGGTGGCGGTCTTTCGCTGGGTCTAGACGACAAACCCCGCGTGTCCGGGCGACCGGGGGCGCATTCAACGACACGACGTTCATATAAAATGGGAGGAACCAAATGAACCTGTCACTCAAATCAACCACGGCCCTTGCGGTCGCGCTAAGCCTGACAGGCGGTGCGTCTTTCGCGGGCATGGAGGAGGCCCGCGAATTTCTCGACACCGAGATCGGCGACCTGTCCGTGCTGTCGCGCGAAGAGCAGGAAGCCGAGATGCAGTTCTTTGTCGATGCGGCCAAGCCGTATGAGGGCATGGATATCAAGGTCGTGTCGGAAACCATCACGACGCATGAATACGAGAGCCAAGTGCTTGCGCCCGCGTTCACCGCGATCACGGGCATTCAGGTGACCCATGACCTGATCGGCGAGGGCGATGTGGTCGAAAAACTGCAAACGCAGATGCAGTCGGGTCAGAACATCTATGACGCCTATGTCAACGACAGCGACCTGATCGGCACGCATTGGCGCTATCAGCAGGTGCGCAACCTGACCGACTGGATGGCAGGCGAAGGCGCGGCTGTGACCATGCCGACACTGGATCTTGAAGATTTCATCGGCCTGTCCTTTACAACCGGACCGGACGGCAAGGTCTATCAGATGCCGACCCAGCAATTCGCGAACCTCTATTGGTTCCGCTATGACTGGTTCAACGACGAAAAAAACCAGGCGGATTTCAAAGAGGCCTATGGCTATGACCTTGGTGTGCCGGTCAACTGGACGGCCTATGAGGATATCGCGGAATTCTTTACCGGGCGCGATCTGAGCCATCTGGGTGTCGAAGGCGAAGTCTTTGGCAACATGGATTACGGCAAGAAAGACCCGTCGCTTGGCTGGCGCTATACCGATGCGTGGATGTCCATGGCCGGCATGGGAGACGTCGGAGAGCCCAATGGCCTGCCCGTGGACGAATGGGGCATCCGGGTGAATGAAAACAGCCAGCCCACGGGATCTTGCATGGCGCGTGGTGGCGCAACGAACGCGCCCGCCGCAGTCTATGCCGTGACCAAGGCGATCGAATGGCTGCAGAACTACTCGCCGCCTGCCGCCGCTGGCATGACCTTCTCCGAGGCAGGCCCGATCCCCGCTCAGGGCAATGTGGCTCAGCAGATGTTCTGGTACACCGCCTTTACCGCCGCCACGGTCGAGCCCGGCCTGCCGGTGATGAACGAGGACGGCACGCCCAAGTGGCGCATGGCCCCCTCGCCGCATGGTGCCTATTGGAAAGATGGCCAGAAGATCGGCTATCAGGACGCAGGCAGCTGGACGCTGATGAAATCGACGCCGGTGGACCGCGCTCAGGCTGCATGGCTTTATGCGCAGTTCGTGACGTCCAAAACCGTCGATCTGAAAAAGTCCGACGTGGGCCTGACATTCATCCGCGAAAGCACGATCAACTCGGACCACTTTACCGAGCGGGCCG
This sequence comes from Roseovarius sp., assembly GCA_965656855.1. Lineage (GTDB taxonomy): Bacteria > Pseudomonadota > Alphaproteobacteria > Rhodobacterales > Rhodobacteraceae > Roseovarius. Next base: position 17,612 of record CBFHML010000090.1, read on the forward strand.
ACAAGCTGGGCGGTCTGATCGAGTTCTATCGCTCGCCTGCGCGGGTTCAATGGTCGCCCACAGGCACCAATGTGCCCGATTACCCCAAGCTGGCACAGCTGTGGTGGCAGAATATCGGCGATGCGATGTCTGGCGCCAAGACCCCGCAAGAGGCGCTCGACAGCCTTTGCGCGGATCAAGAACGCGTGCTGGAGCGTCTGGAACGCGCCGGTGTGCAGGGTGATCTAGGGCCGAAGCTCAATGAAGAGCAGGACGCGTCCTACTGGCTGGAGCAGGCCGGCGCGCCCTATCCAAAGCTGGAGAACGAAGAAGAAGAGCCCAAAACGGTCTCTTATGACGAGCTGATCGCCAGCTGGAAGTAACCTCAAGGCCCGTGCATCGGGCCCTTGCGTGCCCGCCTCGTTTTACTTGGGGCGGGCACGATTTCATGCAAAGACCGTTGCCATGACACATATTCTCGCCATCGACCAAGGCACGACCTCCAGCCGGGCCATCCTCTTTGACGCCGACCTGCGCGTCGTCGCCACCGATCAAGAGGAGTTCACCCAGCATTTCCCGCAATCAGGCTGGGTGGAACATGCGCCTGACGATCTGTGGGTAACGACCGCAAGCACCTGCCGGGGTGTGATCGAGCGCGCCCATATCGACCCGTCGGATATCGCCGCCATCGGCATCACCAACCAGCGCGAAACCACGCTGGTCTGGGATCGCAAGACCGGCCAACCGATCCACAACGCCATCGTCTGGCAGGACCGGCGCACCGCCGAGACCTGCCGCCGCCTGCAAGAGGCCGGGCATGGCGACATGATCACCGAGCGCACCGGGCTGCTGCTTGACCCATATTTTTCCGGCACCAAACTGGCATGGATCCTTGATCACGTGGAGGGCGCGCGCGCCAAGGCGCAGGCCGGTGACCTGCTGTTTGGTACGGTCGACACCTATCTCATCTGGAACCTGACAGGCGGCAAGGTACACGCGACCGACGCCACCAACGCGTCGCGCACGCTGCTTTATGATATCCGCAAAGGCCGGTGGAGCCAGACAATCTGCGATCTGCTGGACGTGCCGATGCAGATGCTGCCCGAGGTGCGCGACAGCGCCGATGATTATGGCACCACCCGGCCCGATCTTTTCGGGCGCGAGATCCCCATCATGGGCGTCGCAGGCGATCAGCAGGCGGCCACCGTCGGGCAGGCCTGTTTCAGCCCCGGCATGATGAAATCAACCTACGGCACGGGCTGTTTCGCACTGCTCAATACCGGGGACACGCCGGTGCGGTCACAAAACCGGCTGCTGACCACGATTGCATATCAGCTGGATGGCAAGCCGACCTATGCGCTGGAAGGTTCCATCTTTATCGCGGGCGCTGTCGTGCAGTGGCTGCGCGACGGGCTCAAGATCATCCGCGAGGCAAAAGAGACCCAACCCCTTGCCGACAAGGCCGATCCGCATCAGAGCCTCATCCTCGTGCCGGCCTTTACCGGGCTGGGCGCGCCCTATTGGCAGCCCGATTGCCGGGGGGCGATCTATGGCCTGACCCGAAATTCCGGCCCCGCCGAGTTTGCCCGTGCGGCCCTTGAAAGCGTCGGCTTTCAGACCCGCGACCTGCTGGAGGCGATGACCGCAGACTGGACACCCCAAGGCGGCGGACAAGTGCTGCGCGTCGATGGCGGCATGAGCGCATCGGATTGTGCGATGCAGTTTCTCGCCGACATCATCGGCGCACCGGTCGACCGCCCCGAGGTGCTGGAAACGACCGCGCTTGGCGCCGCGTGGCTGGCGGGCATGAAGGCGGGGGTATACCCCGATGCCGCCGGTTTCGCCAAAGGCTGGGCGCTGGAGCAGCGATTTCAGCCCGCCATGAATGATGAAACGCGGGCCGCACGCTATGCCGCGTGGAAGCGCGCGGTTGCTGCGACGATGTCGGTATGATCGCGCCTTTTGGGCTAAGCGCCCCCGCCCGCATTCTTTTTGGCCGGGGCGAGGCGCAAAAAGCGCCTGATATGGACCGAATGCTTGGCGCCCGCGCCTTTGTCGTGCATGGCGCGACGCCGCGACATGCCGCGCCACTGATGGACAGGCTGGACATGCCCAGCATCGCCTTTGCCTGCCCCAAGGAACCCGATCTGACCCTCTTGATGGAGGCCTTGCGCACCGCGCGCGAGGCGGGGGCGGATTGCGTCATCGCCATTGGCGGCGGCGCTGCGATTGATCTGGGCAAGGCGGTGGCGGCCCTGCTGCCCGCCACATCCGACCCGTTGGAACATCTGGAGGTCGTCGGCAAGGGACAGCCGCTGACCACAGCCCCCCTGCCCTTTATCGCCATTCCGACCACCGCAGGCACAGGGGCCGAGGTCACCAAGAATGCCGTCATCGGCGTGCCGGACCACGGGCGCAAGGTATCGTTGCGCGATGCCCGTATGATCGCCGATATCGCCATCATCGACCCCGCGCTGACCGATGGCACACCGCAATCCGTCACGCTCGCCTCTGGCCTTGATGCCATCACGCAGGTGATCGAGCCCTATATCTCGGCCCGCGCCAATCCGGTGACGGACGCGCTTTGCCGTGATGCGGTCCCGCGCGGGATGCGCGCGCTGGCAAGTCTGATGCGCAAAGAGGACCAGACCGCGCGCGATGACATGGCCTTTTGCAGCCTCATAGGCGGGCTGGCGCTGTCGAATGCCGGGCTTGGCGCGGTGCACGGGTTGGCGGGCGTGATCGGGGGGCGGGTGCCGGGTGCGCCGCATGGGGCGGTCTGCGGTGCGCTCTTGCCTCATATTCTGACGCTCAATCTGGCCACGCTTGACCGCGAAAGCCCCATAGCCCGGCGCATCGCGGAAATCCGCGTGTCGATGTCACAGGCCATCGGCACCGTCGATCTGGCGGGCTGGTCGCGGCAGCATGGCCTGCCGGGGCTGCGTGAGATGGGGCTTGATCCTGCAACATTTGCCGAGATTGCCGCAGATGCGCAAAGCTCGTCTTCGATGGCGGCGAACCCTGTGCGGCTTTCGGATGAGCTTTTGGTGCGCGCACTGGTGGCTGCGGCCTGATCGCGCGGCGAGGCTTTACACCGCTATGCCTGCGCGTTTATGCCAAAGCCCTGCGCCGGTGCCCACCGGCATGAGGGGTTTCTGACCTTGGCGATCAAGATCGAAATGCTCCGCTGTTTCAAGGCGGTGGCGGATAGCGGCAGCCTTGCGGCGGCGGCTGAGGCGCTTGGGCGTACACCCTCTGCCGTGTCGATGATGCTGCGGCAATTCGAGGATCATGTGGGCGCGCCTTTGTTCGAGGCCAAGCGCAAGGCGCGGCTGACCGCATTGGGAGAGCTGGTGCGCGCCGAGGCGCAGCGCGAGCTGGCCCATTTCGACACGACCATTGCCGCCATCGAGGGGCTGGCACAGGCGCAGGACGGCTATGTCCGGCTGGCTGTCACGCCCTCTGTAGCCCAAGCCATTCTGCCGCCTGTGCTGCGCGGTTTCTCAGCCCGGCATCCCGGTGTGCGGCTGGATCTGCGCGACACGGATTCCGGCTCGATCCATGAGGATCTGCTGGCGGGACGGGCCGATATCGGGCTGGCGACCCTGCCCGAGATTCCGGGCTTTGAGCGGCACCTGTTGCTGTCCGACCGGTTTGGTGTGGTGTGCCGGGCCGATCATCCGCTGGCGCAGGACTGGTCCAGTCTGACATGGGCCGATCTCGACGGTATTCCCTTTATCGCCAATGGCCTGTGCAAGCAGATCGACGACCCGCTATTCGCGCCCATTCTCGCCATGTCGGCGCTGAATGCGATCAACACCGCCTCTATCCTTGCGCTGGTGCGGGCGGGGATGGGCGTGACCCTGCTGCCGGAATTGGCGGTGCGCCCCAACCACGATGATCTGGCCTTTCTGCCACTGGCGGATGACACCGTGCGGCGCGACATCTGGATGGCCACCCCACCGATGGACAGCCTGCCCCCCGCGGGGCAGGCACTGTGCCAGACGATCCTTGCCGCAAAGATCCCACTTCAGAAATTCTGAAGTAAACATAAGAATTTTGAAGTTGAACTGACGCTTCAAATCCTATGCAGTCACCCAAATTTTACACGGGATTCGGGGGATACGCCATGTCCGACACCAAGCAGAACTATATCGCAGGCGCGTGGGTCGCGGGCACCTCTGAAATCGAAAACCGCAACCCGTCGGATCTATCCGATCTGGTGGGGATGTTCGCCCAGGCCTCGGGCGATCAGCTTGACGACGCGCTGAGCGCTGCGCGTGACGCCCAAGCCCAATGGGCCGCCTATGGGCTGGAGCGCAAACAGAACGTGCTGCTGGCGATTGGCAACGAGATGATGGCCCGCGCCGAAGAATTGGGCCGCCTGCTCAGCCGCGAGGAGGGCAAGCCGCTGGCCGAGGGCAAGGGCGAGGTCTTTCGCGCGGGGCAGTTCTTTACCTATTACGCGCATGAGGTGCTGCGCCAACTGGGCGAGAATGCCGATTCCGTGCGCCCCGATATCGAGGTGGATGTGCGCCGTGAGCCGGTGGGCACGGTCGCCATCATCAGCCCATGGAACTTTCCCACCGCGACCGCCAGCTGGAAGATCGCACCCGCCCTTGCCTATGGCAACGCGGTGATCTGGAAGCCCGCGAACCTGACGCCCGCCTCTGCCGTTGCGCTGACAGAAATCATCGCCAAGCAGGATATCCCGGCGGGGCTTTTCAACCTCGTGATGGGGCCGGGCCGCGATGTGGGCCAGCGCCTTGTCGAGAGCCCGCGCATTGATGCGGTTTCCTTTACCGGGTCTGTCCCGGTTGGGCGCGGCATCGCAACGGCGGCGGTACATAATTTCACCCGCATTCAGGCAGAGATGGGATCGAAAAACGCGCTCGCCGTGATGGATGATGCGGATCTGGATCTGGCCGTGACACTGGCACTTGGCGGCGCATTCGGCGGCACCGGGCAGAAATGCACCGCGTCCTCGCGCCTTGTGGTGCAGGACGGAATTCATGACGCCTTTGTCGAAAAGCTGGTCGCGGGCGCCCGCGCGATGAAGGTGGGTCACGCGCTTGCCGAAGGCACCCAGATCGGGCCGGTCGTGTCCGAACAGCAGCTAACCGAGAACCTCGCCTATGTAGAGCTTGGCCAGTCCGAAGGCGCAGAGCTGGCCTGTGGCGGCGAACGCCTGACCATGGACACAGACGGCTATTACATGTCGCCCGGCGTGTTCCTCAACAGCACCAACGATATGCGCATCAACCGCGAAGAGATGTTCGCGCCCCTCACAAGCGTCATCAAGGTGGCCAGCTATGACGAGGCGCTGCATGTGGTCAACGACACCGAATTCGGTCTGACATCCGGCATCGTCACCCGCGATTTGGCGCGCGCCACGCATTTCCGGCGCAACGCACAGACCGGCGTCGTCACCGTCAACCTGCCCACGGCGGGCACGGATTATCACGTGCCCTTTGGCGGGCGTGGCAATTCCTCTTATGGGCCGCGCGAACAGGGCACCCATGCGCGGGAATTCTACACCACCGTGAAAACCGCCTATATCGCGGCAGGCAAGCCGGAATGACCTATCGCATCGACAACCTGCAATACGCCAACTGGTCGGAAAAGGTCTTTCGCCAGATGCGTCAGGGCGGGCTGGATGCGGTTCACGTCACCATCGCCTATCACGAGAATTTTCGCGAAACCGTGCTCAACCTCGAACAGTGGAACCGCTGGTTCGAGCAATATCCCGACCTGATCTTCAAGGGGCGGTGGGGCAGCGATGTGCGCCACGCGCACGAGACCGGCCGTACCGCCATCTTTTTCGGGTTTCAAAACCCGTCGCCCATCGAGGATGATATCGGGCTGGTCGAGATCTGGCACGATCTGGGCGCACGGTTCATGCAACTGACCTATAACAACCAATCGCTGCTCGCGACGGGCTGTTACGAGGCCGAGGATGCAGGCATAACCCGCATGGGCCGGCAGGTTATCAAAGAGATGAACCGCGTTGGTCTGGTGGTGGACATGTCGCATTCCGCCGACCGCTCGACCATCGAGGCCGCGACCCTGTCCGAACGCCCCATTGCCATCACGCACGCCAATTTGCATGCGTGGCAGCCCGCCTTGCGCAACAAACGTGACGACGTGGTGCGGGCAGTGACACAAGCTGGCGGGATGATGGGATTTTCGATGTATCCCCATCACCTCAAGGACAAGACCGACTGCACGCTGCAAAGCTTTTGCGAGATGATCGCCATGGCCGCAGAGCGGTTCGGCGCAGAGCATTTCGGCATCGGCTCGGACCTGTGTCAGGATCAGCCCGACAGCATCGTGGAATGGATGCGGGTGGGGCGCTGGTCCAAGGAAATCGACTATGGCGAAGGCTCGGCCAGTGCGCCCGGCTTTCCGCCGCAACCAGATTGGTTCCGTGACAACCGCGATTTCGGCAATCTGGAGGATGGCCTGCGCAAGGTCGGCTTCGACGAGGCCGAGGTCGCAGGGATCATGGGTGACAACTGGTTGCGTTTTTACGACGAGAATTTCGACCCGGCACCATAGCGCGACCGGATCAAGGGGCTTGCCCCACCCACGGATGTTCAAAGAGGAGACACGAATGTCCGACACCACTCACGAAACCCCGAAAACAGGGTCGTTGAACCATATCAACAAACCCCTGTTCGCCATCACCGGCGGCTTCATCGCGCTATTCTGCGCGGTGGCATTTTACGACCTCGACCTGCTGTCCAGCATGGTCGATTCAAGCTTTGCCTTCTCGGCCAAATATTTTGGCCTTTACTGGCAGATCCTGCTTCTTGCGACGTTCCTGATCGGGATGGTTCTCGTCTTTCTGCCCGGCAGCAAGGCGATCATGGGCAATCTTGCCACGCCGGAATTTCCGGTATTTCAGTGGGGATCCATGATCATGTGTACCCTGCTGGCAGGCGGTGGCGTGTTCTGGGCCGCAGGCGAGCCGATGGCACACTTTCTGTCCTCACCGCCCTATTTCGGCGATGAGAGCGGCACCATGGATGCGGTCCATTCCGCACTGGCGCAAAGCTTTATGCATTGGGGTTTTCTGGCATGGGCCATCCTTGGCGCGCTGACCACAGTCATGCTGATGCATTACCACTATGAAAAGGGCCTGCCGCTGGCCCCGCGCACGCTGCTGTACCCTCTTTTTGGTGACAAGGCGATCTCGGGCCCCATCGGCCTTATCGCGGACGCAAGCTGCATCATCGCCGTGGTGGCGGGCACTGTTGGCCCCATCGGGTTTCTCGGTCTGCAGGTCAGCTACGGCCTCAATGCGCTCTTTGGCATTCCTGATACCTTTGGCAAACAGGCGGCCGTGATCCTCGGACTGGTGGCGATCTATACCACGTCGGCGGCCACCGGCCTGTCGAAGGGCATTCAGATCCTGAGCCGTTTCAACATCATCCTTGGTGGTCTTCTGCTGCTGTTTATCCTTGTTGCCGGGCCGACGGCCTTTATCTTCAAGAGCTTCTTTGGCGGATTGACGACCTATATCACCGACTTCTTCGGCATGGCCCTTTTCCGTGGTGACGCGGGCACTTTCGGCGAGCCGGGTTGGCTTGGCTGGTGGACAGTATTCTTCTGGGGCTGGTTCCTTGGATACGGGCCGCTCATGGCGATCTTCATTGCCCGCATCTCGCGGGGGCGGTCGATCCGCTCGATAATCCTGATGCTGTCGATCGTGGCACCCATTGTCACCGCATTCTGGTTCACCATCGTCGGCGGCACGGGCATCAATGCCGAGCTGACCAACCCCGGCACAATCTCAACCGCGTTCGAGGGCTTTAACCTGCCCGCGGCACTGCTGGCGATCACGCAATCCCTGCCGATGGGCTTTGTGATCTCGGTCTTGTTCCTGATCCTGACCACGGTCTTCGTGGCCACGACGGGCGACTCGATGTCCTATGTGATCTCTGTCTCCATGTCGACCGAGGACCGCCCGGCGCTGCCCGTGCGCATCTTCTGGGGTGTGGCCATGGGCGTGATGGCGCTGATCCTGATCTACACGGGGTCTGGCGGCATCGGCAAATTGCAAAGCTTCATCGTCGTGACGGCTGTGCCTGTCTCGCTGGTGCTGCTGCCCTCGCTTTGGGATGCGGCGCGTATCACCCTGCTCAAGGGTCGCGAACTCAAATGACATCACACCGGGCGGCCCTATGCAGGGTCGCCCGGATATGCTCAACTCAAACAATATACATAGCCGGAGGTGCCCCAGATGACCCAGACTGCATCCCCTATCATCGCCCCACGCGACCCCAATGTGGTCATGCGGCTTGCGCGCCTCGGCTCTTTTCATCAATCCCGGCTCAGCTTTATGCGTCAGCTTTTGCGCCGCATGGCGTTTCAGCAGTGGCGGTTCGAGGTGCGCGCCTTTGACATCGACAGCGCGGGTGTCGGCCATGCCGTTTATACCGCCCACGGACCAGAGCGCGCCTATTCCCTTATCGCCTTCGCCCATGACCTGCCGCCCGAGAAACGCTCTGACCGGGTGATCGCCACCGCATGGGACGCGACATTTACCCTGTTTGACGGCATTCCGACCGACGCCGATATCGCCCGCCTGCGCGACAATGTCCCCAAGCAGGAGGCCGGTCGTGTGTCGGACCGCGAATTGTCACTCAGCCGCGCCAACCGCTCTGTCCGGCTGTGGCACCATGTGATCGACGCGCTGTCTGAAGGGTATCAGCCCGATCAGGCGCTGATCGACGATGTGGGCTACCTGATGCGCACGACAGCCGTTTATGGCTCTGGCAAATTCGGCGCGGCGGATCGCGAATATACACGGCACCGGCCCGAATGTGCCGGGCCGTTCCAGATCGAAATGCTGTCTGTTTACCTCACCCGTGCCTTTGTCATGGATCTGGTCGAGCATATGGCCCGCGCCCGCGCGCCGCGGACCGCAGTGCCGCTTGATCCCGTGCTGCGCCGTCGTTTTGGCATTGGCAATTCGACCGGCCTTGGCATGGCGCCGTTCCTGATCAATCACCCCCGCCTGCTCAACGCGTGGATCGCCACGCGCGAAGAGGCGCTTGCCCGTGTTCGGTCCCTGCCAATTGGGGGCGCGGAAGAGGTCGATGCGTTTCGCACCTATGTCCTGCGCGCACAGATGCACGCAGAAAACTGGACCTCGGAACACCCGCTTCAGATCGAAAAGCTGGCCGTGCTGCGCGCCGACATGGCCGCTCTTGCCGCACATGTGGCTGAGGCTGACCTGAGCACCGGTCAGCCGTGGAACCGGCTATGGCTCTGGGCAGAGGAACATCTGTCCGCGGAAGGACAAGAGCAACTTGCCTCGCTGATGATCGAGCCGCATGGGCCGCTCGTCGATGAGCTGGCCACCTGCATGGCCGCAGAAGAGCACACCGCGTGGCCGATCGACGGGGCCATGCCGGTCAGGGCGCTGCGTGAGATCATCGAGGATGTCTATGGCTGGGCGCTGCGGATCGACTGGTCCGACCCCATGCCCAGCGCGCGGGTCTGGTACGTGTCCGAGGCCAAGTTGGAACCGCGCCTTGGTCAGCGGTTTGAGGAGCCGGTGGAGGCGTATGAACAGCCGCTTGGCCCCGGCCGCGACGCCGCGCGCCTACATGCGGCGCTGACGGACACACAGGAAACGACCACCGCCGCGTTCCTGCTTGCCCAGCCCGAATATCGCCATATCGCCCGGCGTGCGCAGATGGCCGCGCGCCTGCCCTATGCCGAGATCCGCGACAACACGCTCGATGCGCAGATGCTGCCTATCGACATGCTCCGGCTCAAGCTGTCGTTCTTTGGCGCGTGTCATTTCGATCCGCGTTCTGACCGCTGGCTGCGCATCAACATGTATCAGCACGCGCCTTTCCCGCACGAGCTTGACGCAGGGACCGTCGATGACTGGACTTTGCCGCCCCTGCCCTTGGCGGCGGAATAGGGCGCGCGCATGGACTGGTCGCTCAACGAGATAGAGGGGCTGGCACGCAAGGCGGCGCGTGGCGCGGGCTATGGCTGGGGCCATGCCGAAGAGGCGGGCAAGGCGACGCGCTGGCTATGTGCCGCTGGCTGGCCGGGGGCCGAACTGTTGGCGGAGTTGCTGACCGCACTGGATGGCGTGCCTTATGATGATATCCGCCCCACAGCCTGCACTGGTACATGGCAGGCCAATGGCGGCATGCTTTGCCCGCTGATCACCGGCGCCGCGATCTGCGATCTGGCGCCACGATGGGCAGAAGGCGAGACACTGCAAATCGACGCGATAGCGGCACCGCTGTTTCTGGTGCCCTACATGGTCTGGACCGCCGATCAGACCGGCGTGCCGCTCATGCTGGCATGGTCGGACCTGACCATCACCCGAAGCGACCTGAAAACGGCCATCGATCTGCCGGGTCCAGCGTCATTGCACCTGTCCAACGTTAAGAGCGTGAAAATGGCGCCAGCGGCCGCAATCACGGACCAAACCCTGTTGCGGGCCTACCGCGCGCATGTCAGCGCAGAGGCGTCTGAAACACTGCAGAAACTGGCCCACCGCACCTATGCGCCAGACACCGAAGAAAGCCGCCGCGCCGGGGCCGGTGCGGGACTTACGGACAACGATTGAGACAGATTAGAGCGGCTTGCGCTGTGTCGAAAACGCCCGCCCCGGCCAAAAACCGGGGCGGGTGGATTTTCATCTGACCTGGGGCAACCAGCTTTAGAATTGCCAGAGCGCGGGGACAAAGCGATAAGCGTCGCCCTCGCGCTTAACATGGCCCACGCCCGGAAACGGAAAGTGATAGCCAAGGACCGCGATCCGGTCCGTCGCCGCCATATCAAGCAGGCGCATCCGCGTCGCCACGGTCTGCGGGCCATCACTGTCAAAGCCGTTATACCAGCCGGGATGCGCGAAATTGGTGTAGGCGTGGCTCATGGCATCGCCAAGCGCGATCAAAGAGCTGTCACCGCTATCCACCCGCACGCTCATATGGCCCGGCGTATGGCCGGGCGTGTCAAACAGGGTGACACCCGGCACCACCTCATACCCGTCGCTCACAAGCGTCCAATCCACACCGTCGGTCTCGATCGAATTGACCGCACCGACGACGAATTGCTGATCCTCTGCCGGGACTTGGTTGACCAGCCCGTCCTGCATCCAGAAATCATGCTCGGCCTCACCAAGGATGTAGGTGGCACCCGGTATGATCGCCTCGTCGAAATCATCGCGGATGCCCCAGACATGATCGGGATGCGCGTGGGTGATCACGACATGGGTGATCTCGAACGGGTCAATCCCCGCCGCCTCCAGATTGCGCATAAGCTGACCAGCCGTGTCAAAGAACCGACTGCCCGAGCCAACATCGACCAACACCTTGGCGTCACCGGTCTCGATATAAAGGTGATTTGTGTGTGAATAACCGTCTTCGGGCGAGAGGTAGTGCGATTCCAGAAACGCCTTCACCTCTTCGCGGGGGGCGTTGATACCCAGCCCGGTGGTGGGAATGCTGAACCAGCCATCCGACACGATTGTCACCCGCGCCTCGCCCACCGAAAACCGAAAATGTGAGGGGTTGGCGCCCTCTGGTCGTCCAAGCTCTGCCCGAACAGCGGCAGGCATGGCAAAGGCGGGTGCTGCGGCTGCCAGCTTGAGTATCTCGCGGCGCGTCGGTTTGAAAAGCGGCATAGTTGGTCCTCCCGGAAATCTGCCGCTTCAGGATACAAGCGGCCCCGGCCAACGCAACACGTTATATGAATATGTTTTCGCGGGTCCGACGTAAGAGCTATCCGGCCTCTTGCAGGCGCGCGACGTACCGCGCCATCGTGTCGATCTCTAGATTGACCTGATCGCCCAGCACCGTCTGGCCCCATGTCGTGACCTGCTTGGTATGCGGAATGAAGTTGATGCCAAAATCGCATCCCTCCACCTCATTCACGGTCAGCGATGTGCCATTGAGCGCAACAGAGCCTTTGGATGCGATGAACCGCGCCAACGCCTTTGGCGCGCGCAGTGTCACGCGGGTGCTGTCGCCCTCATCCTGCATCGCCACGACCTCTGCCAGCCCGTCGACATGGCCCGACACGATATGCCCACCAAGCTCATCCCCGACCTTGAGCGAGCGCTCAAGATTCACGCGGCGGCCATCGGCCCAAGTGGACAGGTTGGTCTTTGACACCGTCTCGGCGGAGACATCCACATCGAACCAGTCCGGGCCCTTGTCCACCACGGTCAAGCACACGCCATCGCAGGCGATAGAGGCGCCCATGTCGACGCGCGCCATGTCATAGCCAGTACCGATGCGCACCCGCAGGTCGCCCCGCCGCTCGACCGCGCGAATTTCGCCCATATCCGTGATGATGCCCGTAAACATGCGTGTCTCCCGTTATTTGCCTTGGACGTAGCGGGCAGAATGGCGTCTGACAAGGCGGCTTGGCAGCAGGACTTACTTTCGCCGCAGTATCGGGCTATAATTTCCAAAAAAGACGTATGAGGCATAAACAGGCGGCAACACAATATGGGTGCGCTTTCCGGCGATTATCGAGTTTTTCTGTTTCTTCAGGGACCACACGGACCGTTTTTTTACAAGCTGGGCACAATGCTCCGCCGTGCCGGGGCCGGGGTCTGGCGTGTTGGCTTTAACGCGGGCGATGCCGCCTTCTGGCGCGATGGCAAAAGCTTTATCCCCTATACCGGACCGCTGGACGCATGGCGCGAGACGTTTCGCACGATCCTTGCAGAAAAGAAGATCACCGACATCGTGCTCTATGGCGATACCCGCCCGATCCACGCGCAAGCCGTGCAAGAGGCACACAAGCTCGGGCTGCGAATTCATGTCTTTGAAGAAGGCTATCTGCGGCCCTATTGGGTGACCTATGAACGAGGCGGGAGCAACGGGCATTCACGTCTCATGGACATGACCGTCGAGGAGATGCGGCGCGCGCTGGCGAATTCCGACACGGACGCCCCCCTGCCGCCTGCATCCTGGGGTGACATGCGCCAACACGTCTTTTATGGCGCAACTTATCATGGGTGTGTGCTGTTTCTGAATCGGCGTTACCGGTCGTTCCGCCCCCATCGCGCCCTATCAGTTTCGCAGGAGTTTCGTCTTTATATCAGACGGTTGCTGCTGATGCCCATACAGGCCATCGACCTGCGCATAGCCACATGGCGGATCCGGCACGGCGGGTTTCCCTATCACCTTGCCCTATTGCAACTGGAACATGACGCAGCCTTTCAGATGCATTCGCCCTTTTCCACGATGACCGAGTTTCTGGAAACCGTGATCGACAATTTCGCCAATGGTGCACCAAAGCATCATCACCTCGTGGTCAAGGCGCATCCGCTTGAGGATGGCCGCGCGCCCATCAGGTCCGAACTGAGACGGTTGGCACGTTTGCACGGGGTCTACGACCGGGTGCATTTCGTGCGGGGCGGCAAGCTTGCGCAGTTGCTGAACGAAGCCCGCAGTGCCGTCACGGTCAACTCCACTGCCGCGCAACAGGTGCTGTGGCGGGGCATCCCGCTCAAGACCTTTGGCGAGGCGGTCTACGCCAAGCCTGAATTCGTTTCGACCAAGCCTTTGCGCGATTTTTTTGCCGGGGCCGAGCGCCCCGATCGCAAGGCCTACGCGGATTATCGCCGTTACCTGCTGGAGACAAGTCAGGTTGCCGGCGGCTATTATTCGGCTCGAGGGCGGCGGCAGCTCCTGCGGCAAGCCGTGGATATGATGCTGAGCGAGGAAGACCCATATGATGCTCTGGTCTTTGGAAGCGCGGCACCACGGCAACAGTTGCAGGCGGTCACCTGAGGGCGCGCCACGCTTATACTGGATTTGAACGCGCGCTTGCACTATGCTGACAAAAAAGGACTGAGGCAGTCAAAATAAGGTCGAGGAGACCGGGCAGTGAATATCCAATCAAGCCGATGGGCAAAATCCGTCGCCCTGCTGCTTGTTGCGACGGTTGTCGCATCGTGTAGTGTGTTACCACGTTCAGGGCCAAGCAAGCGTGAGATATACGAAGGCTCCGTTCAGCGATCTGGCGATGCTTTTGTCGTCTCCATCAATGACCGCGTCACCCGCGCCACGGCGGTGCAGCCAGCGCTTGGCTTTACTGAACAGTTCAAGAATGCGGGGCTTGTCGGCTCTGATACGATCCGACCCGGCGACACGCTAGGGATCACGGTCTGGGAAAACGTCGATGACGGCCTGCTTGCCAGCGAAGGCGCCAAGCAAACCGTTCTTGACGAAGTTCAGGTTGATGGCGCGGGCTTTATCTTTGTGCCTTATGCCGGGCGTATTCGCGCGGCTGGAAATTCCCCCGATGCCTTGCGCCGGGTCATCACCAACAAACTTGCGCCGACCACCCCTGATCCGCAGGTCGAGGTGCGTCGCCTCGCCGGGAACGGCGCGACCGTATCTTTGATTGGCGCTGTGGGCGGTCAGGGCGTCTATCCGATCGAACGGCCAACACGGACGCTTTCGACGATGCTGGCCGCGGCGGGCGGCGTCGCGATTGAGCCAGAGACAGCCCAAGTCACCATCATCCGCGGCAACATGCGCTCAAAGGTGTGGTTTCAGGATCTGTTCCGCCACCCTGAATTCGATATCGCCCTGCGCGGCGGTGACCGTATCCTCGTAGAAGAAGACAGCCGCGCCTTTACAGCTCTTGGTGCCACAAGTGGGCAGGCGCGCGTGGACTTTCCGTCGCCCACGATTTCCGCGCTTGAGGCGATTGCGCAGGTCGGCGGGCTTCAGGCGGCGGCCGCCGATCCAACAGGTGTTTTCGTGCTGCGCAACGAACCTGCAGAGATCGCCAATCAGGTCCTTGGCCGGGACGATCTGCGCGGCGCGCAAAGGCTTGTCTACGTGCTTGACCTGACCCAGCCCAACGGGATGTTCATGGCCCGCGACTTTGCCATTCGTGACGACGACACGCTCTATGTCACCGAAGCGCCCTTTGCTCAGTGGAGCAAGGTCATCGGCGCGCTGACAGGGACGCTTGGCGCTGTGGGCTCTTTGTCGACAGCAAGCGATACACTCAGCGGCAACTGATGCCCGTGCCCGATCCGAAACCACCCGCCGGGCCAGAACCGCCCCGGCGGGTGTTTTATTTCAACGCCGGTTTCCTGCGCCAGCGCCGGATCCGCCGAATCATGGCGCTGGCGGGCCTGCCCCTGCGCCTTGGGCGACCCGGTGAAGACGACCTGATCGCAGTCTGGGGTCGCTCGCCCTATGCCGCGCGCGGTGAGGCGATGGCAGAGCGCAGCGGTGCGAGCCTGGTGCGGGTCGAGGACGCGTTCCTGCGTTCGCTGTTTCCCGGCCGCGCCGGAGAGCCGCCACTTGGCCTGTTGATCGACCGCAGCGGCGTGCATTTCGACAGCGCGCATCCTTCGGATCTTGAGACACTTCTGGCCACGCATCCACTGGATGACACACCGCTTATGGATCGTGCACGCGGCGCCATCGCCCACCTGCAAGAGGCCCATCTGACGAAATATTCCGGGTTCGATCCTGCCGCCCCCTGCCCTGATCCGGGCTATGTGCTGGTGATCGACCAGACACGCGGCGACGCCTCTGTGCGGCATGGGGGGGCGGATGCAAACACCTTCCGCGAGATGCTGTATCACGCCCAAGAAGAGAACCCCGGCGCGCGCATTGTGATCAAGACCCACCCCGAGACACGGCGCGGCGACAGGCCCGGATATTTCAGCGCCAGCGATGAAACCGACCGCATCCGGCTATTCAGCGATCCGGTCAGCCCATGGGCGCTGATGGAGGGGGCCGTTGCCGTCTATGCCGTCACCTCTCAGCTTGGGTTCGAAGCGATCTTTGCCGGGCACCGCCCGCAGGTCTTTGGCCAGCCGTTCTATGCCGGGTGGGACCTGACAGAGGACCGTAATCCGCGCCCCCTGCCGCGTCGTGGCCGCAGGCTCAGCCGGGCGCAGATGTTTGCGGCGGCGATGATCCTTTACCCCACGTGGTACGACCCCTTTCGGGACCGCCTCTGCCCGCTGGAAGACGCCATCACCACGCTGGAGGCGCAAAGCCGCGCGTGGCGGGCCGATCACGCAGGCTGGGTCGCCTCTGGCATGCGCCTGTGGAAACGGGCCCCGCTGCAAAAGGTGTTCGGGCGCGAAAGACACATGATATTCAAGGACGATCCGATCAAAGCCGCACGATTGGCCGCGCGCACCGGGCGCAGGCACATGATCTGGGCGGGCAAGGCCGCAGCCGACAGCGGCGCGGTCAGGGTCGAGGACGGGTTTCTGCGCTCACGCGGGCTGGGCGCGGAACTGATCCCCGCCCTGTCGCTGGTGACGGATGATCTGGGCATCTATTACGATCCCACCACCGAAAGCCGTCTTGAGCGGCTGATCGCGGAGACCGCCACGCTGCGCCCCGACCAGAGACAGCGGGCAGAGGCCTTAATCCGCCGTCTCGTCGAACTGGGCGTGAGCAAATACAATCTCGGTCTCGATGTGCCGGATCTGCCCGATGGCCCCCGTATTCTGGTGCCCGGACAGGTAGAGGATGACGCCTCAATCCGGCTGGGCGCAGGCGGCCTTGCCCGCAATATCGACCTGTTGCGTGCCGCGCGCGCGGCCCGGCCAGATGCGGCGTTGCTGTATAAACCGCACCCGGATGTAGAGGCGGGGCTGCGGCTCGGACACATCCCCGATGCAGAGCTGACAGCGCTGGAATGCACCATTCTGCAAGGGGTCGATCCCGCGCGCCTGCTAAATCACGTTGATGAGGTCTGGACCATGACATCGCTGATGGGCTTCGAGGCGTTGTTGCGCGGCGTGCGCGTCACCACCACAGGTGCGCCGTTCTATGCGGGCTGGGGTCTGACCGAGGATCGGGGCAATCCGCCGCCGCGTAGGCGCGCGCGCCCGGATCTGGCGGGCCTCGTCCATGCGACATTGATTTCCTATCCCCGGTATTTCGATCCGCGCACGGGCCTGCCCTGCCCGGTCGAAGTGGTGCTGGAGCGTCTGGCACAAGGCGACATTCCGCATCCCGGACGGCTTAATCGTGGGCTGTCAAAGCTTCAGGGGGTGTTCGCGTCGCAGGCCAGTCTCTGGCGCTGAACAAGTTCAGGTACGCCACCATCGGTGCATCACGTCGCCACCGATCTTTTGCGTCTCGACAAGGGTGAACCGGGACGCGCCGGTGAGCGTGTCCAGCCCAAGCGCACCGATGGCGGGCAGCCCCTCTGCCCCGATTGCCAGACCGGCGGTCATCACCATCAGCTCGTCCACCAGATCCTCGGCCAGCAACGACGCGGCAAGCGCCCCGCCACCTTCGCAAAACACCCGCGTCAGCCCCTTTGCCCCAAGCGCCTCAAGTACCGAGCCCATGTCGAGCTGCCCATGCGACAGAACACAAGGCAACAGTTCTGCGCCAACCTCGCGCCACGCCTGCACCAGTGCCGCATCAGCATCCGGGCCGTGGCAGATCCAGAGCGGCACCTGCCCCGCACTTTGGGCCAGTTGCGACCTCAGGGGAATATCCAAGCGTCGCGAAACCACAACGCGCACCGGCTGACGCCGGTCGCCCATGTCCCGCACAGTCAGCATCGGGTCATCGGCCCGGGCCGTGCCCGCACCGATCATCACCGCATCATGGCGCGCGCGCATGGCATGAACGGCGCGGCGTGCCTGCGGGCCGGTGATCCACTGGCTATGGCCCGCCGCCGTGGCAATGCGGCCATCCAGCGACGTGGCAAGTTTCAACGTCAGTGTTGGACGCCCATCCAGAATACGCCGAAAGAACCCGGCATGTTCGCGCCACGCCTGTTCGGCCAGCACGCCGGATGTCACCTCGACACCCGCGTCGCGCAGCATGGCAAAGCCTTCGCCGGATACGCGCGGGTCGCTGTCTTCGAGCGGGGCGACAACGCGGGCGACCCCGGCATTGGCCAGCGCAAGCGCGCAGGGCGGCGTGGCCCCGTAATGCGCGCAGGGCTCAAGGCTGACATAGGCGGTGGCGCCCTTGGCCGCCGCACCCGCCTGTGTCAGCGCGATCGTTTCCGCATGGGGGCGTCCGCCGGGGGCGGTGCGCGCCCGGCCAACAATGCGACCGTCCTTGACGATCACACAGCCGACAGAGGGGTTTGGCCAACAGTCTCCGTGCCCGCGCCGTCCAAGCGCGAGGGCCAATCGCATGAAACGAATATCGTCTGCCCTCACGGCGTGCCGGGCTCGTCCGCTGCGCCGGGCCGCAATTCGCTGACGAATTTATCGAAATCGTCGGCAGCCTGGAAGTTTTTGTAAACACTGGCGAACCGCACATATGCCACGGTGTCGATGCGGGCGAGGCTTTCCATCACGATCTCTCCCACCGTTTTGGACGGGATGTCTGTTTCGCCCATGGATTCCAGCCTGCGGACGATGCCGGATATCATCTGCTCCACGCGCTCAGGCTCGACCGGGCGTTTCTGAAGCGCGATGCGGATAGAGCGTTCCAGCTTGTCACGGTCAAAATCCTCACGACGGCCACTGGATTTCACGACCACGAGATCGCGAAGTTGCACCCGCTCATACGTGGTGAAACGCCCGCCGCATGCGGGGCAGAAACGTCTCCTGCGGATCGAAACGTGATCTTCCGCGGGGCGCGAGTCCTTAACCTGAGTGTCGATATTTCCGCAAAACGGGCAGCGCATCGGCCGTCCCCCTTTTCTGTCCTTGCCTCTGTCGGTCGTGGGTCTGATGCCCAGTTATCCACAGGCACTATAGGAGACCCGCAAGGTTTTGGGTAGAGGTCAATTTACCTATCAAGATAAAGCGTTGCAATATCTGTTGGAACGATCACACATGCCCGCCGTTGCCCCTGAACGGTTCATAAAAAGACATAAGGACGATCAAAACCATGGCTCAGAAAACACTGTTCATCACCGGCGCCTCATCCGGGATCGGCGCACAAACAGCACGGCACGCGGTCCAGGCAGGATGGCGCGTGGCCCTGTTTGCACGGAGCCAGACCAAGCTTGACGACCTGGTCACGGAGCTTGGCGAGGATCACGCGATGGCTGTGGCCGGTGACGTGACCGATATGAGCGCGCTGCAAGATGCCGTTGATCGCACAGTCGCAAAATTCGGTGGTATCGACGCGATTTTTGCGAATGCCGGTAAGGGCCTCGACGCTGCGGGCGTCGAGCATGGCGATCCGGACGAATGGCGCGAGATGCTGGATTTGAACATCAACGGCCTGCTTTACACAGTGAAATGCGCCTATCCGCATCTCAAGAAATCCAAAGGCCACGCGGTGCTGACCGGGTCTGTTGCGGGCAAGGTACATATCGGCGGGTCGGTCTATGGCGCGTCCAAATGGTTCGTGCAGGGGTTTGCCGGGAACCTGAGCCAAGAGATGCGCGACTGGGGCGGTCGGTGCACCGTAATCTGCCCCGGCATGGTGGACACGCCATTTTTCGATGAACCAAAGCCAGACAAGTTGCAGCCCGAAGATGTGGCCGTGTCCGTCATGCATGCGCTGCAACAGCCCGCACGCGCGGATGTGCGCGAAGTGGTCATCATGCCCATCGGCTAATGGCCTTAGCCCAGATGCGCCGCCACATGTCTGGTGTGCGGCGCGTCGCGATGCTCAAACACATAGATGCCCTGCCATGTGCCCAAAACAAGCGCGCCATCACGCACCGGGATCGACAGACTGACCGGCATCATCGCCGCCTTGATATGGGCGGGCATGTCGTCGGGCCCCTCATAGGTGTGGGTAAGGTAAGACATGGCCGGATCGGTCGATGGCGGCACAAGCCGTGCGAAATAATTGCGCAAATCGGTCTGCACCTCGGGATCGGCGTTTTCCTGAATCAGCAGGCTGGCAGAGGTGTGCCGGATGAAAAGCGTGAGCAACCCATCCCGGATTTGCCCAGAGCGCACGAAACCTGCAACCTCTGACGTGAATTCGTACAAGCCCTGCCCGTGGGTTCGGATCTGAAATTCGGTTTGCATACCCATCCCTATAGCGTCTCTTTTCCCATACTTTCAGCCTTTGGCCCTCAGGAACCGCGCCGCAGGCCTCTGCGTTAGGATAGCGCATAACAGAAAAGTAGGCATTCGATGTCTATCGCACGAGCAACCGAAATCTCCGCCACCGCGACCGAAAGCTTTGACAATGCCGTAGAATGCGGGATCGAGCACGCATCCAAGACGCTGCGCAATTTGGAGGGGGCTTGGATCAAGGATTCGAACGTAAAGGTGATGGACGGCAAGGTATCAGAGTTCCGCGTGAACATGGAGATCACCTTCCTTCTGGAAGACTGACATCGGGTGTCGGGCGGTAACTGATGGTCGTTTCACACGACATCACCCACCCACAAAAAACGCCCCTGAACCAAATGTTCAGGGGCGTTTTTAATGTCAGGCCGTCGTTACGTCTGCTTACTGATCCAAGAACGACCGCAGCTTGCGCGACCGCGAGGGGTGCTTGAGCTTGCGCAGCGCCTTGGCCTCGATCTGGCGGATACGTTCGCGGGTCACGCTGAACTGCTGGCCGACTTCTTCCAGCGTGTGGTCGGTATTCATCCCGATGCCAAAGCGCATGCGCAGCACGCGTTCCTCGCGCGGCGTGAGCGACGACAGAACCCGGGTCGTGGTTTCCTTGAGGTTGTCCTGAATGGCGCTGTCCAGCGGCAGAATAACGTTCTTGTCCTCGATGAAATCGCCAAGCTGGCTGTCTTCCTCGTCCCCGATGGGGGTTTCGAGCGAAATCGGCTCTTTGGCGATTTTCATCACCTTGCGGACCTTTTCGAGCGGCATTTGCAGCTTTTCGGCCAGTTCCTCGGGCGTCGGCTCGCGGCCGATCTCGTGCAGCATCTGACGGCCCGTGCGGACCAGCTTATTGATCGTTTCGATCATGTGCACCGGGATACGGATCGTGCGGGCCTGATCGGCGATAGAGCGGGTGATCGCCTGACGGATCCACCATGTCGCATAGGTCGAGAATTTGTAACCGCGGCGATACTCGAACTTGTCCACGGCCTTCATAAGGCCGATGTTGCCTTCCTGAATGAGATCGAGGAACTGCAGACCGCGGTTGGTGTATTTCTTGGCGATGGAAATCACGAGACGCAGGTTGGCCTCGACCATTTCCTTTTTCGCCTGACGCGCTTCTTTCTCGCCCTTCTGGACCTGATTCACGATGCGGCGGAATTCAGAGATGTCGAGACCGACATACTGGCCGACCTGTGCCATGTCAGCGCGCAGTTCCTCGACTTTTTCGGGGCTGCGCTCCATGAACATCTTCCAGCCACGACCGGCCTTGGCGGCCATGTCATCAAGCCAATTGGGATCAAGTTCGCGGCCACGATACGCCTCGACGAATTCGCGGCGGTTGATACGGGCCTGATCTGCCAGCTTTACCATCGAAGAATCGATGGCCATGATCCGGCGGTTGATGCCGTAAAGCTGGTCGATCAGCGCCTCGATGCGATTGTTGTGCAGGTGCAGTTCGTTGACCAGCTCGACGATTTCCGA
This sequence comes from Roseovarius sp., assembly GCA_965656855.1. Taxonomy (GTDB): domain Bacteria; phylum Pseudomonadota; class Alphaproteobacteria; order Rhodobacterales; family Rhodobacteraceae; genus Roseovarius. Next base: position 39,063 of record CBFHML010000090.1, read on the forward strand.
GCGAAGTTTCTGATAGACCTTTTCCTGCTTTTCGCTGAACGAACTATCCTCGTTGAGCGTGGCAGAGATGCGGCTGTCCTGCATCTCGGACAGTTTTTCATAATCCTGCGCGATGCGGTCAAGCGTTTCGAGCACGCGCGGCTTGAGCGCGGCCTCCATCGCGGCAAGGCTCATATTGGCCTGCTCTTCTTCGTCATCATCATCGTCGCTGGCGATCGGGTTGCCGTCGGCGTCAAGCTCGGGCTCGTTGCTCTTTTCCTCGGTCTTTGGCGCGCTGGAGATATTGGCGGGCGCGACCACCGCTTCGGCTGCCTCTTCATCACCCATATGGGTGCCAAAGGTCGCCTCTAGGTCGATCACATCGCGCAAAAGAATGTCTTCGCCCAGAAGTTCGTCACGCCAGATGGTAATCGCCTGAAAGGTCAGCGGGCTTTCACACAGGCCCGCGATCATCGTGTTGCGACCCGCCTCGATCCGCTTGGCGATGGCGATCTCGCCCTCGCGGCTCAGCAGTTCGACAGAGCCCATCTCGCGCAGGTACATGCGCACCGGGTCATCGGTGCGGTCGAGACGTTCTTCCTTGCCCGAGCCAAGCGTGATCTCACCCTTGCGCCCGATCTCGGCGACGGCGGTGGTCTTTTGCTCTTCTTCTTCGGCTTCTTCTTCTTCGATGATGTTGATGCCCATTTCCGAGAGCATCGACATCACGTCCTCGATCTGTTCCGACGAGACCTGTTCAGGGGGCAGCACCTTGTTGAGCTGATCGTATGTGATGAAGCCGCGTTCGCGGGCCTCGCCGATCATTTTCTTGACCGCGGCCTGGCTCATATCAAGAGACAGTTCTGCCTCCTGATCTTCTGGCTTGTCGTCGTCGGTGTCCTTGGCGGCCATATAGCTCTCCTGCATCTGCACGGGCAGAGGTGATTCGCTCTAAAACGAATCAATAGCGCGATCTGGTGATTCGCACACCCTTACCCCTCCAATTCTTTATCATCTTCTACGCCAGCGTCACCCTTCTGGCGGCGTCTTGAACCCAATCTGGTCCAACAACGCATCGAATCGTTCTTTCTCTGCGCGGCTGATGGGGGCGCCATTCGCGCCGCGCTGGTATTCCGTCTTGTCCTCTTGCTGGCTCTGCCAAGCACGTTCGCGTGCTTTCGCGGCCTCCCCCAGCCGCCATGTGACACATTCATCGCCGAATCCGGCCATATCCTCGACTGCCTCGGAAATCTCTGCCGCCAACCCTCTGTCGGCTTCGAGCTTGGCGAGGGTCTCGGTGACGGTCATCAGCGCGAGGTCCGCATCGCCGGGGCGCCGCACGGCCGGTACAAGCGCGACATGGGGAAGAGATAGCAGATTTTCAACCAGTGCAGAGTCGATTTCACGCGCCGTGGCCTCCGCTGCATCGGGCGCGGCAAGGCACCTTAACAGCGCATCACGCAGATCGGCATGTGTGGGCAGGCGACATTCGAGACCTTCGAGGCCGTGCTCACACTCTTCGAGGATGCCGGGATTGCGGCAGATTGTGGCAAGAATGACCGCCTCACGCAGCTCTATCTGCGAGGGATCACCGCTTAGCACCAGATGCGACGCCTTGGTCGAGGCGCGCACTGGCACCGGTTTTTGCCACCGCCCCGAGCCGCCCTGCCGCGTGGACGGCGCGGTGTTGCGCGGGTTGAACAATTGCCAGCGCAGGTCCTTGATCGCCTGTCCATAATGCGACCGGATGGACGGATCCCGAATGAGACCGATCTTTTCGCGCAGGGCTTTGTCCAGTGCGGCACGCCGCTCGGGGCTGTCATAGTCGCGGCCTTCGGTTTCGCGCTGCCATAGCAGTTTGACCATCGGCACGGCCTGATCCAGCAGGGTTTGCACCGCCCCTGCCCCTTCGGCCCGCAACAGATCATCCGGGTCCTGCCCCTGTGGCATAAGGGCGAACCGCAGGGATTTGCCGGCCTCCAGCAGCGGCAGCGCGGTATCGATCACCCGGTGGGCGGCGCGCAGACCGGCGGTATCCCCATCAAGCGCGATCACCGGCTCGTCCGCGATCCGCCACAAATGGGCAAGCTGATGCTCTGTCACGGCTGTGCCGAGCGGGGCGACACTGGCATCGAACCCAGCGCAGCACAGCGCGATGACGTCCATATACCCCTCGGCCACGATGAGGGGCTTGCCCTTGCCCGCCGCCTCGCGCGCGGGGCCATGATTATAAAGCGTGCGGGATTTGTCGAAGAGCTCTGTCTCTGGGCTGTTGAGGTACTTTGCGTTGTCGTTGGGGTCCATCGCGCGCCCACCAAAGGCGATGCAACGCCCACGCGGGTCACGAATGGGAAACATGATGCGATTGCGGAACGTGTCATAGGGCTTGCCGCCCCGTTGCGATGGTTTTGCAAGACCACAGCCAAAAATCAGCTCGTCAGAGATGTTCTTACCCTTGAGGTGATCCCACATGTCCTGCCACGCATCAGGGGCAAAACCGATCTCGAACCGCTCAAGCGCGGCCTCATCCAGCCCACGCCGCGCAAGATACTCCCGCGCCGCAGATGCCGCCCCCGTCCGCAGCGACAGGCGGAAATGGCGCATGGCCATGTCCATCACATCGGCAAGCTCGGTGCGTTTCTCGGCCTTCGCCTGTGCCTGCGGGTCGCGTTCGGGCATGGGCAGGCCCGCATCCTGGGCAAGGATACGCACCGCCTCCATGAAATCGACATTCTCTGTTTCGCGCACAAAGGAAATGGCGTCGCCCTTGGCGTGACAGCCAAAGCAATAGTAATAGCCTTTGCGATCATCGACGTGAAACGAGGCGGTCTTTTCCTGATGAAACGGGCAGGGCGCCCACATATCGCCCTTGCCCTGATTGGACTTGCGGCTATCCCACATGACCTTGCGCCCGACGACGTCGGTAATCGACAGACGCGTTCTCAACTCATCAAGGAATCCGGGGGGCAGGCTCATACCCCCGAATATGGGCTATTCACGCGGCCTCGCCAAGAGGCCGTGGTGCGATCAGGGCTGATATCCCACGCAGGTCTTGCGATATTCGGCGGCGATCATCTCTGGGGCAGCGGGCTCTGATACGACGGCTTCTTCGATGGTGAAGACCCAGTCGACCAGTGGCTGGACGGTGGCCAGATACCTTTCGGATACGGCGCCATCGCCCGTGGTCATCGTCTGCTTGATGGTGTTGGCGTCCGTGCCATCGGCGCGCATCGTGATGATCGTGGAGACGATGTTGGACGTGTCGATGCAGGTCTGTTCCTGATCTTGGGCAAAGGCCGGAATCGGCGCCACAAGCATCATTGTAAGGGCAGCACCAAGCAAGGGGCGGGACATGGTAAAATCCTTTGAATATGCGGTTTGGCCCGAGTTTGGCAGCGCCTCGCCCATGCCGCAACCCCACCGATCATGACCAATTGGTGAAAATCAGGCCTCAGCTTCGGATCGCAAAGGTTTGCGGCGCAGTTGGATAAGTTCGGCGAGGATCGACAGGGCAATTTCCTCGGGCGTGACAGCCCCGATATCAAGGCCCGCCGGGGCCGAAACCATATCGGTCCGCTCTTTGGCAATACCAGCCTCGGCCAGCTTGGCGGTAAGGGTCGCGAATTTCTTGTGGCTGCCGACAAAGGCGACATGGTCGCTGCCCGCATCAAGTGCGCGTGTCAGGGCATCGAAATCCCCCTGCCCCTGCGTCGCGACGACGATGGCGCGCAGCCCCTTTGATGGCTGGCCCGAAATGTCGCGTTCAACGGACCAGTGGAATTGCGGCGCCAGTTTTGCCAGCGCGTCGCCCACCGGGGACGCGCCGATCACCACCAGTTCAGGCATCGGCAAACACGGCTCTATGAAAATATCGACCGTGCCGCGTGACGGGCAACCGTTGCGCGCATAGGTGATCCCGTCGACCTCAAAGCCGGGGGCGACACCGCGCTCTGTCAGCTGCTCTTCTGGTGCTATGGAAATCAGGCGCGGCTCGCCGGTTTGCAAAGCTGCCATGACCGCGCGTTTGACCGCGCCGCGGGTACAGCCACCGCCCAGAAATCCGCGCAGGATCGTACCTTCGGCATCCACGATGGCCTTGGCGCCGGGCTTGGCAGAGGTGGTGCCAGCGGTCCGCACGATGGTGGCAAAGGCAAATGGCTCATGCCGTGCGCGCAGGTCCTGCGCCACATCGGCAAACTCAGAAGAGATGATTTCGGCCGGCGTCATAGTCGGGTCAGCTCCGGTTCCAGTGCGGCCAGATCGCCAAGCGTATTGGCCGCCTTGAACAGATCAAGATGCGGCAGCGCCGCCGCCATGCCCGCCGCGACAGGCGCATAACCCTCCCAGCCCTTGAGCGGGTTGAGCCAGATGATGCGGCAGCCGCGCTTGCGCAGCCGGGCCATAGCGCGGGCCAGATGATCGGGCGCGTCGGTGTCATAGCCATCCGACAGGATCAGCACCACGCTGCGCCCATCGACAAAGCGGCGCGCATAAGTCTCTGCAAACAGGCCCAGACATTCGCCGATTTTAGATCCCCCACCGAACCCATCGGCCATCAGCGACATGCGCCCGATCCCGCGCATCGCATCCTTTTCGCGCAACGCCTCTGTGATGCGCACAAGGCGGGTGTGAAACAGATAGGCATCGGCCGTTGGATCGCCCCGCATCAGCCCCGCCAGAAAGGCGAGGAACACCTGCGCATAAACCCCCATGGAGCCGGACACATCGCAGATCGCCACGATCTTGCGCTGGCGGTCGGGCCGTTTGCGGCGGTACAGCCGCAATGGCTCTCCGCCCGTCGAAAGGCTCCGGCGGATGGTCTTGCGAAAATGCAGCCTGTCACCACGACGCGCCGCGATGCGCCGGCGCGAACGCCGGTCGCGTAGCGCAAGACCCATACGGCGGGCGACCTTCTCGGCCTCGGCGATATCCTCTGGTCGCACCAAATCACGCAGATCGCGGCGCGACAGGTTGCGCATCTCAGCGGCAATCAGCTTGCCCTCGCCATCCCGCTCTGCCTCGCCCTCACCACCATCGGGGGCGGTGGAACTGCCAGCGCTGCCCATATCCTCGCCCTTGGCATCGCGGGACGAGCGCAGCCCATCCGGGCCTTTCTGGGTCGACGGGCTGGGCACGACCTTTTTGCGGACACGGCCCATATCCATCCAATATGCCTCGAAAAGCGCATCAAAGCGCTGCGCCTCATCCTTGCTGCCGGTGCAGACCGCCTTGAGCGCCGAGCACGCCAGCGCCGGGCGTGCCGCCTCGACATGGGTCAGCGCCTCTAGCGCGGTCTTGGTTTCCTGCACACCGATGCGCAGGCCGTTTTCGCGCAGATGGGCAAGAAAGCCGGCCATCCGGGCCGCCGCCCCGGGATCACGCCCCGCAAAGCGAGTGACGCGGCTCATGCGGCTTTGCCTGCAAGGCGCTGCGCCACCTCTGTTGGGATTGCGGCCCGGTCGCTTTGTGTCTTGAGAAGGGTGGTCAGCGTGGTTTGCAGGACCGCTGGATCCGCTGTCAGGTCGGCAATGCCAAGCCCCATGATCGCAGCGGCGAAATCGAGTGTTTCTGCGATGCCCGGCACCTTTTCCAGATCCTCTTTCCGCAGGGATTGCACAAAGCCGATGATCTGGCCGGCCAGCCTTGGCTCGATCCCGGCACAGCGCGCCGACAGGATGGCAAGCTCTGTCTCACGGTCCGGGTAATCCACATAGGCGAAAAGACAGCGACGGCGCAGCGCATCCGACAGATCGCGGGTGCCGTTCGAGGTCAGGATGACGATGGGCTTGGTCGTGGCCGTGATCGTGCCAAGTTCGGGCACGGTGATCTGGTAATCGGCCAGCATTTCCAGCAAAAACGCCTCGAATTCCTCGTCTGCGCGGTCGATCTCGTCGATAAGCAATACCGGCGTCACGTCCTGCGTGATCGCCTGAAGAAGCGGGCGCTCCAGCAGGTAGTCGCGCGAAAATATGCGGTCCTCGACGGCTTTGCCCGTTTCACCGCCCTCTGACGCTGCGCGGATCGCCAATAGTTGACGCTGATAATTCCATTCATAAATGGCCTGCGCCGCGTCCAGCCCTTCGTAGCATTGTAGCCGGATCAGCCGCGTGTCGCGCGCCGCTGCCAGCACGCGGGCGACCTCGGTCTTGCCCACGCCCGCTGCCCCCTCAAGCAGCAGGGGCCGCTCAAGCTGTAGCGCCAGATGCAGCGCCACGGCCAGATCGTCGGACGCGACATAGCTCTGCGTCGCGAGGGCGGATTGCAGGTCAGTCCAAGTCATTTTGGGGTCTCCGTGGGGCGGGATCTCTCCCGCCCCTGATGGGATCAGTCGTGCAGGCCAAGGCCATTGGCGGTCTTCCAGATGCGCCAGTGATCATGCGGCATATGAGTGTGCCGCAACCCAAACGCGCGGAACGCGTCATTGACCGCGTTGGAGAAGCACGGCACGCCGCCGACATGCGGGCTTTCGCCCACACCCTTGGCCCCGATGGGGTGATGCGGGCTAGGCGTGACTGTGTGATCGGTCTCGTAATTCGGGACCTCCCACGCGGTCGGCAGAAAGAAGTCCATCAGCGTGCCGGTCTTGACGTTGCCCATGTCATCATAGGCGATTTCCTGCCCCAGAGCGACGGCAAGCGCCTCTGTCAGACCGCCATGCACCTGCCCCTCGATAATCATCGGATTGATCCGGGTGCCGCAATCGTCCAGCGCATAAAAGCGGCGGATATCCGTGACACCGGTATCCACATCCACATCCATGACGCAGATATAGGCCCCAAAGGGATAGGTCATGTTGGGCGGATCGTAATAGCTGACCGCCTCAAGCCCCGGCTCGATCCCCGGTATCGCCTGATTATAGGCGGCAAAGGCGATCTCTTTCATGGTCTTGAACTTTTCCGGCGCACCCTTGACGACAAAGCGATCCACGTCGAATTCCACGTCGTCGTCATGCACCTCAAGCAGGTAGGCCGCGATCATCTGCGCCTTTGCGCGGATCTTGCGGCCTGCCATGGCCGTCGCCGCCCCCGCAACGGGGGTAGAGCGTGAGCCGTAAGTGCCCAGACCATATGGCGCCGTATCGGTATCGCCCTCCTCGATGGTGATCGAATCAGCAGGCAGGCCGATCTCTGTGGCGAGGATCTGCGCAAACGTCGTCGCGTGGCCCTGCCCCTGAGAGATGGTGCCAAGCCGCGCGATGGCCGACCCGGTGGGATGGATGCGGATCTCGCAACTGTCGAACATGCCAAGCCCGAGGATATCGCAGTTCTTGACCGGTCCGGCCCCGACGATCTCGGTAAAGAAGGACAGGCCGACCCCCATCAGCTTGCGGGTCTTGCCGGCCTTGAAATCCTCGACCCGTTGCGCCTGCTCTGCGCGCAGGCCTTTGTAATCGACCGCCTCAAGCGCCTTGTCCCACGCGGTGTGATAATCGCCGCTGTCATATTCCCAGCCAAGCGCGGATTGATAGGGGAATTGCTCTTTGCGGATGAAGTTGATGCGGCGCAACTCTGCCGCGTCCATGTTCATCTCGATCGCCAGAACCTCTATCATGCGTTCGATGAAATAGACCGCCTCGGTCACGCGGAACGAACAGCGATAGGATACGCCGCCCGGTGCCTTGTTGGTATAGACACCATCAACCGCCAGATAGGCCGTCGGGATGTCATAGGACCCGGTGCAAATATTCATGAACCCCGCCGGGAATTTCGTCGGGTCAGCGCAAGCATCAAAGCCGCCGTGATCGGCCATGACCTCACACCAGAGCCCGGTGATCTTGCCCTCGGGTGTGGCGCTGATACGGCCCTTCATCCAGTAATCGCGGGCAAAGGCCGTGGTCATCAGGTTTTCCATCCGGTCCTCGACCCATTTCACCGGAACGCCGGTGACAATGGAGGCCACAACAGAGCAGACATAGCCGGGATACGCGCCCACCTTGTTGCCGAAACCGCCGCCGATATCGGGGCTGATGACGCGGATGTTGTGCTCTTCGATGCCCGAAATCAGGCTGACCACAGTGCGGATCGCGTGCGGGGCCTGAAAGGTGCCGTATAGCGTCAGCTTGCCGTTGACCTTGTCCATCGAGGCCACGCAGCCGCAGGTTTCCAGCGGGCAGGGATGGGTGCGGTGATAATACATCATCTCTTCGGCCACGACGTCGGCGCTATCGATGACCTCGGCTGTCGCGTCTTTCTCGCCCACTTCCCAAGTGAAAATGTGGTTGTGATGCTTGCGCGGGCCATGTGCACCATCCGGCACGCCGCCATCCTCGCCCATCAGATCCTCGCGCAGAACCACGTCGGATTCGAGCGCCTTGAACGGGTCGGTGATAACGGGCAGTTCCTCGTAATCCACCTCGACCAGTTCCACCGCGTCGGCGGCGATATAGCGGTCCTTGGCCACCACATAGGCGACCTCTTGGCCCTGAAAGAGCACCTTACCATCGGCCAGCACCATCTGCTTGTCACCGGCCAGCGTGGGCATCCAGTGCAGGCCAAGCGGGCGCAGGTCCTCTGCGGTCAGAACCGCCAGAACCCCGTCCAGCGCCAGTGCGGCGGAGGCGTCGATCGACTTGATCCGCGCATGGGCATAAGGCGAGCGGACGAAATCGCCGAACAGCATGCCCGGCAGCTTGATATCGTCGACATAATTGCCCTTGCCTTGGGTAAAGCGGGCATCCTCGACGCGCTTGCGCTTGCAGCCCATGCCACCCAGCGCATCGACGCGGTCTTCGCGTGTGACGTCGTCCTTCATTCCGCAGCCTCCTTCGCCGAATTCATCTCGGCCGCAGCGGCAAGGATGGATTTCACGATGTTCTGATAGCCGGTGCAGCGGCACAGGTTGCCCGCCATGCCAAAGCGCACCTCTTCCTCTGTCGGGTTCGGGATCTCCTCCAGCAGCTTGGCCGCGCGGGTGATCATGCCCGGCGTGCAATAGCCACATTGCAGCCCGTGGTGTTCTTTGAACGCATGTTGCAGCACATGCAGATCATCGGGCGTGCCCAGCCCCTCGATGGTGGTAATATCGGCGCCATCGGCCTGTGCCACGAACATGGTGCACGCCTTGACCGACTTGCCGTTGATCGTGACCGTGCAGGCCCCACAATGCGAGGTTTCGCAGCCGATATGAGGCCCGGTGATGTTGAGCCGCTCGCGCAGCGTATGAATGAGCAGCTCGCGTGGCTCGGCCAGAAATTCCTCTGCCGCCCCGTTCACTGTCAGCTTGATATGCATCTTGTTTGTCATGTCATCCTCCCTTTCAGGCACGTGTCCAGGCGCGCGCAATGGCGCGGCGCAGGATCATGCCCGCAACGTGGCGTTTGAATTCGACCGGGCCGCGATTGTCCTCGCTGGGGTCAATCTCTGTCAGCATGGCCTCGATCGCCGCTTTGATATCTCCGTCCCCGAGCTGCGTGCCGATCAGGGCCGCACCGGCGGCTTCGGAATAGATCGGCGTATCGCTGAGGTTGGTCATGGCGATCGACGCGGCAGAACAGGTGCCACCGTCCTTGGTCAGCTGCACAGCGGCGGCGGCGGTCGCGTAGTCGCCGATCTTGCGTTTCTGCTTTTCATAGGCGTATCCACCCGGCTGAACGGCAAAGGACACAGCCGTCAGCACCTCGTCATCCTCACGCTCTGTCATGTAAGCGGATTCGTAAAAGTCGCGCGCTGCGATCTCGCGCTCTCCGCCTGCCCCCATCAAGGTGAAAGACGCATCGAGACATTGCATCAGGCCCGGCATATCGTTGCCCGGATCGCCATTCGCCACGTTGCCACCGACGGTGCCCATATACCGCACCTGCGGATCCGCGATCTGCAGTGACGCCTCACGCATGATCGGTGCGGCCTCTGCGAGGGCGGCGTGTTCGATGATCTCGGATTGCGTGACCATCGCGCCGATCCGCACAACACCGTTCGCGATCTCTATACCGCCAAGGCCCGCCACATCCTGAAGGTCGATCAGGTGCGGCACGTCTGCCATGCGCAGTTTCATCATCGGTATGAGGCTATGTCCCCCGGCGATGACGCGGGCGTCATCCCCGTGTTCGGACAGGACCGCAAAAACGCCGTCCATGTCCTTGGGACGATGGTATTCAAAGGCCGCTGGAATCATGGATGCTCCTCCCAAAGCAAGTGATCTGCCTGCTGGGTAAGCTGGCCCGGTTCGCGAAGAAAACCTTCACAAAGCGATTGAATATCGCGCATTTTGCACGAACTGCGCCGAATTCTGCATGAAATGCGCCCATTCAAGGGAACAGGATCTGCACATCCTTGAGATGAGAGCGGCTCACCGGGACCTCGGGCAGGTCAGCAGACCCAAAAGAACAGCGCCCCTTGTCTTTGCCACGCTCGAACCGGGCGACGTTCGCGGGGTTCACGAGGTAGCTGCGATGTACGGTAATGATGCCGTCCACCAAAAGACGTTTTCGCGCCTCGGTGATCGGCCAAACGCAGAAAAACCGGCCCTGCAACGTGTAGACCTGCGTGTAGTGCCCATCGGCACGGATAAAGGCCACGTCGCTCGACAGCACCCGGATTTTGCCCCCATCCCGTTCGCAGGGGATGCACACCGGGGCCGCGATGACATGGTCGGCCCCGACAGGATGGCTGCCCGATGATGGCAGTGCCCCGCTCTGCGGGTCCGGATCAGAGGGCACAAGAAATGTCGAGCCAACCCATAGAAACGCGCCGAAGATCACAAAGCTGGTGAGGATCACACCAATCGCCATCGCCTCTTTGCTGACCGGCGGCCCGACCTCGCGCAGGTCCGACAGCGCCACAAAATTGGTGCCCGCCATAGCAATGAAATGCACGGCCGTGACGGCCACAGCGAAACAGATCGTCCCGATCAGGATGTTGCGATTTGACCGTGTTGTGTAGGCGACGTTGAACGCGACGATGCACAAGAAGATCGCCAGCATAGACGAACTCACCAACCCGAACGCGGTATAGACCGGTCGACATAACTGCATGCCGGCCATACCAACGTAATGCATAGCAAGGATCCCGACCCCGACCAGCGCGCCCGCCGCCATGATGGTCGTCTGCGTGCGTTCGGTAAAATGCAAAAGTATCAGCGCCAGAACCACGATCAGGATCGCGATGAGGGCCGAAACAAGCGTGATCGCCGCATCGTAATAAAACAGGATCGGCATTTGCAGGCCCAGCATCGCGACGAAATGCATGGACCAAATGCCACCCCCCAGCGTGATCCCGCCAAAGGCGATCGCGACCTTGCGCTGGTTTACGGATTTCTTGGAAAGATCCTTTGTCAAAGACAAGCCGGTGGCACCCGCGACAAGTGCTACGAAGAACGAAAGCGCGACCAGCCAGAGATTATGTCCGTAATCTACGAAATCCATGCCAAGAGCAAAGCATGAACGCAGGCTTCGAAGCAAACCCAACCTGTGGCCGTCCTGCAGGTTATCAATCACCTAAGGTCTGACCTGTGTGTCGTATCAAAGATGTCTGCTGAGGAAAGGATGGCAGCCCGTAGGGGAATCGAACCCCTCTTTCCAGGTTGAAAACCTGGCGTCCTAACCGATAGACGAACGGGCCATGCCTTGGCGTGAGCCGGTTCCTATGAAAATAGTGGGCCCTGCGCAAGAGGCAAATTGCAGAAACTTCGCTCAGGGCCCTCGAAAAATCCAAGCATCCCCGCTCAGGCCGGGGCTGCGTCTTCGAGCCGTAGCTGCACAGTCTGACGACCGCCCCATGTGTTGATCTCGACCCGGCCCGCAAGATGAAAGCGTGCACCCCCGTGTCCCTCAAGCGCGGGGCCGAGCGGGCCGTCGAACGCGCCAAAGGCAATCGCATCAAGCGTCGGGCCGGAACCATCCCCAAAGCGCAGTTTCAGGTGGCTTTCACCAACGCGTTTGGCAAAACTAATCCCCATTTCAGGAAAGACATAGCGCGGCCCGGGCGCCCCTGCCCCAAACGGTCCTGCGGCCTCGATCTGCGCCACCAGATCGGGTGTGGCGGCACCGGGCATGAGAACGCCGTCCACGTTCAGATCCGCCGGGCCGGCCTGTCCTGCGCCCTGCTTTGCCAACAATTCTGACAGGCGCGCCATTGCCGCGTCCAGCTGATCGCGAGCAACCGTCAGGCCGGCGGCCATCTTGTGACCACCGCCTTTGATCAGCAGGCCCTCGGACGCCAGCCGCTGGATCGCGTGACCCAGATCGACTCCGCTGATCGAGCGGCCTGATCCCTTGCCCTCGTCCCCCTCGAAGCCGATGACGATCGCGGGGCGGTTCGTCGCCTCCTTGAGGCGTGCTGCCACGATGCCCACAACGCCGGGATGCCAGCCCTCGCCCGCCGCCCAGACGAGCGGTGCTTCAAAACCACGGTCCTCAGCTTGCTCAAGGGCTGCGGCGCGCACGGCGGCCTCGACCTCGCGGCGTTCCTCGTTGAGCTGATCCAACCGTTCGGCCAGCGCCTGCGCCTCGGCAGGGTCCACCGTGGACAAGAGCCGCGCACCCAGATCGGCGCGCCCGATGCGCCCACCCGCATTGATGCGCGGGCCAAGAACAAAGCCAAGGTGATAGGCGTTGGGGGCCGTATCCATGCGCGACAGGTCGCTCAGCGCAACCAGCCCGGCACGCCGCCTCTGGCCCATCACATGCAGCCCGGCGCGCACAAAGGCCCGGTTAAGCCCGCGCAGCGGCGCCACATCAGCCACGGTCGCCAGCGCCACCAGATCCAGCATCGCCATAAGGTCGGGGCCACGCTGGCCTGCCTCACGCAATTGTCGCCCGGCCTCTACCAGCATCAGAAACACGACCGCCGCCGCGCAGAGATGCGACAGCTCTCCTGTTTCGTCCTGTCGGTTGGGGTTCACCACGGCCAACGCCGGTGGCAGGGTCTCTCCGCCCAAGTGGTGATCCAGCACCACCACATCCGCGCCTTTGGCCGCAGCAAGCGCCTCGTGCGACAGCGTTCCGCAATCCACACAGATGATCAGGTCATGCGCGCCTGCAAGTTCGGCCATGGCCGGGGGGTTGGGGCCATAGCCCTCGTCGATCCGGTCAGGCACATAGAGCGTGGCCGTCAGCCCCATCTGCCGCAACCAGTCGATCAGCAGCGCGGCGGATGTTCCGCCATCCACATCATAATCCGCAAAAACCGCGATGCGGTCCTTTCGGGTCACCGCCGCCACAAAGCGGGTCGCGGCAGTTTCCATGTCCTTGAGGCTGCGCGGGTCCGGCATCAGGTCGCGCAGTTTTGGATCGAGGTACTGCGCCGCCTCAGCCGATTGTATGCCCAGCCGTGCCAACGTCTGGCACAAGGGGCGCGGCAGGGTCGTGTCCTGCGCCATCGCCTCTGCCAGACGCTCCGTCTCTGGCGCGGGGCCACGCCAGAACCGCCCGCTCAGCGATTGGTCTACACCAAGAAAGCCGGTCACGAGACCTTGTGACGACAGGTCATCAGGCGCCGCTCTCCGGTCGAGGAGCGCAAGAGCAGGGTCTGGGTCTCGATAAAGTCGCCACGCGGCTTCATACCGTTGACAAGAGAGCCTTGCGTCACGCCTGTTGCCGCAAAGATCACATCAGATGTCACCATTTCATCACGCGAATAAATCCGGTCTAAATCGGTGATACCGGCCTTTTTGGCGCGGCCACGCTCGTCGTCGTTGCGAAACAGCAGCCGACCCCAGATCTGCCCGCCCAGCGCCTTGAGCGCACCTGCGGCAAGCACGCCTTCGGGGGCGCCGCCGGATCCCATATACATGTCGATGCCCGTCGCCTCGGTGTCGGCGCAATGCATCACGCCCGCCACGTCGCCATCCCCGATCAGAAAGACCGACGCGCCCAGCGCGCGCAACTCGGCAATCGTCGCCTCATGGCGCGGGCGTTCGAGCACGCAAACGGTGATCTCGGAGGGCGAGACGCCTTTGGCCTTGGCCAGCGCCTCGACGCGTTGGGTCGGACTCATATCAAGTGAAACAACGTCTTTGGGATACCCCGGCCCAACGGCCAGCTTGTCCATGTAGACGTCGGGCGCGTGCAGCATGGTGCCACGTGGCGCCATGGAAATGACGGTCAGCGCGTTGGGCATCGCCTTGGCGGTGATCGTCGTGCCCTCAAGAGGGTCAAGCGCGATGTCCACCTCTGGACCATTGCCGCTGCCAACTTCCTCACCGATGAACAGCATGGGCGCCTCGTCGCGCTCTCCTTCGCCGATGACGACGGTGCCTTGGATATCGAGCTTGTTGAGCTCTTCGCGCATGGCGTTGACGGCGGCCTGATCGGCGGCCTTTTCATCGCCACGTCCAATCAGGGGGCGGCAGGCCAGCGCGGCCTCTTCGGCAACGCGGGCCAGTGCCAGCGACAGCATGGCGTCGTCAAATGAAGTGGTCATGGAAACTCCTGTCAATATGCCCCGAAGAAGGATTAGCGTTTCAGCTCCGCGCGCACAAGACGCGCTACCCGTCTCAGACGCTTTCGATACGCAATGCGACCGGCGCGCTTGCCAGCACCTCCAGCCGGGACATCGCCGCCAACGCATCTTCGAGCGCTGCGGGCGCTGTTTTATGCGTGACGATCAGCACAGGCGCGGTGGCGTCCTTGTGGCGATATTGCCGCATCCGGTCGATGGACACACCCGCATCCCCCAGCACCGTGGCCACCTTGGCCAGCGCGCCGGGTTTGTCATGCAGCGCCATGCGCAGGTAGTAGGGCACCGACGTCGCGGTGGTGGCCTTTGGCGCGGCCTCCATCATGCTGGCAGGCTGCCCGAACGTCGACACGCGGAACCCGCGTGTGATGTCGATCACATCTGCCATCACGGCGCTCGCGGTGGGGCCCATGCCGGCACCCGGACCGCGCAGCACGATCTGTTCCACCTCGTCGCCTTCCAGCACGACCATATTGGTCCCGCCATCAAGCTGGCCCAGCGGGCTTTTCTTGGGCACAAGGCAGGGCGACATGCGCTGTTCCAGCCCGCGTCCGGTCATCCGCGCCACGCCCAACAGCTTGATCCGATAGCCCATATCATCGGCTTGGCGGATATCGTCGATCGTGACCTTTTCGATCCCCTCAAGCGCAACACCGGCAAAATCGACCTGTGTGCCAAAGGCAATGGCGGCGAGCAGCGCCAGTTTATGCCCCGCATCGATGCCGCCCACATCCAGCGTCGGATCAGCCTCAAGAAAACCAAGCTGGTTGGCTTCCTCGAATACGTCATCATAGGGCAGGCCAGACGCCTGCATCCGCGTCAGGATGTAATTGCAGGTGCCGTTCATCACGCCCATCACGCGGCTTATCTCATTGGCGGCCAGGCCCTCGGTCAGGGCCTTAACCACCGGGATGCCCCCGGCCACGGCCGCCTCAAAGCGCAGCGCCGTGCCCGCCGCCTCAGAGGCGAGTGCCAGATCATGACCGTGCAGCGCCAGCATCGCCTTGTTGGCGGTGACCACGTGCTTTCCGGCGGCAATGGCCGCCTCTGTCGCGGCCTTTGCTGGCCCGTCAGAGCCGCCCATCAGCTCCACAAAGATGTCCACATCGTCGCGCGTTGCCAGCGTGACGGGGTCGTCCTCCCAGTCGTAGCCCGAGATCGACACGCCGCGATCCTTGTCACGCGTGCGGGCCGAAACCGCCACGATCTCGATTGGTCGACCAGCCCTCGCTGTCAGAAGCTGCGCTTTTTGGCGAATGTTTTTGACCACGCCGATGCCGACAGTGCCGAGCCCGGCGATACCAAGGCGGATGGGGGATGACATGGCGCGCTCCGTTAACGACTAATCCTGAATGCTGGCGCGGATGTAGCCGGTTGCGGGACCGCTTGCAACGCGGCTTTGCAGGCACAGGGTCAGGACGCGTCGGAGATGGTCACCGGTTGCGACAGACGCGCCCGCGACGGGGCGTCGATCACCGACCCGCGCAACCGGTCGGCCCGTGCGCGCAATGCCGCGACACGCATCTCAAGCCTGTCCTGCGTGTCTGCCTCGATGCGCAGCGGCGCAAGCGCGCCATTCAGCGTCTCGACCGGCACCAGATCGGGATAGGTGGCCTGACGCGATGTTTCGTCAAAGCGGTCATCAAGCTCGGGAAAATCGGCACACCCTGAGACACAGGTCAAAAGCAGACCTGCAATCACTGTCTTGATATTGCAAAAGAGAGGCACGGGTGCAGCGGATCCTTGGATGTTCTTGTCGCAGTCATGCCACGTTCGGGGCGGGGCGGGCAAGCGGGGCTTTGATCTGAACATACGTTCAGTTAAACAAACAGCATGGCCCGCACCCAAGGATCACATTCCGATATTACCGGACCGCGCCTGCGCGAGGCGGCGTTGCAGCTCTTTGCGCGGCATGGCTACGCGGCGGTGTCGATGCGCCAGATCGCGCAGGCCGTGGGGGTACAGGCAGGCGCGCTGTATAATTACACGCCCGATAAACAGACGCTGCTTTTTGATCTGATGCAGGGCCATATGCAGGATCTGCTATCGGCATGGGACAGGGCCGCGCCTGCCCCGGATGCACCGCCTGCCGATCGGTTGCGGGCCTTTACCCACTTTCACATCAGGTTCAACACGCATCGTGCCGATGCGGTGTTCATTTCCTATATGGAATTGCGCAATCTCAGCCCTGAAAATTTCGATGCGATCGGTCTTTTGCGCCGTCGCTATGAGGTCGTGCTTGAGGATATTCTGCAAGACGGGGCCGCGCGCGCCGGGTTCGCAGTGCCGGAGCCGCGCATCACTGCAATGGCGCTGATCTCAATGTTGACCGGGGTGAATACCTGGTACCGTGGCGCAGGGCGCCTGTCCTTGCCAGAGGTCGAAGAGGTCTATTGGGACATGGTCCGGCGCACTGTGGCGGCCTGAACCAAGATACCTCTCCCCCCGTATGTCTGCCCCCGGTTTGCCTGTGCCCAATCGCGAATGGCGTCAGACCTGTGGTCCGCACGCCCCCTCATAGCAGAGCTGCGGCGCAAAACGGATCGCACTGAATATGCGGGTCCGGACGACAAATTTGTCGAGCCCCACCTCGAAAACCGGATCGTAGTTGCTTCTCGATTCCACCAAGACAAGCTCTTCGCCGTTGTTCAGGATCGGCAGCGTCGCGTGCTGTGTCTCTACGTCTGGGGTGGACAGGGGGGTCATCGGGCCAGAGCCGCGGGTTTCACTCCAGCTGATTTCGTATTTATCGTCGCCCGCGTTGTAGCGGATGACCGACACGCGGATTTGGTTGGAATTGTCGTCATTCGAAATTTCGTTGAACAAAACCAGTAGGTTGTCCATATATGTGGCTGTGACCCCAACAGCGGAATTTTCGCGAGACAAAACATCAGCCGCCGTAAAGGTCGCTTTTTCCCTCACGCTTTTGTAGCGGTGAACCTCAAAGAATTCGAAGGTCGCCGCCAGAACCCAGAAGAGGAGAGGCAAGGACAACACGGCTTCGACCATGATCGTGCCCTGCGTATCTTGCCAATACTCTCTCAACACAACCTTCATACGCGCACACAACATATCAGTTCGGCTCCTGAACAAACGCGGTCATCGAAACGATCGCAGATTCTCCGTGGACGTCCTTTGTGAGGGCATTGCCCAGAAAGCCATCCGGAAACAATGGCTCGAATTTATAACAAGCCCGGAGCAGCATAATATCGTTTGCGATCCCAGCCGTGAACTCGCGGACCGGCTTGGCCTCGTCGGCGGCGTCGGTACAATCCGGCGTGGTGTCCAGCGACTGGAAATTGAACATGCTGGCGGGCGACATTTCCAACCGAAGATTGGTCGCGCAATCCGCGACCATCAGGGCGTTCGCACACACGATATCCTTGATTTGCTCGTGCTGCGGCACGGTGCCCGTGCCAAGCCGCAATTCCCGGACCGCGATGTCCATGCCACGTTCGATTAGCGTGTGCCGCATCGTGACAAACCCGAGTTCTACCGACATGATGATCAGCGAAAGGTATGCCGGAAATACCAGCACAAACTCAACGGACGCAGCGCCACCCTCGTCACGGGCTTTGCGCCCGAAAAATTCTTTCAGCCTGTAAATCATTGCGTCAACCTCAGCGACTTCATATTTCCGGCGATGGAACTGAACGCCGTGGAGATATCAAGGTTGTTCACATCATAGTAGTACGCGGATGCATCCTTTACGGGGTCGTAGCCAGTGGCACATTTCTTGAGAGACTGCTCAGCTGTACCGTTATCCGGGACCATATACCCAATGGTGTAGATGATGATGCCGCTTTGCTTTGCAACGGAACAGATCGAGTCCATCCGCTCGTTTTTTGCATCCACTGTGACAGCGCTTTCGGAATAATACTCGTTATATGGAGACCAGTCGCCGGTTATATTGGCATAACCCTCTGGTCCCATCAGGCCCCACATCTCTTCCCACGACATCTGCCTGCGGCTTACATACTGAGCGTCGTCGGTACGCTGACTCACAAATTCATCACCCGTCATCCAATAATCGTTTTCAAGATTGTAGTAATTGAAGTCGTCAAGGATGGAATCCAGAACAGCATCAGTGGCCGCGCCGCACTCGTGGGTATCCCATGCACCAGTGTTGTTCTTGGGCGTACCGTTATAGAACTGTTCGAACAGCGAGACACAGTTGTTGCCCACACCTTCCACACTTTCAACCGCGGTCTGAATCGTCGTATCCAACCCCGACGCATTGATCTCGCTCGGATGGCGCAGGAAGTAGGACGATTCAGCACCGCCCGATATTTTATAAACACATTTGTAATCGCTATCGTCACACAAGTACTCATACTCCGCACCGCGATACTTATTCACCTCATCGTAAACGGCATGTGCATAGTCGAACACTTCATTGTCGTAGGTGACCTGAAACATATTTGAAAGCTCGCCGCGGTATTCGCTGTCATCGGCAAAGTAATACGAGACGTAGTTCTCACCATCGCCCATCATCACGACGACCTTCATCGTGTTGGGGTCGTTATAATCTACTGGCGTGGTCGACATCATCGACGTCAGTTTAGCGTCGGCGATCAACTCTTCGGTCACATCCCGGAAGGATGGGTCAAGCATCGCCACACCCCATTTAATCCCAACATCGCCTGATGTGGTGCCCAAAGTTGGCAAGCTGTCGATCTTGGTGTGCAATTCGGTCTCACTCGTCGAGTAGGGTAAAATACGGTGAGACTCCTCGGTCAGGCAGGACCGCCAATAGAAACCCAAGTTTTTGTAACCACCATAAGGGTTTGTATAGATATTCTGCCTGATCTTGGACAGAGTTGGGTCCGCATTCCCATCTTTCTGTGTTACAAGGGCCGTGCTGAAGAAATCTTGGTTTTCAAACGCCAAACAGGTCGAATAGTCGTGTCGTTCATCCACGAAGAGCGCGTCGAATATTTCAGTGCTCGGCGTGACGGTTGTGGAAAAGGGCACAAGCGAGATAGACACGGCACCTGCATCGCTTGAATTCAGCATAGTGGTGGTAAACGCCTTGGCCGCTTTGCGCAGGTTGGTCATCCTCGCCCCGCCCATTGACCCGGAAACGTCCAAAACCAATGAGATCTCCAGTTTGGGAATACTGGTCTGTGCGACCGCTTCGGCATTCGCGGTCAGAGTTTCCACGCCAGACAGCTTCATAAGGTAGGTGTCCATCGTCATGCTTGCCGAGGCTTCGACCTTCGACGAATTCACCGTGCTGTTTACGTCATCATCCTTGATGGGATTGAGGTATTTGGACATCTCCGCCTTGGCGAAGTAATCTTCGACAACCGACTTGGCGTCTCCGCCATAGGGGACCTTGGCCCCGGCCAGCACGGCCGAATCGAGCGTCGACTGAAGTTTTGCACGTTCCATTTCGTGGCGCATCGTGTCGATACCCAGCCCGGCCATGACCATCATGAACATAAAAATGGACAGGGTCATCACGATCATCGAACCGTCTTCTTCACGGCGGAAGGCAGCAAACCCGTCACGCAGAAGGACAAAGCCACCTGTATCATTGTGAACGCGCTGCTGGCGGCTGGGTCGATCGCAATTGACCAATGGAAACATATCACACCTCGTTGGACGGATTTCGTCCGCAGTACAGTCTTTGGTGGGAGTTATATTGATAATTACTATGACCAAAATAAGGCCGCAAATGGACAAATCGGACGCTATTGTTGTCAAATTAGAGACAAGAAACAGTAACTTAAAGAACCTTTCATGTTTTGGCGCCGAAATGCCGGCACCGGCCCCTTTCCGCCGCCATGGGTGGACAAAATATTCGCCACCTTTAACCATACCTACAAGAACGCCGACTAGAGCTGTTCGCACATGCATATGAAAGGGGAGATCAACCATGAATGCGCCCGCCAAGGAACCAAGCTTTCGCGAAAGCGTCGATCTCATGTTCAACCGCGCCGTTGCTCTGATGGACCTGCCACCGGGGCTTGAGGAAAAGATCCGGGTCTGCAACGCCACCTATACCGTGCGCTTTGGCGTGCGTCTGCGGGGTCAGATCCAGACATTCACCGGCTATCGTTCTGTGCATTCCGAACACATGGAGCCGGTCAAGGGCGGCATCCGCTATGCGATGGGCGTCAATCAGGACGAGGTCGAGGCGCTTGCCGCGCTGATGACCTACAAGTGCGCGCTGGTCGAGGCGCCGTTCGGCGGCTCGAAAGGTGGATTGCGCATCGATCCCCGCGAATGGGACGAACACGAGCTGGAACGTATCACCCGCCGTTTCGCCTATGAGCTGGCCAAGCGCGACCTGATCAGCCCCAGTCAGAACGTGCCCGCCCCCGATATGGGCACCGGCGAGCGCGAAATGGCGTGGATCGCCGACCAGTATCGGCGCATGAACACTACCGACATCAACAGCCAGGCCTGCGTCACCGGCAAACCGGTCAATGCGGGCGGCATTCAGGGCCGCACAGAAGCGACGGGACGCGGCGTGCAATACGGGCTTCAGGAATTCTTTCGCAACCCCGAGGATATCAAAGCCGCCGGACTGTCAGGCACGCTGGATGGCAAGCGCGTCATCGTGCAGGGCTTGGGCAATGTGGGCTATCACGCGGCCAAGTTTCTGGCGGACGAGGATGGCGCGATCATCACCGGGATCATCGAACGCGACGGGGCGCTTTACAACGAGAAGGGCATTGATGTGGACGCGGTCCGTGAGTGGATCGTCAAACATGGTGGCGTCACAGGCTATCCTGACGCCGCACATCAGGCCGAAGGCGCGGCGGTGCTGGAACAGGATTGCGATATCCTCATTCCCGCCGCGCTTGAGGGCGTTATCAACCTCGGCAACGCCGCGCGGATCAAGGCGCCGCTTATCATCGAGGCCGCCAATGGCCCGATCACGGCGGGCGCAGATGATGTGTTGCGCGAAAAAGGCACGGTTATCATCCCCGACATGTATGCCAACGCGGGCGGTGTGACTGTATCCTATTTCGAATGGGTCAAGAACCTCAGCCACATCCGCTTTGGCCGCATGGGCCGCAGGCAAGAGGAATCGCGCCACCAGCTTTTGGTGGACGAACTGGAGCAGCTCAGCGCGGACAAGGGGCTGGGCTGGACCCTGACACCGGGATTCAAGCAAAAATACCTGCGTGGCGCAGGAGAGCTGGAATTGGTGCGCTCGGGTCTGGATGACACCATGCGCGCCGCCTACCAGTCTATGCGCGAGGTCTGGCACGAGCGGGAGGATGTCACCGACCTGCGCACCGCTGCCTATCTGGTGTCCATCGACAAGGTCGCGGCAAGCTATCGCGCGCTTGGTCTGTAACCGCTGGCGAGACTGAACCGGGCACAGGGCGTCAGGCGCCCTGTGCTGCACAAGCGGATTGACTGCACCCCTGCCCGCCAGGCGGCCCTACTCGCCCTGATGCCGTAGGACCGCGCCCGGATTCATGATGCCCGCAGGATCCAGCGCCAATTTGATCGAGCGCATTGCAGCCAGTTTCGCCGGATCGCCATAGCGCTCCAGATCATCGACCTTGAGCCGTCCGATGCCGTGCTCGGCAGACACAGAGCCGCCCATCTGGTGCGTCAGGTCGTGCACGCAGCGCTTGATCGCCTTGCGCTGATCGGTGAAGTCATCCCGGCTCTGCCCCTTGGGCGGGAACACGTTGTAATGCAGGTTTCCATCGCCCAGATGCCCAAACGCGTTGATACGGAAAGGCCCCAAATCAGCCAGTGCCGCATTGCCCGCACGGACAAAGTCCGGGATCGCGCTGATCGGCAGGGAAATGTCATGGCTGGAGACCGAGCCGATCCGGCGGTTCGCCTCTGGGATGGTCTCGCGGATGTCCCAGAACTCTCGTCGCTGCTGTTCGGACTGTGCGATCATCCCGTCCTGCACAAGCCCCGCGTCCAGCGCGGCGGCAAAGAGCTGCTCTAGCGCCGTGTCCGCATCAAGACCCTTTGCCAGCCCTACATCTATCAAAACGAACCATTCGGGCCGCGCCTCAAAAGGCTGGCGGATATCCGGCATCGTTTCGGCCAGAAAATCGAGCCCCATGCGGTGCATCAGCTCAAACGCCGAGACCGCCTCGCCCATGTGGTCACGGGCCATCGCCAGCAAAGACAACGCCGCCTCGGGGCTATTCACCACCATCAGCGCGGTGCCGCAGGATGCGGGCACGGCATAAAGCTTCATCGCGGCGGCGGTGATCACGCCAAGCGTGCCCTCTGACCCGATGAGCAGGTTGCGCAAATCGTAGCCGGTGTTGTCCTTGCGCAGGCGTCTTATCCCTTGCCAGATCGTGCCATCGGGCAGCACCGCCTCGATCCCGAGGCACAGATCGCGCGCGTTGCCGTATCGCAGCACGTTCACGCCACCCGCATTTGCCGCAAGCAACCCACCCAGCCGGGCACTGCCCTTGGACGCGATGGACAAGGGAAACAGACGGTTTTCCGCACCTGCGGCGTCATGCAGATCCGACAGGATCGCGCCCGCCTCGGCGACCATGACGTTTTCTTCCGCCCAGATACCACGCACGGCGCGCATCCGCTCAAGGCTCAGCAAAACAGGCGGCGGGCCGTCCTCTGTCATCTGCCCCCCCACAAGCCCGGTGCCCCCACCATAGGGGATCACCGGCACACGCGCCTTGGAGGCCGCAGCGATGACATGCGCCACCTCCTGAGTCGTGGCGGGGGCCACGATGACACCCGCCTGCCCCTTCCAGCGTCCGCGCGGTTCCTCGAAATAGGCGGCGGCCGTCTCTTTGAAGGCGGCGGCTGGCAGCAACTCTCGTAGTTGCGCGGCAAAGGCGGGATCGGCGGGGTGCAATGTCATGGCATGCAGGTAAGCCGGGGGCGGGCCTTGGTCAATCGAAGAGCTTTAGGATGCCGCGCTCCAGCTCCTTTTCCAGCGTGTCCTTGGCCGCGTCTTCCAGCGACTGTCCCTCTTGCCGTTCGATACCAAGCTGCTTTTCCACCTCGCGCTCCACCTCTTCACGTGCTTTGCGCTCCAGCTCTTGCTTTTCGGCCTTGAAATTCAGGTCGATGGCCTTTTCCAGATCCGGTTTGATGCGCGGATTGGCCCATGGTCCACGGATGCTGACAGGGATGGCAAGCCCGCCACCCGATCCGCCATCCAGCAGGACGGGGGTAAACACGTAGTCGATGTCGCGCGCGCCCAGCCCCACGCGACCCTCTCCCGTGGCGCGGGCCAGCGGCAGGATCATCTGCAGGTCGTCGTTAAACATATTGCCGTTTTTCATCCGAAAGCTGGCAGAGGCACTGTCGAATACGGTCGTACCGCCAGACCCATCGCCAGAGCGCATGAGCGCGTCCAGATCAAAGCCGGAAATCACACCGCGCCCGGTTTTCACCGCGCCATCGCCGGACAGCGACGACATGATCGCCTGCATCGTGTTGCCGACGCCCAGAAAGGCAAGCGTCCCGTCGGCGGTGCCAGACAGCCGGGTGACATCCATCGTCTCGCTCAGCAGGGTCTCAAGGTTAATGGCATCAGCCGCCAGATCGCCACCAACCGACAGGCCAGAGCGATTATTGACCACGAACTGCCCGGTGATCAGCCCGTCATAGGCCCGCAATTCACGGATATCAAAGACAAGCCGGGACCGGTCGAGCGTGGCCAATGTGCGTGTTTTGCCAAGGGTCAGATCGCCAAGGTCGATGCTGTTTGCCACCAGCGCTATTTCCGCGTCGAGCAGCGCCAGCGCAGAGGCGTCTATCGGGGCGGTGGACCAGCCTGCGTCACCTGTTGCCGCGGTCTCGCCACTTGTGCCGCCCCCACCACCGGACGCGCCGCCCCCGGCAGCGGCGCTGAAATCCAACGCACCCGCATTGAGTTGCAGGTTGAGGCGCGGCCTCTCTCCGGCCATGGCCAGATCGGCGGCACCAGTCAGGCCGTTGCCATCCAGATCAAGCGACAGATCCCGCAGGGCAAGCCGCTGATCTGGTGTAAAGGTCAGGTTGACCGCACCGCTGGCAACCCGGCCCGCGCCCTGGGGCACATCCACGCCCGCCACACCAAGCGCAGCCAGAAACGCGGCGGTATCGTTGAAATCAAAGCTAAGCCTGCCCGCCGCCTCGGGCGCTGTGCTTGCCCGGCCCTCGAACGCGAGATCGCCCGCGTCGGAGGCGACAGTCAGCGCCATGTCCGACACGCCCCCGTCAATGAAATGCCCGACGCGATCAAGGTGCCCCGACAGGGCCAGCGCGACGCCATTCGGGCGCAGCACCGCATCAAAGCTGGCGGTGCCGTCGTAATCCGGCCAGCGCAGATCGAAATCTATGCCCGTCTGCCGGGTCGTGCTGCCCGCCACGTCGTCGATATAGGTGACCGAGGCGTTGGTGATCAACGCGCGGTCCAGCGTCAGCGCCAGCCGCCTGTCCTGTGCGGGTGCGGTCTGTGCGCCATCTGCCCCCGACTGACCCGACGGCGCGACATTGCTCACGCCCAGTTCCCAGTTCACGCGCCCATCGGCGGCGCGGTGCAGCGTGATCTGCGGCGCAACCGCCTCAAGCCCGGTGATGCGGATATCCCCACCCCAGAGCGCCTCTGGCTTTACCCCGATCTTGAGGCTGTCGGCGCTGAACATCGGTGTGTCCCCGGCCCATGGGGCGTTGGCGACAGTGACGGCGCCCGTGCTGACCCCCAAAACGGGATAGAGGCTGATCGTGGTCTTGCCCTCCAGCGTGACCTCGCGCCCTGTCACCCGTGTGATTTGGTCGGCGGCGATCCGGGCGATACGGTCGCCCGGCAACAAGAACAAAGATCCGACCGCGACAGCGGCCAAAATGATAACAAGCCCGACAAGACGGATGATCCAGCGCATTGCGCACTCCTTGCGTTTTTCCAAACAGTAGGAAGGCGGCCCGCCGCCAACAACCGCTTTTGTGCTTTTCCGAACGCGCGGGCGGCGATATAGCCCGGCATATGAGCACCAATCCCCCAGACCTGCGCCCCGATCTTGCCAATGCCACGCTGAGCGCGCGCACCCGCCCCGGACAGCCGGTCATCGGAATGGTATCGCTTGGCTGTCCCAAGGCGCTGGTCGACAGTGAACGCATCCTGACGCGGCTGCGCGCCGAGGGCTATGGGATTTCGCCCGACTATGATGGCGCGGATGCGGTGATCGTGAACACCTGCGGATTTCTGGACAGTGCCAAAGCCGAAAGCCTGGAGGCGATCGGCGAGGCGCTGCGCGAGAATGGACGCGTGATCGTGACGGGGTGTCTGGGGGCAGAGCCAGACTATATCACCGGCGCCCATCCCAAGGTGATGGCCGTTACCGGCCCGCATCAATATGAGCAGGTTCTGGATGCTGTGCACCGCGCCGTCCCGCCCGATCCGGACCCGTTCGTGGACCTGCTGCCAGCCGCGGGCGTAAAGCTGACGCCGCGCCATTACAGCTATCTAAAGATTTCAGAGGGTTGTAACCACAAGTGCAAGTTCTGCATCATCCCCGACATGCGCGGGCGGCTGGCGTCACGCCCGGCGCATGCCATCCTGCGCGAGGCTGAAAAGCTGGTCGAGAGCGGGGTTCGCGAGCTTTTGGTTATATCGCAGGATACAAGCGCTTATGGCGTGGACCGCAAGCATGACGTGAACCCTTGGAAGGGCGCTGACCTGCGCAGTCACATTGTTGATCTGTCCCGCGAGCTGGGACAGTTGGGCGCATGGGTGCGGCTGCATTATGTCTACCCCTATCCGCATGTGCGTGACCTTATTCCGATCATGGCCGAGGCCGGGAACGGATTGCTGCCCTATCTCGACATTCCGTTTCAGCACGCACATCCCGACACGCTAAAACGCATGGCACGGCCCGCTGCGGCGGCGAAAACACTCGATGAGATCGCGGCATGGCGGGCGGCCTGCCCGGATATCGCGCTGCGCTCGACCTTTATCGTGGGCTATCCCGGCGAGACCGAGGAAGAATTCCAGACCCTGCTGGATTGGCTGCGCGAGGCGCGGCTCGACCGGGTGGGATGTTTCCAATACGAGAACGTCGCGGGCGCACGCTCCAACACCCTGCCCGATCATGTGCCGGCCGAGGTCAAGCAAGACCGCTGGGATCGCTTTATGGAGGTCGCGCAGGCCATTTCTGTGGATAAGCTGGCCGCCAAGGTTGGATCCATGCAAGACGTCATCGTCGACGATATCGACGCCGACGGCATTGCGACCTGCCGCACCAAGGCCGATGCGCCCGAAATCGACGGCTGTTTGTTCATTGACGAGGGCACAGAGGCGCTGTCAGTCGGCGATATCGTGACCGTAAAAGTTGACGAGGCCGGCGAATACGATCTCTGGGGGCAACTGCCCGCTCAGTCTTGATGGCTGACGCAACGGCACACGCGATCTGACGCAAACCGAAACTTAATTGTGATATGATAGCTGCAGGTTGCAGGGCCAAAGTCATGTTATGCTGCAATTGAGGAGGCCATTACACCATGTCCTATCCCGCCTATACCCGCGCCGAACGGATTGCCGATGGCATCGTGCATGTCGTCGGCGTGGCGGCGGCGCTTTCGGGTGTGGTGATCCTGTTTGCCCTGATCGCAGACCATCTGCCATGGAGCACCTTTTGGGCGGTGGTGATCTATGCGCTGGCGCTCTTGACGATGCTGTGTGCCTCGGCGGCCTATCACATGGCGGCCCACACACGGGCGCGCGCGCTGCTACGGCGAATCGACCATGCCGCAATCTACGTCAAGATCGCTGGCACGCTAACGCCGTTGGGCGCGCTTTTGGGCAGTGTTTTGGGCTATGTGATGCTAGGCCTGATATGGCTGCTGGCGCTGATCGGTGTGGCGCTCAAGCTGCGCGCGGCACCGGGGCGCATGAGCACCGAATGGCTGCCGCAGGTGGCGCTTGGCTGGCTGGGGCTTGTGCTGCTTGTCCCGCTCTGGCCCAGCTTGCCACAACAAAGCGTGGTTTTGATTCTGTCTGGCGGAGTGATCTATACCGGCGCGGTCGTGTTCTATTGCTGGGAAAGCCTGCGCTATGCCAACGCCATCTGGCACGCCTGCGTGCTGGCCGCCACGGCGTGCTGCTTTCTTGGCATATCCACGGCACTTGCCGTGCCGCCAGTCGTCTGACCCATCGCACGACGGGCTCAGACCCGTTTGCCCGCTTTCAACAGATCAAAGATATCCGCGTTGCGGCACATTGCTGGCGTGGCCTCTGCCCCGTCGTGATGTGCGTCGAGCCACTGGCCACATCCATCGGGGTTGCTGCACCCGGTGCAGCGCAACACGACGTCACACAGCGCATCAGGCGTGATATGCCCTTGCAGCGTGGCCTCTTCTAGATCGACGCCAATTGTCGTCGCCATGCGGTCGACAAGAGTGGCGTGACGTTTGATTGTCAGGGTCTCGGGCATCCGGGGCTCCTTGCTGTCTGGATGCAGCCACCCTGCGACGCCGCGCGGCTAGGCGCCTTGATCTGCGTCAAGCGCCTCCAGATAGGCCGTCACGCAGTCCTGCACATGACGAAACCTGTCGCCGCCCAGATGTTTGCCCCCGTACCAGCGGGTGACAACCACCACATGATCGTGCAGGCCCGCACGCTCCAGCATGCGCAGAATGACCATGCCTGCGCCCGCCTCTCCGTCATCGGATTTGAGCGGCGGGCCGTCAGCTGGCAACATGGCCCATGTATTATGGGTGGCCTTGGCGAATTTCTTGTCGCGTTTCAGGGCTTTCAGGAACTCATCCACCGCAAGCCTATCCGGCGCGGGACCACCCGACACGGCATATTTCGATCCCCTGTCGCTAATGACGCCGGTGAGCTGGCGCATCAAAGGCTGTTGTTCACGCGCCGCACCGTCTCGATTCTCTGGGCGTTGGGCGGATGCGTGCCAAGGAACCGGTCGCCGGGATCGGGGATGCGATTGAAATACTCAGCGCCGCGCACCGGGTTATATCCAGACCGCTTTGCGATCACGGTGCCCAGCGCATCGGCCTCAAGCTCGAAATCCTTGGAGTAGCTGCGCGCGCCGACCGAGGCACCCAGATTGGTCGCCGCATCGACCGCGCTGGCATTGGCCCCCGCAATCGTCGCAAGCCCGCCAAGCAGGATCGCACCCGCGCTCGCATTCTGGCGCTGCCGGGGAATATGGCCAGCGATATGGTGCGCGGCCTCATGGCTGAGCACAAAGGCCAACTCATCCGCGTTGGCGGCATCAGCGATCAGCGCAAGGGTAAAGCCGATAACCGGGCGACCGTTGCGATCCAGCGTCTGAAACGCATTCGCGGGCAGGCCCGGACGATCATCCACCACGATATTGAAATCACAATTGCCCTGCGCGAGCTGTGCGCGACAATATCTTTCGGCCTCAGGCTCGACACGGGCAACGACCTGCCGGAACCGCGACAGCTGTGACGTGTTCGGCGTGCTGGGCGTGCGCGGTTGCGCCTGCTGAGGCTGAGCGGGGCCCGTCTGCGTCGGACCGGACTGGGTGGGGGCCACCTCGCAGGCGGCAACAAGAGCGAGAGCAAAAAGCGCAATCCAACGCATGTCGTGATCCTGTCGTGATATTGAACCACCTATGTAGCAATGAATTGCCCGCTTGCCACCCCCAAGGCACCAGCCTCTTGTCACCAACTGGCAAGGAAAAGCCGATTGCGCATCGTGGCAGGGTCGCTAGGGTTTGGGCATGTTTACAATAGAACACGAATTCGACTCGACCGTCGTGACGCTGGTGGATGAAGGCCGCGCCCCCTTGCAAGAGGACGTGGTCATCAACGGTTTTGAGGAATGCATCACGATCGAGCAATACGACCCGCGCACCGACCGGATGCAGAAAATCACCCTATCCACAGAGCAGGTCCGCGACCTTGGCGCGGCGCTTAACCTGCCGGAGGGCGTGTATAGCATGCGCCCGGCCAAACGCTGACATCGACATTCAGCGCATCGTGTAAATGAAAACACCCGCTGACCGCCTATATGGAGGTCAGCCACACCAAAGCCGGAGACACCCGCCTTGCCAGAACACAATCACGCTGCCCTTGAGTTTCTCCTGTCGCGCAGATCGCGCCCGGCTAAAACGCTGGCAGCCCCCGCGCCGGATCGCACAGCGCTGGAGCCGATCCTGACCGCCGCCGCCCGCACGCCCGATCACGGCAAGCTGGAGCCGTGGCGCTTTATCGTGCTCGAACAGGCCGCCCTGCAACGACTGAGCGAGCTTGTGGTCGCGCGCGGGGCCAGTCTTGGCCGGGCTGAGGATGACATCACCAAGGCACGCGACCAGTTCGCGAATTCACCGCTGGCCGTCGTGGTGGTCGAGGTGCAAAAGCCATCTGAGAAAATCCCGCCACTGGAACAGACCTATTCCGCCGGGGCCGCCTGTCTTGCGCTTTTGAATGCCGCACTTGCCTCTGGCTGGGGGGCGAACTGGCTCTCAGGCTGGGCGTCACATGATCGCGGGTTTGTGGAAAGCGGGCTCGGCCTTGCGACCAGCGAACGGGTCGCTGGAATTATCCACATCGGCACCGAGACAAGCACGCCACCCGAACGCCCGCGCCCTGATCTGACGGCGATCACCACGTGGATGGACACATGATTTTCGAGGCGTTCTTCAAGGCGCTGCGACAGATCGGTGACCCAAAATTTCGCCGTGTCCTGTTGCTTGGGATCGGACTGACACTGGCGCTGCTGATCTCGGCAACGGTTGGGGTCTTGTGGTTCATCCAGTCGCTGACTGGCGACACGTCGACGATCTGGCTGATCGGCGAGGTGCGTTGGATCGACGACCTTCTGAGCGTGGCAGGGCTTGGCGTGATGTTGCTCTTGTCCATCGTGCTGATGGTGCCTGTCGCCTCGGCGATCACCTCTATCTTTCTGGATGAGGTGGCCCAAGCGGTCGAGGACAGGCATTATCCCAACCTGCCGAAACCAGACCCGCAATCCATGGGCGAGGCGTTCAAGGATTCTGTGAATTTCCTTGGCGTCATCATGGCGGCCAATATCGTGGCGCTGTTTTTCTATGCGATCTTCGCGCCTTTCGCGCCCTTTATCTTCTGGGCTTTGAATGGCTACCTATTGGGGATGGAGTATTTCCAACTGGCCGCGATGCGCCGGATCGGGCGCAAGAATGCCAAGGCCATGCGCAAGGCGAACCACGGCAAGATCTGGCTGGCCGGGTCGCTGATGGCCATTCCTCTGACGATTCCGGTGGTCAATCTGGTGATTCCGATCCTCGGCGCCGCGACCTTTACGCACATCTTTCACAAGGTGAATGCGCGTCAGCCCGTCAGGGCGGCCTGAGCCACGCCTACCCCAGCGAGGTGATCCACAGGATCGTTGCATCCTCTTCGGAGAGGGACACGACATTATGGCCCATCGTGGCGTCGTAATAGGCGCTGTCACCGCGCCGCATCTCTATCGGCTCGTAGAACTCGGTATAAAGCTGCACCACGCCGGTCAGAACATATAAAAATTCCTCGCCATCATGGCGCACCCAGCCGTCAAATTCCTCAAAATTGCGCGCTCTGATCCGCGCACGATAGGGCAGCATCCGCTTTTTCGACAGCGTATCGGCCAGCAATTCGTGTTCATAGGTCGTGGTGGCGTGCTGTGTGCCCTGCGCGGCCTTGGTCACCGCCATGCGCCCGCTGATACGGTCGCGTTGCGGCGGTGTGAAAAGCTGCGGCACGGAAATCTGCAAGCCCTCTGCCAGCTTCTTGAGCGCCTCATAGGTCGGCGACATCTGGCCGTTTTCGATCTTGGACAGGGTCGAGCGCGCAAGCCCCGCCTGCTTCGCCGCCTGTTCCAGCGTCCAGCCGCGAGATTTGCGCAATTCCCGCACGCGGATGCCAAGATTGAGC